>DASZFP010000214.1:0-5648 GCA_035939615.1 Burkholderiaceae bacterium | reverse complement strand
GTGAGCGAGCGCAGCGTGGTCGAGTAGCCGAACATCTCGGCCAGCGGTACCTCGGCGCGCACCGCCTTGCCGCCACCGCCCGCGATGTCGTCCATGCCCTGGATCACGCCCCGGCGCGACGACAGGTCACCCATCACGTCGCCCATCTTCTCCTCGGGCGTCTCGACCTCCACCGCCATGATCGGCTCCAGCAGGGTCGGGCTGGCTGCGCGCATGCCGTCCTTGAAACCGATCGAAGCGGCCATCTTGAACGCGTTCTCGTTCGAATCGACCTCGTGGTACGAGCCGAAGTGCAAGGTCACCTTGACGTCGACCACCGGGTAGCCGGCCAGCACGCCCGCTTTCAGCGTCTCCTCGATGCCCTTCCGCACGGCTGGAATGTACTCGCGCGGCACCACGCCGCCCTTGATTGCATCGACGAACTCGTAACCGGTGCCATGCGGCTGCGGATCCAGGCGCAGCACCACGTGCCCGTACTGGCCCCGGCCGCCCGACTGCTTGATGAACTTGCCCTCGACGCTTTCGACCGTCCTGCGGATCGTCTCGCGAAAGGCGACCTGGGGCTTGCCGACCGAAGCCTCGACGCCGAACTCGCGCTTCATCCGGTCGACGATGATTTCCAGGTGCAGCTCGCCCATGCCGGAGATGATGGTCTGTCCGGACTCCTCGTCGGTGTGCACGCGGAACGAGGGGTCCTCCTGCGCCAGCCGGCTCAGCGCCACGCCCATTTTCTCCTGGTCGGCCTTGGTCCTGGGCTCGACCGCCTGTGAGATCACCGGTTCCGGGAACGTCATCCGCTCCAGCGTGATGATCTTGTTCGGATCGCACAGCGTGTCGCCCGTGGTCGCGTCCTTCATGCCGACCGCGGCGGCGATGTCGCCCGCGAACACCTCTTTTATCTCGTCGCGCTGGTTGGCGTGCATCTGCAGGATGCGGCCGACGCGTTCCTTCTTGCCCTTGACCGCGTTGTAGATCGTGTCGCCGGATGACAGCACACCCGAGTACACGCGCAGGAACGTGAGCTGTCCGACATACGGATCGGTCATGATCTTGAAGGCGAGCGCGGCGAACGGTTCGTCGTCGCGCGCGGCGCGGCTGATCTGCTGATCGCGATCGCTCATGCCCTTGACCGGGGGAATGTCGACCGGCGAGGGCAGGTAGTCGATCACCGCGTCCAGCATCGCCTGCACGCCCTTGTTCTTGAAGGCCGAGCCGCACAGCATCGGGGTGATCTCGTGGGCGATCGTGCGCGCGCGCAGCGCCGACTTGATCTCGGCTTCCGTCAGCTGGCCCGACTCCAGGTACTTGTTCATCAGCTCTTCGTTGGCTTCGGCCGCGGCCTCGACCATCTTCTCGCGCCACTCGGCAGCCGTCTCGGCCAGCTCGGGCGGGATGTCGGTGTAGGTGAACTTCATGCCCTGGCTGGCCTCGTCCCACAGGATGGCCTTCATCTTCACCAGGTCCACCACGCCGCGGAAGTTCTCCTCGACGCCGATCGGAACCTGGATCGGAATCGGGTTCGCCTTCAGGCGCATCCGCATCTGCTCGTAGACCTTGAAGTAGTTGGCGCCGGTGCGGTCCATCTTGTTCACGAAGGCCAGGCGCGGCACCTTGTACTTGTTGGCCTGGCGCCAGACCGTCTCCGACTGCGGCTGCACGCCGCCGACCGCGCAATACACCATGCAGGCGCCGTCCAGCACGCGCATGCTGCGCTCGACCTCGATCGTGAAGTCGACGTGGCCCGGGGTGTCGATGATGTTGATCCGGTGCTCCGGCAGCGACAGGTCCATGCCCTTCCAGAAACAGGTGGTGGCGGCCGAGGTGATCGTGATGCCGCGCTCCTGCTCCTGTTCCATCCAGTCCATCGTCGCGGCCCCGTCGTGCACCTCGCCGATCTTGTGGTTGACCCCGGTGTAGAACAGGATGCGCTCGGTCGTCGTCGTCTTGCCGGCGTCGATGTGTGCGGAGATACCGATGTTTCGGTAACGTTCGATTGGGGTCTTTCTGGCCATTGCGTTCACCAGCTCAGAATCTGAAATGGGCGAAGGCCCGGTTGGCTTCGGCCATCCGGTGCACTTCCTCGCGCTTTTTCATCGCGCCGCCGCGCCCTTCCGAAGCCTCGATCAGCTCACCGGCCAGGCGCAGCGGCATCGATTTCTCGCCGCGTTTCTTGGCCGCCTCGCGCAACCAGCGCATCGCCAGCGCCATGCGGCGCACCGGGCGCACTTCGACCGGCACCTGGTAGTTGGCCCCGCCGACCCGACGGCTCTTGACCTCGACCGACGGCTTCACGTTGCCCAGCGCCTGCGTGAAAATCTCCACCGGGTTCTTGCCGCTTTTCTGCTCGATCTGCGCGAACGCTCCGTACACGATCCGCTCGGCCACGGCTTTCTTGCCGTCGAGCATGATCACGTTGATGAACTTGGTCACGTCCGAGTTGGCGAACTTCGGATCCGGCAGGATCTCGCGCTTCGGAACTTCGCGACGACGCGGCATTCGATACCTCTCTCTTCAGTCGATTCGCGGACCGGCCCCGGTTGCTCGCATTGCTGCCTGGTGCTCGTCCGCACGGGCGGGCCCCATGATGACGGGCCCCGACTTACTTCGGCTTTACTCCGACTTCGGCCGCTTTGCTCCGTACTTGGAGCGGCCCTGCTTGCGGTCCTTCACGCCCTGCGTATCCAGCGATCCGCGCACGATGTGGTAGCGCACCCCCGGCAGGTCCTTCACGCGGCCGCCGCGGATCAGCACGACCGAGTGCTCCTGCAGGTTGTGGCCTTCGCCACCGATGTACGAGATCACCTCGAACCCGTTGGTGAGCCGCACCTTGGCGACTTTGCGCAGCGCCGAGTTGGGCTTTTTCGGCGTGGTCGTGTACACCTTGGTGCACACGCCGCGCCGCTGCGGGCAGCCCCGCAGCGCCGGACTCTTGCTCTTGGCCCGCGCGCTCTCGCGTGCCCTGCGTACCAGCTGGTTGATCGTCGGCATGTTCCGGCTTTCCTGGCCAAATCCCGGTCTGGCGGTCCCGCTATCGTGCATGTTTCGTGCACATGGGCCGTGCACGCGGCGCGCACAACCGGACCTTCGTCGACCTTCGCGAAGCCTTCCATTGTAGCCGAGCGCTTGCCCGGGGGTCAACGCACCGGCGGCAGACGCCCCTCTACCGGTTGACCGTTTTCATCGTCGCTTCCGGATAGCGATCGCCCGCGGCGGCTCCGGGCGGAAACGCCATGTCCAGGCGTGCCAGCTGCTCGGCGTTCAGTCGGATGGCGGCCGCGCCCGCGTTCTGCTCCAGGTAGCCGCGCTTCTTGGTGCCCGGAATCGGGACGATATCGTCGCCCTGGGCCAGCACCCAGGCCAGCGCCACCTGGGCCGCGGTGCCGCTGACCTCGCCGGCGATCGCCTCCAGCTCGCGCAGCAGGCCCAGGTTGTCGCGCAGATTGTCGGCCTGGAAGCGCGGCGTGCGGCGCCGGTAGTCGTCCGCGTCCAGATCGTCGACCTGTGTGATGCGGCCGCTCAGGAAGCCCCGCCCGAGCGGGCTGAAGGCCACGAACCCCACGCCCAGGCGCCGACAGGCCGCCAGCACGCCCCGTTCCGGATCGCGCGTCCACAGCGAATATTCGGACTGCAGCGCCGTGACCGGGTGGACCCGGCAGGCCCGCTCCAGCGTCTGCGCCGACGCCTCCGACAGGCCCACGTGCAGGATCTTGCCCGCGCGCACGAAATCGGCCAGCGCCCGCATCGTGTCCTCGATCGGCACCGCCGGGTCGACCCGGTGCAGGTAATACACGTCGAGATGGTCCACGCCCAGCCGCTTCAGGCTCGCCTCGAGGGCCTGGCGCGCATGCTGCGGGCTGCCATCGATCAGCGGGACGGCGGCATTGGCCGGATCGCGCACGATGCCGAACTTGGTGGCCAGCACGACCTCGTCGCGCCGCCCGCGGATCGCGCGCCCGACCAGCTCTTCGTTGGCGAACGGACCGTACACGTCGGCGGTGTCCAGGAAGTTGACGCCCAGGTCCAGCGCGTGCCGGATCGTCGCGATCGATTCGGCCTCCTCGGGCGGCTGTCCGTAGAAGGCGCTCATCCCCATGCAGCCCAGCCCGACGGCGGAAACGCGCGGGCCGGAAGCGCCGAGACGCCGTAATGGGATTGTCATGGTTTGGATCCCCCCGCCAATTTTGCCACCCTCACCCCCGCCCCTCTCCCGCAAGCGGGAGAGGGGAGAGAGCGCGCCCGGTACGTCACCGCATAGGGAGCGGCTATCGGTCGCCCCTCGCCCGCGCAAGCGGGAGAGGGGAGGGGGTGAGGGCGCGGCAGCTCGGCTACGACCCGGACACTGCTTCGGTGCCCTCGCCCTCGGCTGTGTCGACGGCGGCTTCCTGCACCTGCGACTGCCCGCTCGCCTCCAGCGCGGCCATGGCCTCGCGCTCGGCCGCCTCGGCTTCTTCCTTCTCCTTGCGCGCCCGGTGATAGGCGAGCCCGGAGCCGGCCGGGATCAGGCGGCCGACGATCACGTTCTCTTTCAGGCCACGCAACTCGTCGCGCTTGCCCATGATCGCCGCTTCGGTCAGCACGCGCGTGGTCTCCTGGAACGAGGCCGCCGAGATGAACGAGTCGGTCGACAGCGAGGCCTTGGTGATGCCCAGCAGCACGTTCTCGTACAGCCCCGGCCGTCCGCCCTTGGCGATCGCCTTGTCGTTCTCGTCCAGCAGCTCCGAGCGCTCGACCTGCTCGCCCGGGATGAACGGCGTGTCGCCGGCGTCGACGATCTGCACCCGGCGCAGCATCTGCCGGACGATCACCTCGATGTGCTTGTCGTTGATCTTCACGCCCTGCAGCCGGTACACGTCCTGCACCTCGTCGACGATGTAGCGCGCCAGCGATTCGACGCCGAGCAGGCGCAGGATGTCATGCGGATCGGCCGAACCGTCGACGATCAGCTCGCCCTTGTTCACCACCTGGCCGTCGTGCACCAGCACGTGCTTGTCCTTCGGGATCAGGAATTCGTGCTCCTTGCCCTCCAGGTCGCTGATGATCAGGCGCTGCTTGCCCTTGGTGTCCTTGCCGAACGAGACCGTCCCGGTGACTTCGGCCAGCATGCCGGCGTCCTTCGGCGAGCGCGCCTCGAACAGCTCGGCCACGCGCGGCAGACCGCCCGTGATGTCGCGCGTCTTCTGCGACTCCTGCGGAATGCGCGCCAGCACGTCGCCCACCGCGATCTGCTGGCCGTCGCGCACGACGATCAGCGCGCCGACCGGGAACGAGATCGTCACCGCGTGGTCGGTGCCGTGGATCCGCACCTCCTCGCCGGCCTCATTGATCAGCTTCACCTGCGGCCGCACGCCTTTTACGCTGGCGCTGCGCCGCTTGGCGTCGATCACCACCAGCGTCGACAGCCCGGTCACCTCGTCGATCTGCTTGGCCACCGTGACGCCTTCTTCCACGTTCTCGAAGCGCGTCGTGCCGCCGTACTCGGTGATGATCGGGCGCGTCAGCGGATCCCACTGCGCGAGCTGGGCGCCAGCGCGCACGGCCTTGCCGTCGGTCGCGTTCAGCGTCGCCCCATACGGGACCTTGTGGCGCTCACGCTCACGCCCGTTGTCGTCGACGATCGTCACCTCGCCCGAGCGCGAGATCACGATCTG
>DASZFP010000213.1:0-60202 GCA_035939615.1 Burkholderiaceae bacterium | reverse complement strand
TCATCTTCGACAGATCCAGGTACTTGTGAACGACCGACAGCAGCTGCTCGGCGGTAACGGCGTCGAGATGGCTTTCGAACTGCCGGCTGAATTCGTAGGTGCGGTCCAGATCCAGGTTGCCGGTCCAGCCGGCCGCCAGCGCGCCGTCCTCGGAGCGTCCCAGCACGTGTTCCTGGTGGTAGCCCTGCTTGGCCTGACGGATCTCGTCCTCGGTGAAGCCGTCGTGCAGCACGCGCTCCAGCTCTTCCTTGACCTCCTGCTCGACCCGGTTCACGTTCTGGGGCGCGGAGATCGCGGAAACGGCCCAGTAGCCGGCTCGGTCGCGACCGCTGATCCGCAGTCCGGCCCCGATCCCGTATGACAGCCCGTCCTTCTGGCGAATCCGATCGACCAGCCGGTTGTGCAGGCCGGAGCCGCCGCCGATGATGCGGGTGGCCAGCGCCAGCGCGGGCGCGTCTGCGTCGTCGTCGCGCATGTCGACGTTGATGCGCGTGCTGTAGAACGCGTTTTCCTTGTCGGGTGTGTCGATGAAGATCCGTTGTGGCGGCACCACCGCCACGTCGTTCAGCAGCCGCTGATACGGCGCTTTCGATTTCCACGAGCCGAACCGTTCCACCAGCAGCGGCTCGATCGCCTCTGGGTCGAAGTCGCCCACCAGCGCGATCTCGCCACGCGCCGTTCCCCAGAAACGATCGAAGAAGCTGTGCAGGTCGGCGAGCGTGGTGTTCTTGACGCCTTCTATGCGTTCGGTCAGCGCAATGTAGCGGCGCGGATCGCCCGCCGGATAGATATTGAAATGGGACTGGATCGCGTCGCGTGCACGCTCGGCCGGGTCGTCCAGCTTGCTTTGCAGACTGGTCAGCAGCTCGCGTTTGAGCTGGTCGAATTCCGTTTGCGGAAAGCTCGCGTCCTGGAGCACCGACTCGACCAGCTTCAAGGCGCCGGCCACGGTCGCCCGCGTGGCCTGGAAGTTCATCAGCTCGCCGGTGACCTTCAGGCGGGTGAACTCGTCGTCGATCTGCTGCCGGCTCAGGTTGACGGTGCCGCGACCCAGCATGTCCTGCGCCAATTCACGCGCGAACGTCCGCCCGTTCAGCGTCTGCAGGTCCCCGAACTGAAACGACATCGCCACGTTGACGGTGCCGCCCTTGGTCTTCTTCGGCAGCAGCGCAATCTTCAGATCGCCGGCGCGCACGATCTTCGTGCGGGCGTCGATGTTCTGCGGGCTCGGATCGAAGCGCTCTCCGGCCTCGGTGGCCGCGTGCGGAGCGAAGTCCTTGAGCATCTCCTCCACCGGCAGCGGGGCGGGGATCTCGGCGCGCTGGGGCGCGCTTTCCGGCAGGAAGATGCCGACCGTGCGGTTGTCGCGTTTCAGGTAGCGCTGCGCAGCCGCCACCACGTCGGCGGCCTCGACGCGCTCGGTGGCATCGCGGAACAGGAAAAACAACCGCCAGTCGCCCTGCGCGATGTAGTCCGACAGGGTGACGCCGAAACCCTGAGGGTCGGCCAGGGCCCGCTCGGCGTCGGTCTGTTCGGACCGGCGCATCCGATCCATCTCGGCGCGGGTCGGGGCGTTCTG
Source organism: Burkholderiaceae bacterium (assembly GCA_035939615.1). Classification (GTDB taxonomy): domain Bacteria; phylum Pseudomonadota; class Gammaproteobacteria; order Burkholderiales; family Burkholderiaceae_F; genus VBCK01. Next base: position 58,623 of record DASZFP010000213.1, on the reverse strand, counting down.
CGCCAGCGAGTGCTCGACCACGTCGATCAGCCGGTCGCGCGCCCGCTCGATCGAATCGCCGGGCTTGACGATGGCGCCGAATACGATCACGCCCGGGTCGTGCAGGAACATCGGATCGGCGAACACCTGCGCCGCCAGACCCGTTTCCACCAGCTCGTGGTGCAGCCGGCCGCTGGGCGTCTCGCCCAGGATATCGGCCAGCGCCGACAACGCGACCGTATCGGCGCTGCGGCCGGCCGGGATGTGATAGCCGACCAGCACGATCTGGGTGTCGCCCTTGCGCCGCACCGTCACGCTGCGCTCGCCGTCCTGCGTGGCTTCGACCGTCCATTGCGGCGGCAGCTCGCGCTTGGGCCGTGCGATGCGGCCGAACGTGTCTGCGATCAGCTGCAGCGTGGGGTCGATCTCGAAGTGGCCTGCGATGATCAGCACGGCGTTGTCGGGCTGATAGTAGGTCCGGTAAAACGCCTTCAGATTCTCGATGCGCACGTTCTCGATGTCGCTGCGGGCGCCGATCGTCTCCTTGCCGTACGAATGCCACTCGTACATGGCCGACAGCAGGCGCTTGAACAGCACGTCGATCGGATCGTTCTCGCCTTTCTCGTACTCGTTGCGCACCACGGTCATCTCGGAGTCCAGATCCTTGCGGGCGATGAACGAGTTGGTCATCGCATCGGCCTCGCGCCGCAACGCCCAGTCCAGGTTGTCGTCGCTCGCCTGGAAGGTCGAGAAGTAATTGGTGCGGTCGTAGCTGGTCGATCCGTTGTTGCGAAAGCCGCGCGCGGAAAACTCGCGGTCCGGATCCGGAAAGTGCGTCGAGCCCTTGAACATCAGGTGCTCGAGCAGATGGGCCATCCCGGTTTCGCCGTAGCTTTCCATCCGCGATCCGACCAGATAGGTGACGTTGACGGTCACCGTCGGTTTGGACAGGTCCGGATACAGCAGAACGCGCAGTCCGTTAGCCAGCCGGTACTCCGTGATGCCCTCCACCGAGGGTCCCTGGCTGACGCCGGCCGGCAGCTCCGCCCACACCGGAGCGGCCAGGTTCAGACCGAACAAGGCCAGCGCGGCCCACCGCTTGATCGAGCGCTTCATTGGTTGCTGTCCGGGCGGTCCGCTGGCACCAAGACACGGCCGCCGAATGTCGATGGAAAGCGTGATTGTGCCGGATCGGCCAGGGCCAACCGGCTAGAATGCGGCTGCGTGCGAGCGTGGGCTTCGAGCTTCGAGCCATAGAGCCGCCTGCCGCTGCGGCCGTTCGCTGAGTCAATCCAGGCTTTCCCGCCGGAAATCGAACTTGAAGATATTGCTCGATCTGCTGCCCGTGGTCGTTTTCTTCGCGGTGTTCCGGATTGCCAGAGCGTCCCCGCACATGGCGCAGGCCTGGGCCACCGCCCTGCTCGGGACAATGCCGGCCGCCGGCGAGGCCGTCTCCGACGTGGTGCCGGTGATCCTGGCGAGCGCGTGCGCGATCGTCGCGACCGTGATCCAGGTCGGCTGGCTGCTGATACGGCGCGCCACCGTGTCGGCCTCGGTCTGGCTCAGCGCCGTGTTGATCGTGGTCTTCGGCGGCCTGACGGTGTGGTTGCAGAACGAGTGGTTCATCAAGTGGAAACCGACCCTCCTCTACTGGGCCTTCGCCGCCGTGCTGGCCGGCGGGCGGTGGATCTGGAAGCGCAACCTGCTGGGGGTGCTCTTTTCCAGTGAGCTGCAGTTGCCCCCCGTCGCGTGGGACCGTCTGCTGATCGCGTGGGCCGCCTTTTTCCTCGTGCTGGGCTGCCTGAATCTGGTGGTCGCCTACCAGTTCAGCACGGGCGCGTGGGTCAACTTCAAGACGTTCGGACTGCTGGGCCTGACGATCGTCTACTCGATCTCCACGGGCGTTTATGTCGCGCGGCACTTGAAGGAACCGAGCAATGGCTGACGCGATCGTCGATGCGATCCGCGGCCTGCTGCAGCCGCTCGATCCGATCGACCTGCAGATCGAGGACGAAAGCGACCGGCACGCGGGGCACGCGGGCGCACGGGACGGCGCCCGCCATTTCCGGATGCGGCTGGTCAGCCCCCGCTTTCCGGGTCTGACCCGACTTCAGCGCCACCGGCTGGTGTATGATTGTCTGGATAGCCTGATCCCGCGCCGTATCCACGCGCTGGCGATGACCTTGCTCAGCCCCGAGGAGGCGGCGGCGGCAGGGAACAATCCACCTCCATCCCGAGAGTCATCCTGATGCCCCGAATCACCGTATTTCTTCTTGCGGCCCTGGCTGCCGGATCGGCGCTTGCGCAGAACGCCGCACCCACGCCCAACACCGCCCCGCCGAAGGCCGACAAGGCCGCTGCCCCGAGCGTCGGCAACGTGGCCATGGTCAACGACAAGCCGATCACGAAGGCGACGGTCGACCAGTTCGTCCAGCAACTCGGTCAGCCCGACACGCCCGAGCTGCGCGACAAGATCAAGGAACAACTGATCGAGCGCGAGGTGTTCCTGCAGGAGGCCACCAAGCGCGGCATCCCGGACCGGGCGGACGTGAAATTCCAGCTCGACTTCGTGCGCAAGACCGCGATCATCCAGAACCTGTTCCGCGACGAGCAGAAAAAGCACCCTGTCACCGACGAGCAGGTGCAGGCCGAGTATGACAAGCAGAAGGCCTCGCAGGGCGACAAGGAGTATCACGCGCGTCACATCCTGGTCGAGAAGGAGGACGAGGCCAAGGACGTCATCGAGCAGCTGAAAAAGGGAACCAAGTTCGAGGACCTCGCCAAGAGATCGAAGGACCCGGGCTCGGGCAGCCGCGGCGGCGACCTGGGTTGGGCCGCGCCGAGCGCGTACGTGAAGACCTTCTCCGACGCGATGATCAAGCTCGAGAAGGGCAAGTACACCGAAGTGCCGGTGCAGACGCAGTTCGGATACCACGTGATCCTGCTGGAAGATGTGCGCCAGACCCAGTTTCCGGCGCTCGACCAGGTCAAAGGCCAGATCAGCGAATCGATCCAGAACCGCCAGGCGCAGGCTTTCGCCGAAGAGCTGAAGAAGAAGGCGAAGATCCAGTAACAGGCAAGGCCGGTTCGCAATGGCAAAAGGGGCGCTCAAGCGCCCCTTTTCATTGGAGCACGCGCACGATCAGCCGGCGCTGAATGGCAGCGAGCGCCGCCGCTCCCCGGTCAGGGTGAAGAGGGCGTTCGCCAGCGCCGGCGCGATGGGCGGCGTTCCCGGCTCGCCCACTCCGCCGGGCGGGCGGTCGCTCTGAACCAGGTGGGTCTCGACGGTCGGCGCCTGGTCCATCCGCAGCACCGGGTACTGCGGGAAGTTGCTCTGCTCCACGCGCCCCTCGCGGATCGTGATGCGCTCGCCAAGGGCGGCGCTCAAACCGAAGATCACGGCGCCTTCCATCTGCTGCGCGACCAGTTGCGGATTGACCACCGTGCCGCAGTCAATCGCGCACACCACGCGGTGCACGCGCGGGCGCCCGTCCTGCATCGAGACCTCGGCCACCTCGGCCACGATCGAGCCGAACGACTCGTGCAGCGCCAGGCCACGGGCGCGCCCGGCCGGCAGCGCACCACCCCAATCGGCCTTTTGCGCCGCCAGTTCGAGCACCTTGCGATGACGGGGATGCCGTTGCAGCAGCGACAGCCGAAACTGCAGCGGGTCGGTCGCGGTGGCGTGCGCCAGCTCGTCGATGAACGACTCGGTGAAAAAAGCGTTGTGCGAGTGACCGACCGAGCGCCAGTTGCCGATCGGCACCCTGGAGGCGACGCGAACGTGGCTGCAGTGCCGCAGCTCGAATTCGTACGCCTGGTCAAAATGGCCCTCGGCGGTGGTGGCATCGGGCGGCTCCAGCCGCATGAGCGGAAATGCCCGCCGCAGAAATTGCGGTCCGATCGCATCCGATGCGGTCCGACTGACCCAGGCGAATGCGCGCCCGGCCGCGTCGATGCCTGCGCGGAAGCGCGCCGCGGCCGCCGGCCGGTAGAAGTCGTGGCCGAAGTCTTCTTCACGCGACCACAACACCTGCACCGGAGCGGGCGCGAGCTGCAACGCCAGCTCGATGGCCGGCACCAGATAGTCGCTTTCCAGACGCCGGCCGAAGCCGCCCCCGAGCTGCGTGACGGTCAGGTCGATCCGGTTCAGGGCCAGGCCGCTGTAACGCGCGGCCACGCGCCGGGCAACGCTGGCGGCCTGCGTCGGCGCCCACAGTTTCAGCCGCCCGTCCACCCACTGCGCCGTGCAGTTCATCGGCTCCATCGTCGCGTGCGCCAGCCAGGGCGCCTCGTACTGCGCCTGCACGACCCGTGGCGCCGATTGCAGCGCCCCGATCGCATCGCCGCGCTCGAAAAACACCCAGCCGCCCGGGCGATCGAGGGCCTGACGCATCTGCTGAAACAGCCGGTCGCCGTCCGGCGGATCGTCATCGCCGAAGTCCCAGTCGGTGCGGACCGCCGCCAGCGCCTGCTGGGCCTGCCAGGTGCTGCGGGCGACCACCGCGATCCCCGGTGCGCCGCCGGCGCCGCCCTGGTAACGGGAGATGCGAATCACGCCCGGCATTTTTTCGGCCTTGCCTGGATCGAACGAGCGCAACTGCCCTCCGAACAGGGGGCAGCTGCGAACGGCCGCGTGCAGCATCCCGGGTTGGCGCACGTCGATGCCGTATTCGGCCTGCCCGCTCACCTTGTCGGCGCTGTCGATGCGCGGGACCGAACGGCCGATCAGCCGAAACTGGGCGGGCGGTTTCAGCTCGATCGCGGCGGGCGGCGCAAGCTGCGCTGCCGCGGCCGCCAATTCGCCGTAACCGAACGCGCGCCCCGTGCCGTCGGTGACCGCCCCCTCCCGGGCCTGACAAGCCGCGGCCGGCACGCCCCAGCGCCGGGCAGCGGCCTCGATCAACATCTGGCGGGCGGCCGCGCCGGCCTGGCGCATCGGAAGCCATGCATCGCGCACGCTGGAGCTGCCGCCGGTGATCTGCAGGCCCATGTCGCGCGCGACCTTGGAAGCGAACCACTGCGCCAGGCGCGGGCCCAGCGCGTCGGCCCGGTCGGGGTGAAACGCCATGTTCTGCGCCATCACCGCGACGTTGGCGTAGATCGAATCGTCGGCAGCGGCAAGGACGCGCACACGCGCCAGCGGCACCTCGAGCTCCTCGGCCACCAGCATCGCAAGGGCCGTGAACACGCCCTGCCCCATCTCGCTGCGGGGAACGACCACGCCGACGGCTCCGTCCGCCTCGATCCGGACCCAGCCGTTCAGAGCGACCGGCTGCGTCGGCGATGCGCTACCGAGCCGGCTCGCGGGGGGCGCGACCGCCCAGCCGACGATCAGCGCCCCGGCTCCACCCAGTGCAGACAGCAGGAACGCCCGTCGCCGCAAAGCCGTTCCTTCCGGCAGGTCCCGACCTCGTACAATTTACGGCCTGTACGTCCCCGCGTCGACCGGCGCGGGCAAGAAAACCATAACAGGAGACCTCCAATGACTTTGTCGTTTGTCCGTCGCGCCGCCGTGGCCTTAGCCGCCGCACTGTGCGCAACGAGCGGTTTTGCCGCCAACGTGCTGTCCTTGAAGGAGAAGGTCGAGTTGTCGGCTCCTCCCGAGAAGGTCTGGGACGTGATCAAGGACTTCAACGGGTGGCAGAACTGGCACCCCGCGGTTGCCAGCACCGAGATCACCGCGGGCAAGGGCAACACGCGCAATACCATCCGGGTGCTGACCCTGAAGGACGGCGGCAAGATCAACGAAACGCTGGTACGGTACCAGGCGAAGGTGTTCTCTTACACCTACCGCATCAACGACAGCCCGCTGCCGGTCACCGACTACGTCTCCACGCTGCAGGTCAAACCCAACGGGTCCGGCTCGATCGTGCTGTGGACCTCGCACTTCAAGGCCAAGGAAGGCACGCCGGACGCCGACGCGCTCAAGACGATGCGCGGGGTCTACCGGGCCGGTCTGGACAACCTGAAAACCATGGTGAAGTAGGAAGTTAGGTGGAAGGGACCCTAACGGCCCCTCACCCCCAGCCCCTTTTCCGGCCTTCGGCCGGAAAAGGGCTAGGAGGAAGAGAACGAGGGGGCTGGGCAAGCCCCCTCGTGCTCCCCCAGCCAATGTAAAGAAAGGGGAGAGGGGAGCCACATCGGAGCTCATCTTCACCCCTGGGCAATCGTCTTCGCCTTTACTCCAGCTCTTCGTACAGGGCGAGGGTCAGGAACTCGGCGAACTGTTCGCTGGTCGACATGCTCTCGAAGATCCGTGCGGCCCGGTCGTAGTTGGCCGGGTCGCCCTCAACCACCTGTCTGACCTTGGCGAGCTCCTCCGGAATGAGCGCGCGCACCAGCTCGACCGTGACCTTGCGGCCGTCCTGCAGCCGCCCCTTGGGCGAGCGGATCCACTGCCACACCTGCGAGCGCGAAATCTCCGCCGTGGCCGCGTCCTCCATCAGATTGTGGATCGGCACGCAGCCGTTGCCGCCGAGCCATGAGCCCAGATAGTGGATGCCGACGTTGATGTCCATCCGCAGCCCGGCCTCGGTGATCGGGGTCTCGGGCTCGAAGCGCAGCAGATCGGCCGCGCTGACCCGGACGTCGTCGCGCTGGCGGTCGATCTGGTTGGGCCGATCGCCCAGCACGCGCGTGAACTCGAGCATCGCGACCTGCACCAGCCCCGGATGCGCGACCCAGCTGCCGTCGTAGCCGTCGCCCGCCTCGCGCGCCTTGTCGGCGCGCACCCCGGCCAGTGCGCGCTCGTTGGCGGCCGGATCGTTCTTGATCGGGATCAGCGCGCTCATGCCGCCCATGGCGGGGGCCCCGCGCCGGTGGCAGATCTTCAGCAACAGCAGCGCGTAGGAGCGCATGAACGGCGCCGTCATCGTGACCAGCGCGCGGTTGGCCAGGCAGAATTGTGAGTCGCTGCGGAACTTCTTGATGCAGGAGAAAATGTAGTCCCACCGGCCCGCGTTCAGTCCGGCCGAATGCTCCCGCAGCTCGTGCAGGATCTCGTCCATCTCGAACGCCGCCACGACCGTCTCGATCAGCACGGTCGCTTTGATCGTCCCGCGGGCGATACCGAGCTCGTCCTGCGCCAGCACGAACACGTCGTTCCACAGGCGCGCCTCCAGGTACGACTCGACCTTCGGCAGATAGAAGAAGGGACCCTGGCCGCGCGCGGCGAGCTCGCCTCCGTTGTGGTACATGAACAACCCGAAATCGAACAAGCCGCCCGAGATGCGTTCGCCGTCGATCAGAACGTGCTTCTCTTCCAGGTGCCAGCCGCGCGGCCGCACCAGCAGGGCTGCGGTCTTTTCGTTCAACCGGTACACGCGCCCGTCGGCCGAGGAAAACGAGATGCGGCGGCGGATCGCATCCATCAGGTTGATCTGACCTTCAATCTGGTTGTCCCAGTTCGGCGTGTTGCTGTCCTCGAAGTCGGCCATGTAGGCATCGGCGCCCGAGTTCAGCGCGTTGATGACCATCTTGCGTTCGACCGGTCCGGTGATCTCGACTCGCCGGCATTCGAGCGCCTTGGGCAGCGCCGCCACGCGCCAGGCGCCGTCCCGCACCGGGCGCGTCTCGGCCGGGAAATCCGGCCGCTGCCCGCGGTCCATCTGCGCTGCCCGTTCGGCGCGCAAGGCCAGCAGCTGGCGGCGGCGCGGCTCGAACGCGCGATGCAGCTTGACCAGGAACTGGAGCGCTTCCGCAGTCAGGACGGCGTCGAAACCCGGCTTGATCGGCCCCTTGACGACCACCCCTGCCTGACCCGTCATGGCTTGCCTCCCGCGAGCAACTGAAGTGCGAAATCGACCGCGTCGTTCAGCGTGCGACCGGTGCCATCGGGCCGGCTGCCGAGCCGTTCCATCGGCGCGGCCGAACGATTGACCCAGTAGCTGCGATAACCGTACCACTTGGCGCCGATCGCATCCCATCCGTTGCTGCTGATCAGCAGCAGCTCCGCGGCCGCATGGCCAAGCGTCATCGGACCGAGTTCGTACACGGCCGGCGCTGTCTTGTACGCGCGCGCCTGGTCGGCCGACAGCAGCACGTCGAAGAAATCGTCCAGGCCGGCGCCGTGCAGCGCGTCCTCGAGCTGGCCGGGGTCGCCGTTGGTCAGCACGCCGACCGTCACGTCGGCCGCCACCAGGCGCTTGAGGGCCGGAATGGCGTCGGGATGGGGCGCAAGCTGCGTGAACTCGTGCATCAACAGCCCGCAGCCGGCTGCGTCCAGCGGAAGATGCAGGGCATCGCAGGCGTACTGCAGCGCGTCTTCCACCACCTGCGTGAACGGCACGTAGCGGCTCGACATCGTGCGCAGGCGCGAGTACTCGAGCTGCTTGTCGCGCCACAGTTGCGACAGCACCGACCCGTGGCCGGGAAACAGCTGGTCGGCTCGCGCGGCGACCGAATGCACGTCAAGCAGGGTTCCGTACAGATCGAACAGAACCGCGCTCAATGCCTTGGCCATGGCTGGTCTCCTTTTCGCCGCTTCGCGCCGCAGTCCGTACCGCGATCAGTATATTGTGGAGCGATCCCCGTCCGGCCCGGCTCCGATTACACGCAAAATCGAGCCAGGTCCAGCGTCGAGCGCCGTCCCAGCGAGGCGCCATTTTGCGAGAGCCAGACGTCGGTCTGCGTGCGGCCCTCGGTCCGAAGCCGCAGCAGGAACGGCAAACTGGTGTTCAGCGTCTTTTCAACATTCAGCTGGCTCACTTTCTCGTCGGCCTCGATCAGGTGCAGATTCAGACCGGTCAGCCGCTGCTCCAACCGGCCGCGCAGCATCCGGGACCGCAGTGCCGCGCGCCGGCTCAGTGCGATATCGCGCATTTCAGTCAGGAACGCCGTGTTGAAGTGGATTTCGGTCAGGCGCGAGCGAATCGCATCGGCGCTGGTCGGCGTGGCAGGCCGCTGCAGCGGCAGCAGCAGCACGATCAGCAGATCCGGACTGTGGCATTCGTGGATCAGCGGATAGACGGCCGGATTGCCGGTGTAGCCCCCGTCCCAGTACGCTTCGCCCTCGACCAGCACGGCCTGATTCAGCGCCGGCAGGCACGCCGAAGCCAGCAGATGCTCGGCCGTGAGTTCGTGCTCGCGGAACACCCGCAGCGCCCCGGTTTTCACCTGAGTCGCCCCGACGAACAGGCGCACCGGGCTGGCCTGGCGGATGCGCTCGAAGTCGAACAGACGCTCGATGATCGAACGCAACGGATTGATGTCGAACGGATTGAGCTGATAGGGCGAGAAAAACCGAGTCAGCCCGAGCAGGAACTTGGAGGGCGTCGCGATCAGCCCGGTGGGTGGTTCGCTCGCGGGCGAGGCCTGTACCGGGTAGGAGGCGCCGCCCACCGCGGTCCAGAATGCTTCGAGCTTTTGCCGGGCGCCCTCCGCGCCGCCCTCGGCCAGCCCTTGCGTCAGCGCCAGGGCGTTCATCGCCCCGGCGCTGGATCCGCTGATCGCCTCGAACTTCAGGTGTGGCTCTTCGAGCAGACGCTCCAGCACCCCCCAGGTGAACGCGCCCAGGGCGCCCCCACCCTGCAGGGCCAGGTTGATCGTGGGCCGAGGCAACGGAGGAACGCCCGGTCAGCTCGTGGCCGAAGTAGTCTGTGTAAACCCGAGGCAAAAGAAAGCCGCCTTAAGGCGGCTCCAAAGTCTTCGTATTCTATCTTCGTGTTGTTCTGGAGGCGTCCCCAGGTTCCTCGCCCCGCCCGTCTCCCTCCGGCGCTCGCGCGCAATTCTCGAAGAGCGGCGCAGCATAGGGCGCCATCTTGCCCTTCACAAGACGCGATGCAACCACACGTTGCTTTCGCACAACGAAGAGCGAGACGCTTGCTCAGGCAGCCTTTCGCTTGCCGGTCGTGGCGAAGAACTGCTCGTCTTCAGTGGACCCGGACAAGGCCGTCGTGGAAGACTGGCCGCGCTGCACCGTCTGGGTGACCGCATCGAAGTAGCCTGTTCCCACTTCGCGCTGGTGCTTGACGGCGGTAAAGCCCATCTCGGCGGCTGCAAACTCCGCTTCCTGCAGTTCGACGAAGGCGCTCATCTGGTGGCGCGAAAAACCGTGCGCGAGCTTGAACATCGAGTAGTTCAGGCTGTGGAAGCCCGCCAGCGTGATGAACTGGTACTTGTACCCCATCGCAGCGAGCTCGCGCTGAAAGCGCGCGATGGTGCCGTCGTCCAGATGCTTTTTCCAGTTGAACGAGGGCGAGCAGTTGTAGGCGAGCATCTTGCCCGGGAACTGGCGATGGATCGCCTCCGCGTAGGCCTTGGCGTACGCGAGGTCCGGCTTGCCGGTTTCACACCACACCATATCCACGTACGGGCAGTAAGCCAGGCCGCGCGCCACGGCCTGCTCCAGGCCCGCCCGGGTGCGATAAAAGCCCTCGACCGTGCGCTCGCCGGTCAGGAACGGCCGATCGTTCTCGTCGACGTCGCAGGTGAGCAGATCGGCCGCTTCGGCGTCCGTGCGCGCGATCAACAAGGTCGGCACGCCCAACGCGTCCGCTGCCAGTCGTGCCGCCACCAGTTTCTCGACCGCTTCGCGCGTCGGCACCAGCACCTTGCCGCCCATGTGACCGCACTTCTTGACCGAAGCGAGCTGGTCTTCGAAGTGCACGCCGCTCGCGCCAGCGGCGATCAGCGCCTTGGTCAGCTCGAAGGCGTTCAGCACGCCGCCGAATCCGGCCTCGGCGTCGGCGACGATCGGAGCGAAATAATCGATGTATCCAGGATCGCCGGGATTTTTCCCTTCCATCCACTGGATCTGATCGCACCGGGTCAGCGCGTTGTTGATCCGCGACACCACCGATGGCACCGAGTTCACCGGGTACAGCGACTGGTCCGGGTACATCTCGCCCGCCAGGTTGGCATCGCCCGCCACCTGCCAGCCCGACAGGTAGATCGACCGCAGCCCAGCCTTGACCTGCTGCATGGCCTGGTTGCCGGTCAACGCGCCCAGCGAACTGACGAAAGGCTCCTCGTTGAGCATCTGCCACAACCGCTCGGCCCCGCGCCGTGCCAGCGTGTACTCGAAAGCCACCGAGCCGCGCAAGGCAACGACGTCCTCGGCGCCGTAGCCGCGGCGGATTCCCTTCCAGCGCGGATTCTCGGTCCATTCCTTTTGCAGGCGCTGGGCCTCTTGCTTGCGAGCGGTCATGGGTTCTCCATCATCAGGTAACGGGAGGGCTCTCATCGACCGGGTCCGCCGCGTAGCCATGCCGACCGGATCGATGACGAGGATGCTAGGGAATCCGGCGCGCTGCAGCAAGTCTCATATCATATATAAGACAATATTTTTTATCATTTTAGTTCAACATATTATGCATCTTATTCCATGATACGAAAACACTTTCTCACTTCTGAAACGGGGAGTATTGCCCCGCACAAGGCGTAATTTCACATTGCGGAACGCGCTTCAGGCACTGAAACGTCCACGCCGGGCCGAGACGCTGACCCGGGGACGCCGGGCCGGATGTGGATAATGGCAACTGCCAAAACCGGAACGCCCCATGCGTCGCAACCGATTCATCTCCCGCGCCCGCCATCAGGCCGACGCGGACACGCTCGCCAAGCTGGCCAAGCGATTGTCCGAGTCCGGCAGCCGCATCGAGGACCGCCTGTGGGAGCGGCGCCTGGTCGAGCTGGTCAACGACCGGCTGGCGCGCGGCTTCGGCGACGCGGTCGAGGCCGCGCTCGACGAGCTGGGCACCGAACATCCGCGCGCCTATGACGATCTGGCGGATCTTGCCGAATCGTGCGCGGAAAGCACCACGGTGGAGATCGACGGCAAGCCGCACGATGCGCTGCTGCTGGCGGTTCCGATCCTGGCGTGGTCGCGCTACCGGCTGCCTGCGACCACGCTCAGCCCGTCGCTGGTCGACAACGTGCTGGTGCATGTGGTGGGCCACCTGGCGCCTCGCGGCGCGCATTGCGCGGTGGCCGATTACATGTTTTCGATCGATCAGCTGCCCGAGTCGCTCGGAGAGGTGCGCGACACCGCCGATCAGATGTTCTCGGCAGCCGTGCAGGACGGCCGGCTGAAAGTGGACGCCAAGAGCCTGCGCGAGCCGATCGCGATGCTGGCCGATGCCCGCTATCTGCTGTCGGCCATCGTGGTGCCGCAGGGCAGTCCCCTGTTCCACTGGCAGCAGACCGGCGTCGATCCGGACTCCAAGCTCAGTGCGATACAGGCATTTCGCGACCAGGTCGACAGCGTGCTGGCGCCCGTGATGACCGGATGCAAGTTCCGGACGCTGGCGCCGAACGCATTCCACGCGGCGCTGCGCCACGGGGACCGCGAGCTTCGGGAGTTCTCGCTCGAAGCGGCCGTTTCCTACCTGAAACTGTCGTTCGACCTGTCGCCGTCGGCGCTGCAGGCCACCATCGCCCCGTACGAGGAAAAGCGCGAGCGCGCGGCCCCGGAGATCCGGATCGGGATATCACGCGCCGGGGAGGACGACTTGGTGATCGAAGGCGTGGTGTGGCCGCTGCTCGGCGACGACGAGGAGCGCTCGCTCGAGGAGATCGAGGCGGCCTTGCGGCGGCTGGGCGTGGTGCGGCTGGTCACCCACGCGCACCGCTTTCCGCTGGAGTTCTGCGACGACTGCGGCGCGCCCATGTTCCCCAATGCGGCCGGCCACTCGGTCCACACGGAGTCGCCCGACGAGGGCGAGGAGCAGCCCTCGGTACCGCTGCATTGAACGACGATGAGCGCCCCTACGTGCATGGCTACGGCCAACACGAGAGCGCGCGTCTGCAGGATCAGGCGGCCACATTGGCCGATCTGCTGCATGCCGACACCGGGTACCCCGACGGCAGCTCGGTGCTCGAAGCCGGCTGCGGCGTTGGCGCCCAGACGCTAGCGCTGGCGCGCAGCAGTCCGGGCGCGAATATCGTTTCCGTCGAGATCCGCGCCGACTCGATCGAACAGGCCAGGGCCAGGGTGCAGGCGGCCGGCTTTGGCAACGTGCAGTTTCATCAAGCGGACCTGTTCGCGCTGCCGTTCGGCCCGGAATCCTTTGACCATGTGTTCGTCTGTTTCGTACTGGAGCACCTGTCGGATCCGCTCGGGGCCCTGGCCGTATTGAAGAAAGTGCTGCGGCCCGGCGGAACAGTGACCGTCATCGAGGGAGATCACGGGTCGGCCTACTTCCATCCTGACAGCGAGCCGGCCCGTATCGCCATCCGCTGCCTGGTCGACCTTCAACGCGCGGCCGGCGGCAACGCCCTGATCGGGCGGGAGCTTCACCCGCTGCTGCAGCGGGCCGGTTTCGAAGCGGTGCGCGTTTCTCCGCGGATGGTGTACGTCGATTCGAGCCGGCCCGATCTGGTGGACGGCTTCACCCTGAAGACGTTTACCGCGATGATCGAAGGCGTGCGCGAAGCCGCGATCCAGTCAGAAATGGTGAAGCCGGAATTGTTCGACGCGGGGGTGCGCGCGCTTCACAGGACTGCCCAGAACGACGGCGTGTTCTGCTACACCTTCTTCAAGGCGCTGGCGCGGAAGCCGCTAATACACAGATACAGGATCTGACATTCATCTGCACGATCACGGTGGAGGAGCGCTCACACGGCGCATTCCCACTCAAGAGACCACCGATACCCTTCGACGAGACCGATCTTCAAAATGGCACAACGCAGAACCCACCAGAGCCCTTATCGTCGCAGCCATCAGCGCGCCATGCTCCGTGAAGGCGCAGGGCAGTGCGCCGGCCGCCGCGACCGATGTTTGAGATCACAGATTGTGATCTCAAACCGGCGAGCTCCACCGCCGCAAGCTGGAACATGAATCTGCGGGAAAGCGCCCCACGTTACGCTTGACCGCCTGCACGTCCTGACTCTACGTCGATCGCCTCCGAACACGCGGCCGCGAGCGCCGCCAGCCCCAGTAGCGCAAGCTTTATTTGCATTGCCGATCAGTGCACGGTCCGCTCGAACAGGAACGCCCCGTCCTTGAAATCCACCGGGACTACGTCCTTCGGGCCGACCTTGCCTTCCAGCAGCAGCTTGGCGATCGGGTTTTCGATCTGCTGCTGGATGGCCCGCTTCAGCGGTCGGGCACCGTAGACCGGATCGAATCCGACCTTGGCCAGCTCGGCCACCGCCGCGTCGCTGACGACCAGCTTCAGGTCCTGCGCCGCCAGCCGCGCCTCCAGGCGCCGCAGCTGGATCTTCGCGATCGCTTCGATCTGCACCCGGCTCAGCGCCTGGAACACGACGATCTCGTCGATCCGGTTGACGAACTCCGGCCTGAAATGCTTGCGCACCTCGCCCATCACGGCTTCCTTGATCAGGTCCGGGTCCTGGCCGGTCATCCGTGTGATCTCGTGCGAGCCCAGGTTCGACGTCATCACGATCACCGTGTTCTTGAAGTCGACCGTGCGCCCCTGTCCGTCGGTCATGCGGCCATCGTCGAGCACCTGCAGCAGCACGTTGAACACATCGCTGTGCGCCTTTTCGACTTCGTCGAGCAGGATCACGCTGTAGGGCTTGCGCCGCACCTGTTCGGTGAGCTGGCCGCCCTCCTCGTAGCCCACGTAGCCGGGCGGCGCGCCGATCAGGCGCGCCACCGAATGGCGCTCCATGTATTCGGACATGTCGATCCGGATCAGATGATCTTCGCTGTCGAACAGGAACTCGGCCAGCGCCTTGCACAGTTCGGTCTTGCCCACGCCGGTGGGCCCGAGGAACATGAACGAGCCGTACGGGCGGTTGGCATCGGCCAGCCCGGCGCGCGAACGGCGGATCGCATCGGACACCAGCCGCACCGCTTCGTCCTGCCCGACCACCCGCGTGTGCAGGTACTCTTCCATCTTCAGCAGTTTTTCGCGCTCGCCCTGCATCATCTTGGCCACCGGGATGCCGGTGGCGCGCGCGACGACCTCCGCGATCTCCTCGGCGCCGACTTCCTTGCGCAGCAGCTTGAACTCGCGCTTGCCGCTGCCCGACTCGGCTTCCTTCAGCTGACGCTCCAGCGCAGGCAGCTTGCCGTACTGGATCTCGGCCAGCTTGTCGAACTGGCCCCGGCGCTGCAGATCGGTCATCTGGGCCTTGAGCCGGTCGATCTCTGCCTTGATGTGGGCCGCTCCCTGCACGGCGGCTTTTTCGGCGCGCAGCACCTCGTCCAGGTCGGCGTATTCGCGCTCCAGCCGCTTGATCTCGGACTCGATCAGCTCCAGCCGCCGGCGCGAGGCCTCGTCGTGTTCCTTCTTGACGGCCTCCCGCTCGATCTTCAGCTGGATGATGCGCCGGTCCAGCTTGTCCATCACCTCGGGCTTGGAATCGATCTCCATCTTGATGCGTGCGGCCGCCTCGTCGATCAGATCGATCGCCTTGTCCGGAAGGTAGCGGTCGGTGATGTAGCGGTGCGACAGCTCGGCGGCGGCCACGATGGCCGGATCGGTGATCTCGACGCCGTGATGCAGCTCGTAGCGCTCCTGCAGTCCGCGCAGGATCGCTATGGTCGCTTCCACGCTCGGCTCGTCGACCAGCACTTTCTGGAAGCGGCGCTCCAGTGCCGCATCCTTCTCGATGTACTTGCGGTATTCGTCCAGCGTGGTGGCGCCGATGCAGTGCAGCTCGCCGCGCGCCAGCGCGGGCTTGAGCATGTTGCCGGCGTCGATCGCCCCTTCGGCCTTGCCGGCGCCCACCAGCGTGTGGATCTCGTCGATGAAGACGATCGTCCTGCCTTCGTCGGCGGCAATCTCCTTCAGCACCGCCTTCAGGCGCTCCTCGAACTCACCCCGGTACTTGGCCCCGGCCAGCAGCGCGGCCAGATCGAGCGTCAGCACGCGCTTGCCCTTCAGGGTCTCGGGCACTTCTTCGTTGACGATGCGCTGCGCCAGGCCCTCGACGATGGCCGTCTTGCCCACGCCGGGCTCGCCGATCAGCACCGGGTTGTTCTTCGTGCGCCGCTGCAGGATCTGGATCGTGCGGCGGATCTCGTCGTCGCGGCCGATCACCGGGTCCAGCTTGCCCTGGCGCGCGCGCTCGGTCAGGTCGATCGTGTACTTTTTGAGCGCCTCGCGCTGCTCCTCGGACTCGGCCGAATCGACGCTGGCGCCGCCGCGCACCGCGTCAATGGCCGCCTCCAGCGCCTTGCGCGTCAGCCCGTGCTCGCGTGCCAGACGCCCGGCCTCCCCCTTGTCCTCGGCCATCGCCAGCAGGAACATCTCGCTGGCGATGAAGGCGTCGCCGCGCTTTTGCGCTTCCTTGTCGGCCTGGTTCAGCAGCCCGACCAGGTCCCGGCCGACCTGCACCTGGCCATCGCTGCCCTGCACCTGCGGCAGGCGCTTGATGGCCGCATCGAGCGCGGCCACCAGCGGCCCGACGGCCGCCCCGGCCCGCTGCAGCAGGGACCTGGCCGCCCCGTCGGTCTGGCGCAGCATGGCCGCCAACACGTGCACCGGCTCGATGTACTGATGGTCGTTGCCCACCGCGATCGACTGAGCGTCGGAGAGGGCTTCCTGGAACTTCGTGGTCAAGCGGTCCTGTCGCATGGCAACGCGTCGTCTCCAGCAGTGATCCGGAGCTTTAGTTTGGGCGTTTGCAGGCCGATTTCAACCGCGGGCCACCGGTACGAGCGGCCGCGCCCACGCGGGCGGAAAGGTCAGCGGGCCGGGCGGCCCGGCTAGGAAAGCGTCGGTTGGCCCGAGAAATCAAGCCACCGCTGCGCAGCGAAGTCGTACAGCTTGCAGGCCCGCGCCGTATCGAAGTACCAGCGCCAGGAGAATGCCTGCACCACGATGCGCCCCGGCAGCAGCTGCTCCAGCCGGGCCTGCGCCCGCTTCAGGCGATACAGCGGGATCGACATGTCCAGGTGGTGCGCCGTGTGCTCCATGATGTGATGCATCAGCGCCCCGAAGCCGCGGCGGAACGTCAAATGCACGGTCGTGCTGACGGCCGGGTTGGACTGGCTCCAGGCAGATTTGTCGGCGAACCAGCGGATCGACGTGTGGGTGTGATGCAGATACACGACGAAGCCGATCATGCCGTTCCAGAAAATGAAGGGCACCACGAACGCGACCAGCAGCAGCCAGGTGACCGATTGGCCCGTCGCCGCGGCGGTGCCGACGACCGCGCCGATCCACGTCAGGCCGGCCAGCAGGGCGAGCGCGCAATCGGCGAAGAAGATCGGCCGGCGGCTCGGCATGTGCCGCTGGCTCGGGAAGAACATCCGCAGCCACCAGATCTCGACCAGGTAATACAGCCACGGCGCCCAACCGCTGCGGTAGATGCGCTCCAGACCGCGCCGCCAAGCCGGCATCGCCGAAAATTCCTCGGCCGACTTGGGCGCCCACACGAAGTCGAAGCCACGCAGGTTGGTGTAACCGTGGTGCACCACGTTGTGCCCGACTTCCCACAAACTGTACGGGGTCAGCGACGGCAGGAACGCGATTCGCCCGATCCAGCGATTCAGCCCGCGATGTCGCGTGTAGCTCTGGTGGCACGCATCGTGCCCGATGATGAACAGCCGCCCGATCACGAACCCGCAGGCCAGTGCCGACAGCAGCTTCAGCAGCGGGTTGGTCAGCAGCAGCGCACCGGCCAACGCCGACGCGTACAGGCCGAGGTCCAGCAACAGCAGTGCGATCGCCAGGGCCGTGGAGCGCTTCACCAGCGGGGCGAGGTCGTTGCGCAATTGCTTGCGCGACGGCACCGAGCCATGCGCCTGGCGCGCGGCGCGCGCGCTGGTCCGTGCGGTCGTCTGCTCTACGCTCATCGAGGGTGTCCAGCCATCGGATCAAACCTGTCAATTGTAGCTCACACCAGTGCTCGCACCGTGGCCATTCCAAGAGCCGTTAATCCAAGTGACCCGGCCAGATGCGCCCCGGCGGTCGCGAGCGCCCACGACATCTGTCCCCGCGACATCAGCGTGACAACTTCGGCCGAGAACGTCGAAAAGGTCGTCAGACCGCCCAGAAATCCGGTGATCGCGAACAGGCGCCATTCGGGCGCCAAGGCCTGGCTGTGCGCGAAAAACGCGACCGCGACACCGACCAGGTAGCCGCCGAGCAGGTTCGAGGTCAGCGTACCGAGCGGCAGGTTCGCAAGCAGCGGGTTCAACCTCAGGCCCAGCCACCAGCGCAGCCACGCACCACAGGCGGAGCCCAGGCCGACCGCGGCGAAGGCCATCCACGCCGATCCCTGCCGCATCACTTGCGCGGCTCGTGGCGTTGCCACGCTGCCCGCGCCTGCTCGTCCGAGCCGCGCGCCTCGACCCAGTGCGAGCCCTGCGGCGTGCGCTCCTTCTTCCAGAACGGTGCGTCGGTCTTCAGGTAGTCGATCAGGAACCGGCACGCCTCGAATGCGTCGTGTCGATGCATGCTCGACACGGCCACCAGCACGATCTGCTCCAGCGGCGCGATCGTGCCGATCCGATGCACGATCAGGCAATCGATCAGATCCCATCGCTGCCGGGCCTGCTCGACGATATCCTGCAGGGCGCGCTCGGTCATTCCCGGGTAGTGCTCCAGCGTGATGTCCAGCACCTGGCGGCCGTCGTTCACGTCGCGCGCCAGGCCCACGAAACTGGCGATGGCGCCGACGCGCGGATTCGCGCCCCGCAGCCGCGCCAGTTCGGCGCCCACGTCGAAATCCTGCGCTTGCACGCGTACCGTCATCGGCGTCGTCCGGGCCGCCTCAAGATCAGCCTCCGGTCACCGGCGGAAAGAACGCCACCTCGGCGCCATCGCGCAGCTGCGTGGCATCATCGGCCATCGCCTGATCCACCGCGGCGCGAATCGGCCGCACCTGTGCGAACGCCTCGCTCCACGGTGCCCCGCGCTGAGTCAGCCACGCGCGCAGATCCGCGACCGTGGCGACACGGGCGGGAACGTCGATGTGCTCGCCGGAGGCGCCGATCGCGTCGCGCAGGCGCGCGAAATACAGAACGGACAGTTTCACCCGAACAGCTCCGAAAACGGTAGATACCCGACTTCGTCCCCGCGCGCGATGCGCCGGCCGGCGGCGACGTCGGCCAGTCCATCGGCCCAGGCCGCCGACGTCAATACCGCCGAATTCTGCACCGGGAACGCTTCCAGGGCGCCCTGCGCGGTCACGCGCACCCGCAGGAATTCGCGCCGTGGTCCGGGTCGCTCGACTTCGAAATCGGCGCGCATCGGGATCGCACGCGCAACGGGCTCGGCCGCGCCCTGCAGCTTCAGAATCAGTGGCCGCGCCAGCATCGCGAACGTGACCAGCGCCGAGACCGGATTGCCCGGCAACCCGATGAACGGGACCTCGCGCACCCGGCCGAACGCGAAGGGCTTGCCCGGCTTGATCGCGATCTGCCACAAATCGATCGAGCCTTCGGCCTGCACGGCAGCGCGCACGTAGTCGGCTTCGCCGACCGACACGCCGCCCGAGCTCACCACCAGGTCCGACTGGCCGGCGGCGTTCAGCACGGCTCGCCGGGTCGGTTCGAGCTGATCGGGCACGATCCCCAGGTCGACCACCTCGCAGCCAAGGCCGCGCAACAGCGCGCACAGCAGGAAGCGGTTGGAGTTGTAGATCCGGCCCGGCGGCAGCGGATCGCCGGGCATGGCCAGCTCGTCGCCGGTGAACAGCACCGCGACCCGCAACCGGCGAACCACCGGCAGCCGCGCCAGGCCAACCGAGGCGGCCACGCCCAGGTGCGGCGCGCGCAGCCGCGTGCCTGCCGCCAGTACGCGGGAGCCAGGCGCGATATCCAGGCCGACGGGCCGGATGAACTGGCCGGGCCGGGGCCTGGCGAGCACGCTGACCCGGTCGCCCTGCTGCTGGGTATCCTCCTGCGGCACGATCGCGTCGCAGCCGTCCGGGATCGGCGCCCCGGTGAAAATGCGCGCGGCCGTGGCGGGCGCCAGCGGCGCGGCGACCTGCCCGGCCTGGATCCTCTGGGACACGGGCAGTGCTGCCGGGATCGAAACCAGATCGGCGGTGCGCACCGCGTAGCCGTCCATCTCGGAGTTGGCCAGCGGGGGCACCGCCACGCTCGATACGACCGGCTCGGCCAGCACCCGTCCGAGCGCATCGAACGTTGCGACCCTTTCGGTCGGCAACGGCGCCATCGGCTGCGCCAGCAGCCGCTCGACAGCCAGATCGAGCGCAATCATCGGTCGATTCCAAGTTGCCGGACGATGAACGCGGCGATGGCCGCCACGTCATCGCGTGCGAAGCGCGGCAGCGCGCTATCGATCGGATCATCGCACACGATGGCGATCGCCTCCGCCTCTGCCTCCGCCGCGGCTGCGGCGGAGGCAGAGGCGGCCTCCGTAGCCTTGGCGAAGGAGGCCTCGTCAGCGCCCACCTGGCGCCCTCGAACCTCGATCCGCGCAATCGATCCTTCGCTGCGGAAGCCCTCGACCAGGACGAGGTCACACGGCGCCAGCTGCGCCAGCAGCTGCTCCAGCTGTGGCGGCTCGCCGCGCAGCTCGGTCATCAGCGCCCAACGCTGGGGCGCCGCCACCAACACCTGTGCGGCTCCGGCTGCACGCAGCCGGAACGAGTCCTTGCCGGGTCGATCGAGGTCGAATCCGTGGTGTGCATGCTTCAACGCGGACACGGTCAGCCCCCGCTGCGTCAGCAGCTCAATCAGGCGCTCGATCAGGGTCGTCTTGCCGGACCCTGATGGGCCGATAAAACCGATCACCTTCAAACCGTGTGTGCCTCGATGTAGCTTCGGATCGCGGCCACCTCGGGCGGCATCGTCTGGAAGCGCTGTGGACGCGCCAGCACGCCCGCCAGCTCAGGGCTCAGCAGCGGGGGCCGGCCGATCGCCTCGGCGATCGTCTCGGGAAACTTCGCCGCCTGCGCCGTCTCCACGCAGATCATCGGAATTCCGGACTCGCACCGCTCGCGCGCGACCTTGATGCCATCGGCCGTGTGGGGATCGACGATCCGCCCGCTCGCCTGGTGGACCGACCGGATCGTGGCCACACGGTCCGCATGCGTGCTGCGCCCGGAGGCAAAGCCGCAGGCCGCCGCGCCCGACCACTGCGCGGTCTGCGTCAGGTCGAACTCGCCGCGCGATTGCAGCTGGCTCCACAGATCGCGCACCCGGTTGGAGTCGCGCTCGACCAGGTCGAACACGAACCGCTCGAAGTTCGACGCCTTGGAAATGTCCATCGACGGGCTGCTGGTGGCCAGCGTCTGGCTGCGGCTGCGCACGCGGTAGCGCCCGGTGCGGAAGAACTCGTCGAGCACGTCGTTTTCATTGGTGGCCACCACCAGGCGGTCGATCGGCAGTCCCATGCAGCGGGCGACCCAGCCGGCCAGTACGTTGCCGAAGTTGCCCGATGGCACGCAAAACGACACCGGATCGCCGTTGCGCGCGGTGGCGGCGAAGTAGGCACTAAAGTAATAGACGGTCTGCGCGGCCACGCGCGCCCAGTTGATCGAATTGACGGCGCCCAGCCGGTGGCGCTGCTTGAATTGAACGTCCGAGGCGATCGCCTTGACGACGTCCTGGCAGTCGTCGAACGTTCCCTCCACCGCGATGTTGAAGATGTTCGGGTCCGCCAGCGAGTACATCTGGGCGCGCTGGATTGCGCTCATGCGGCCGTGCGGCGACAGCATGAACACGCGGATCGCGCCGCGGCCCCGCATTGCGTACTCGGCCGACGAACCGGTGTCGCCCGAGGTGGCCGCCAGGATGTTCAACGCGGCCGCCGGTGAGGTGAGTTCGAGCTGGAACAGCCCTCCGAGCAGCTGCATCGCGATGTCCTTGAACGACAGCGTCGGGCCGTTGGCGAGCTGCAGCAGTTTCAGCCCCGGCTCCAGGTCGACAAGCGGCGCCACCTCGGTCGTGCCGAACGAGGCGGCCGTGTAGACGGCGGCGGTCAGTCGGGCGAGCTCGCCCGGCGCGTAATCGTCGGCAAACAGCGCCATCAGCTCGCCGGCCAGCTGCGCGTAGGGCAGGCCGCGCCAGGCCCGCAGCGTGTCCGCGCCGATGCGGGGATAGCACTCGGGGACCATCAAGCCGCCGTCCGGCGCCAGGCCCTCCAGCAAGACGGCGCGAAACGGCGCCGGCGGCGTCTGCCCCCGCGTGGACACGTACCGCATTACAGCAACTCTTCCTGACGGATCCGGATCACCGGCGCCAGCACGGTCGGCAGCGCCTCGATCGAGGCCAGAGCGGCGTTGACGTCCCGCTCGAGCGCGTCGTGCGTCAGCAGGATGATGTCGGTCTGATTTTCGCCCTCGCCGGGCTCGCGCTGGAACATCGCGTCGATCGAAATGCGGTGATCGGCCAGGACGCGCGCGATGTCGGCCAGGACCCCGGGACGGTCGGCCACCCGCATCCGGAAGTAATACGACGTGACGGTGTCTTCGATGTTCAGCCACGGCAGGTTCACCAGCGCGTCCGGCCGGAAGGCCAGGTGCGGCACCCGGTTGTCCGGATCGGCCGTATGGGTGCGCGTGACGTCGACCAGGTCGGCCACCACGGCCGAGGCGGTCGGCTCGGCGCCCGCTCCCGGTCCGTAATACAGCGTGGTGCCGACCGCGTCGCCCTTGACCAGCACTGCGTTCATCGCCCCTTCCACGCTGGCGAGCAGCCGCTGCATCGGCACCAGCGTCGGGTGGACCCTGAGCTCGATGCCCTTGGCAGTCCGCTTCGTGATGCCGAGCAGCTTGATCCGATATCCGAGCTGCTCGGCGTAGCGGATGTCGGCGGCGGCCAGCTTGCCGATGCCTTCGATATAAGCGGCCTGGAACCGGATCGGCACCCCGAAGGCGATCGAGCACAGGATCGTCAGCTTGTGGGCGGCGTCCACCCCGTCAATGTCGAACCGTGGGTCGGCCTCGGCGTAGCCCAGCGCCTGGGCCTGGGCCAGCACCGATTCGAACGGGGCGCCGGTGGCGCGCATCTGGCTCAGGATGAAATTGCTGGTGCCGTTGATGATGCCGGCGATCCACTCGATGCGGTTCCCGGTCAGCCCTTCGCGTATGGCCTTGATGATCGGGATGCCGCCGGCCACCGCGCCTTCGAACGCCACCATCACGCCCTTCTGGTGGGCCGCCGCGAAGATCTCGTTGCCGTGCTCGGCCAGCAGCGCCTTGTTGGCGGTGACCACGTGCTTGTGGTTCGTCAGCGCCTCCAGCACCAGCGAAAGGGCCGGCTCACAGCCGCCGATCAGCTCCACCACGATGTCGATGTCGGCGCTGCGGACGAGCTGCTCGGGCCGATCGACGATCTGGACCGTGCTCCCGACCACCGCGCGCGCCTTGGCCGCGTCGCGCACCGCCACCTGCACGATGTCGATGCCGCGGCCGGCTCGGCGCTGGATCTCCTCCTGGTTGCGGCGCAGGATCTCGTAGGTGCCGCGCCCGACGGTGCCCAGGCCGAGCAAACCGACCCTGATCGGCTTCATATCGCTGGCCGCTGCCGCGCCGGCCTCAGGCCGCCGCCTTCGGCACCAGGCGGTCGCGCCGGAACATGTCGCGGATGCCGCGCACGGCCTGCCGGATCCGGTGCTCGTTTTCGATCAGCGCGAAGCGCACGTGGGCATCGCCGTATTCTCCGAAGCCGACGCCGGGCGAGACGGCCACCCTGGCCTGCGCCAGCAGCTTCTTGGCGAACTCCAGCGATCCTTGCGCGCGATACGGTG
The DNA here is from genome assembly GCA_035939615.1 of Burkholderiaceae bacterium. GTDB lineage: Bacteria > Pseudomonadota > Gammaproteobacteria > Burkholderiales > Burkholderiaceae_F > VBCK01. The sequence continues at coordinate 35,062 of DASZFP010000213.1, read as the reverse complement.
CGGGAATCTCGGCCCAGATGTACATCGAGGCGCGCGGCACCTCGACCGTCCAGCCGGCCTCCTGCAGCCCCTTGGCCAGCACGTCACGGCGGTTCTGGTACTGGGCGCGGATCTCGGCCACGCAGTCCTGGGGCCCTTCGAGCGCGGCGATCGATGCGACCTGGATCGGGGTGAAGGTGCCGTAGTCGTGATAACTCTTGATCCGGGCCAGCGCTGCCACCAGATCCCGGTTGCCGACCATGAATCCGATCCGCCAGCCGGCCATGTTGTAGCTTTTGCTCAATGTGAAGAACTCAACCGCCACGTCGCGCGCGCCGGGCACTTGCAGGATGGACGGGGCCCGGTAGCCGTCGAATACGATGTCGGCGTATGCCAGGTCGTGCACGACATAAATGCCGTGCGCGCGGGCCAGATCCACCACGCGCCGGAAAAAGTCCAGGTCGACGCACTGCGCGGTCGGATTGCTCGGAAAACCCAGCACCATCATGCGCGGCTTCGGGAACGATTCGCGTATGGCGCGCTCCAGCTCGCCGAAGAAGTCGACCCCCTGCGTCATCCGCACCGAGCGGATGTCGGCGCCGGCGATAATGGCGCCATAGATGTGGATCGGATAGCTGGGGTTGGGAACCAGCACCGTGTCGCCGCGGTCCAACGCGGCGAGCATCAGGTGGGCCAGCCCCTCCTTGGAGCCGATCGTGACGATGGCCTCGGAGTCGGGATCGACCTGGACCCCGTAGCGGGTCAGATACCAGCCGGCGATGGCTCGCCGCAGCCGGGGAATTCCCTTGGAGACCGAGTAGCCGTGCGTGTCCGGCCGCCGGACCGCTTCGACCAGCTTGTCGACGATGTGCCTGGGCGTCGGTCCATCCGGGTTGCCCATGCTCATGTCGATAATGTCCTCGCCGCGACGGCGGGCTGCCATCTTCAGCTCGCCCGTGATGCTGAAGACGTACGGCGGAAGCCGTTTGATGCGAGGAAATTCGGGCGAGGCGCGCTCCATGGGCGATCTTTCTGTGCATAATTTACCCGAAATGCACGACCGCGACGCGTGACCGGGCGAGCGAGGCGCCCGCGCGCGGCGCCTTGCTGGAGATGCATTGAAGCTGCACGCAGAGCGCGCCACCCACCTGAACACCGTTACCGGTTACGGTCCGGGCTATATCGAGATCAACGGCGCCCGCCACGGCGGCCACCTGATTGTGGCGGCCGCGTTCGTGCAGCCCTGGAGCGTGACGCGATTCGAGCTGCTGCGCCCTGAGGACCTCGCGCCGGCGCTCGAGCTGGAGCCCGAAGTGGTACTGCTGGGTACCGGCGAGCGTCATCGATTGGCCGATCCGCGTCTGACCGCATACCTGGCCCGAACCGGCATCGCGCTGGAACCGATGAGCACCGCGGCGGCCTGCCGCACCTACAACATCCTGATGTCCGACGGGCGGCGCGTCGCCGCCCTGCTGCTGCAGGAGGAAACAGATCGATGACGGTCGAAATCGGCGCCGCGGTGCCCGATTTTTCCGCCGCTTCCACCGCCGGGGAGTTCCGGCTGTCCGAAGCGCGTGGTTCGCCGGTGCTGATCTACTTCTACCCGAAGGACAACACGGCAGGCTGCACCGCCGAGAGCCAGGACTTCGCGGCCGCGCATCGGCAGTTTGCCCGGCACCACACCGTGATCGTCGGCGTCTCGCGCGACAGCATCAAATCGCACCTGGCGTTCAAGCAGAAGTTGTACCTGCCGTTCGAACTGCTCTCCGATCCGGACGAAGAGCTGTGCGTCTTGTTCGACGTGATCAAGAACAAGACGATGTACGGGCGGCCGGTGCGCGGGATCGAACGCAGCACCTTTCTGCTCGACGCCGGAGGCGTGCTGCGCAACGAATGGCGCGGCGTCAAAGTGCCTGGGCATGTCGAGCAAACGCTGCAAGCCGTGCGCTCGCTCGGCTGACCTGGATCGCCTCCCTTCCGAATCATCCAACCAACCGCTGATCGCATGCCACTCCCAAAAGCTCCGAGCAAGCCTGCCACGATCCTGCTGCCAAGCAATGCGCCCACCGCCGAGACACCGCCCGCGCGTCGCCCCTCCTCCGCGCTGCGCGCTACGGAGGGCGAGCCGGCGTCCAAGCTGCGCGCTCCGGCAGGCGAGCCCGCCTCCGTGCCGCACGGGCGCGAGCGCCCGGCCGCCGCCCACCTGGCGCTGGTCGAGACGCGGGCGCGCGCCGCGGGCAGTCGCAAGCCGCGCGCGGCCGGCGGCCGGCCGCGCCTGTTCGTGCTGGACACGAATGTGCTGATGCACGATCCGACGAGCCTGTTCCGGTTCGAGGAGCACGACATCTTTCTGCCGATGATGACGCTGGAAGAGCTGGACGGGCACAAGAAGGGTATGTCCGAGGTCGCGCGCAACGCGCGCCAGGCGAGCCGCTCGCTCGACTCGCTGGTGGCGACCTGTCACCACCCGATCGAAGAAGGCATCGTGCTGTCGTCGATCGGCAATACCGAGGCGACCGGGCGCCTGTTCTTGCAGACCGAGGCGCTGGGCGATGCGCTGCCGGCCAGCCTGCCGGTCGGGAAAGCCGACAACCACATCCTGGGGGTGGTGCGCGCGCTGAGCCAGACGCGCACCGGATCCGACGTGGTGCTGGTGTCCAAGGACATCAACATGCGCGTGAAGGCGCGCGCGCTGGGACTGTCGGCCGAGGACTACACGAACGACAAGGTGCTGGAGGACACCGACGTCCTGTACACGGGCGTGCAGGCGCTGCCGGAGAACTTCTGGGACCGGCACTCCAAGGGAATGGAGTCCTGGCAGCAGGGCGGCGCCACCTACTACCGGATCACCGGCCCGGTGGTGCCGGAGCTGCTGATCAATGAATTCGTGTTCCTCGAGGTTGCGGCGCCCCCGTTTTATGCGCAGGTGAAGGAGATCCGCGGCAAGACCGCCGTTTTGCGTGTGCTGCGCGACTACCTGCATGCGAAAAACGCGGTGTGGGGCATCACCGCGCGCAACCGCGAACAGAGCTTTGCACTGAACCTGCTGATGGACCCGGACTGCGACTTCGTCACGCTGATCGGACAGGCCGGCACCGGCAAGACGCTGCTGGCGCTGGCGGCCGGCCTGGCACAGACGCTCGAATCGCGCCGCTTCTCGGAGATCATCATGACGCGGGCCACGGTGCCCTTCGGCGAGGACATCGGGTTCCTGCCGGGCACCGAGGAAGAAAAGATGGCTCCCTGGATGGGCGCGCTGGAAGACAACCTGGAGGTGCTGAACCGCGGCGAAGACTCGGGCGGCGACTGGGGCCGGGCCGCCACCAACGACCTGATCCGCACGCGGATCCGGATCAAGGCGATGAGCTTCATGCGCGGCCGCACCTTCATCAGCAAGTACCTGATCATCGACGAGGCGCAGAATCTGACGCCCAAGCAGATGAAGACGCTGATCACGCGCGCCGGGCCCGGCACCAAGGTCGTGTGCCTGGGCAACATCGCCCAGATCGACACGCCGTACCTGACCGAGGGCAGCTCCGGCTTGAGCTATGTGGTCGACCGCTTCAAGGGCTGGCCGCACGCGGGACACGTGACGCTGCAGCGCGGCGAGCGCTCGAGGCTGGCGGACCACGCTGCCGAGGCGCTCTAGGAATCTGCGCGGCAGAAGGTGGTGCGCGAGCTCCAAGCTCTGCCGCGCAAACTGATCCGGATATAGCATCGCGCAGCGCGCCGCGAGGGCGCGCCGGCCAGGATCATGACAACAATTATCAAGAACGTTCAAGAACCGGTCCTGCGCACGCTGTCGGGAGGCTGCCTGTGGCTGCTGATCATCAATGGCATGATCGGCGCCGGCATCTTCGGACTGCCCGCTGAAGCCGCTCGCCTTGCTGGTGCGTTCAGCCCGTGGGTTTTTGTGATCTGCGGCCTGCTGCAACTGCCGATCATGCTGTGCTACGCCCAACTCGCAAGCTATTTCACGGGGACCGGCGGTCCGGTGCTCTATGTGGGCACGGCATACGGACCGATCTGCGGCTTTCAGGCGGGCTGGTGTCTGTACGTCGCGCGCTTGCTGGCCTTCGCTGCGAACGTGAATCTGCTGGTCGATTCGTTCGCCTATCTGGCCGGAGGAACGATCGGCGCCGGCTGGCGCACCGTGCTGCTGTTCGGGGTGTGCAGCTCGCTCAGCGTGGTTAACGCCGTCGGAGTCCGTGGCGCGATGCGCTGTCTGAGCGCGCTCACCGTCCTGAAGTTTGCGCCTCTGATTGCGCTCGTCCTGTTCGGATTGCTGAAGCTGCGCCCGAATCTGCACCTGCGAACCCCGACGGATCTTCACGATCTGGGCGCGGCGGTGCTGCTCGTCATCTACGCCTATACCGGCTTCGAATCGGGAACCGTGGTCGCCGGGGAAGCGCGGGACCCGCAGCGCGACCTTCCGCGCGCCCTGCTGGCGGGGTTGTCGGTCTGCGTCGGCCTGTACGCCCTGATTCAGGCCGTCAGCGTCGCGGCGGTAGACAGCCTCGCGACCTCGACCCGGCCGCTGGTTGATGCAGCGGCAGCGCTCATTGGGCCGTGGGCTGCACTCCTGCTGGCGGCGGCTGCGGTGGTGTCGATCGCCGCCAATTTGCTCGGTAATATGTTTTCGACTGCTCGCATCACGTATCGACTCGCGCTTGGAGGGCAGCTGCCGCGCTGGTTCGCCTCGGTTCATTCGACCTACCGGACGCCGCTCTGGTCCATCGGGTTCTTTGGCGCTGCGTGCTTCCTGCTCGCTGCCACCAGCGGTTTCGTCTGGCTGGCGGGACTCAGTGTCCTGACTCGGCTTGCCCTGTGGCTGGCTTGCATTGGCGCGCTGCCGCGCCTGAAGACTCAATTTGCCGGTGCGGACCGCGCTGTGCGACTGGCGGGCGGAAATCTGGTCCCGGTGCTGGCCGCTGCGGTTTGCGTGGCGCTGTTGTTGCAGGTGAAGCTCCTGGCGTATGCGAGCGTGGCTGGCCTGCTCGCAGTCGGTAGTCTGCTGTATCTGGCGGGGCGCGGGTCGACTTTGAAGCAAAGTACTCGAGTCGGAGAGTAACCCTGCGCGCCTCGAGCAGGTGACACGCCACCAGGTGGGCCGCAGTGGCCCCCCTTGAGCACCGGTTCCTCGACCCGGCCGCGATCGAACACATAGGGGGCAACGCGTGTGGAAACAGCAACTTCAGCTCGCCCGCGCCTGGTCCTCGCGGATCGTGGCCGCGCTGGTCCATAAGTGCCAGGCCGCCCAGAAGCCAGCGGGCGCCAGCAACAGCAGGGCCCAGCGCAGCGATTCCTGGCCCGCGCCGAACGATCCTGCGAACCAGTCGCTCAGCCACCCGATCGCCTGCGGCGCGATCACCAGGTTGGCCACGTTGGCCGTGAACAGCAGGACAGCGCACGTCGTGGCGCGCATGTGCGCGGGGACCACGTTCTGCAGCAGCCCCAGGATGGGGCCGATATAGAAGTACACCGCGGGTACGAAGATCCACAGCAGCGCGGTCGCGGCCCAATCGGAGCGGACCCAGTACACGAGGACCGAGGGAACCGTCGCCAGGGCCATGCCCCACGCGAGCAGTCGCGCCACGTAGCGTGGATCGGCGGCCGCGGGCCGGCCCATCACCCACCCGGCCAGCAAAGTGCCGGCGGTTCCAGCGACGAGGTGCATCGGTCCCAGCAGCCCTCCGGCCTGCCCCACCGTCAAGTGATGCGATCGTTGCAAAAATGCGGGCGTCCACCACATCAGACCCCAGGTCCAAAGGGTTGCCACCGACCCTCCCGCCAGCAGATGAACCGCCGAGCGCTGGGCCGCGATGAAGCGCAGCGAAGCGGCGAGCGTGCTGCGCGGCGGGCTGGCTCGCGCCGCATCGAGCGCGCCGCGTCGGGGTTCGCGCACCGTCAGCCATACGATCGCAGCGACCAGCAGGCCTGGAAGCCCCAGCACGAGAAAAGCCGCCCGCCAGCCGGCGCGCTCGGCAGCCGCTCCGGCCACCGACGAACCGAGCCATGCGCCCAGGCAGGCTCCCAGCGCAAAGATCGTCATGGCCATCGGGCGGCGGGCCGGCGGAAACTTGTCGGCCAGCATCGAGGTGGACGGCGGCGTTCCGCCGGCCTCGCCGATACCCACCGCGAAGCGGGCCAGCAGCAACTGCGAGTAGTTCTGGGCCAGCCCGCACAGCGCGGTCATGGCAGACCAGAGCGCAATCGCGATCGCCAGGATGTTGCGTCGGTTGGCCCGGTCCGCCAGGGCCGCGATCGGAATGCCCACCGTCACGTAAAAGAGCGCGAGCGCGACGCCCGTGAGAAAGGCGACGCCGCTGTCCGACAGGTGCAGCTCGAGGCGGATCGGCTCGATCAGCGTCGAGATCGAGAAGCGGTCCGCAATGTTGAGCGCATAGACGACCGTCAGAACGGCCAGCACGTACCAGCGATCGGCCGGCACGGGGGCGCCTTCGGGCTCGACGTGCGGGCTCAATCGGGGGCTAGAACGGCGCCGACGGTGATCCGCTGGCCAGATTGTCGAAGCGCGTGAACTCGCCCCCGAAGCGCAGGTTCACGCGGCCGATCGGCCCGTTGCGCTGCTTGCCGATGATGATCTCGGCCACGCCCTTGTCGCTGGTGTCGGGGTTGTACACCTCGTCGCGGTAGATGAACAGGATCAGGTCGGCATCCTGTTCGATCGCGCCCGATTCGCGCAGGTCGGACATCACCGGCCGCTTGTCGGTGCGCGATTCGACCGTGCGGTTCAGCTGCGACAGCGCCACCACCGGCACCTGCAGCTCCTTGGCCAGCGCCTTCAGCGAGCGGGAAATCTCCGAGATCTCGGTGGCGCGATTTTCACCCATCGCGCTGGCCGACATCAGCTGCAGATAGTCGACCACCACCAGGCCGAGCTGCTTGTATTCGCGCGCCAGCCGCCGGGCCCGGGCCCGCAGCTCCAGCGCGTTCAGCGCCGGCGTCTCGTCGATGTAGAGCGGCGCGGCGTGCATCCGCTCGATCGCCTCGCTCAGCCGCGGCCAGTCCTGGTCGTTCAGGCGGCCGGTGCGCAGCCGCTGCTGATCGATGCGCCCGACCGATCCGAGCATGCGCAGGGCGACCTGGGCTGCGCCCATTTCCATCGAAAACACCGCCACCGGCATGCCCAGGTCGATCGCCACGTGTTCGCCGATGTTCAGCGCCAGCGCCGTCTTGCCCATCGAGGGCCGCCCGGCGATGATGATCAGGTCGCCCGGCTGCAGCCCCGCCGTCTTGGAGTCCAGGTCCGCGAAGCCGGTGGGCACGCCCGTCACATCGCTGCCGCCGGCGCGCTCGAACAGTTCCTGGATACGCTCGACCACCCGCGTGAGCAGGGTCTCGAGCCGGGCAAAGCCGGTGCGGCTGCGCGAGCCCTGCTCGGCGATCCGGAATACCTTGCCTTCGGCCTCGTCCAGGATCTGCTTGGCGTCGCGCCCCTGCGGCTCGCGCGCCGAGATGGCGATTTCCTCGCCGACCGAGGCCAGGCTGCGCAGCACGGAGCGCTCGCGCACGATCTCGGCGTAGCGCCGGATGTTGGCCGCCGAGGGCGTGTTCTGCGCCAGCGCGTTCAGGTACGGCAGGCCTCCGCAGTCCGCGGCCTGGCCCGCGGCCTGCAGCGCCTCGAACACGGTGACCGTGTCGGCCGGCTTGCTCTGATCGATCAGGCGCGCGATCTGCTGGAAGATCAGCCGGTGATCGTGCCGGTAGAAGTCTTCGGCGCCGATGCGGTCGGCGATCCGGTCCCACGCGGAGTTGTCCAGCAGCAGTCCGCCCAGCACGGACTGTTCGGCCTCGACCGAATGCGGCGGCGTGTGCAGGGCCGCCAGTTGCGCATCGGCGACCGCGGAACTCACACGGCGTCGCTCAGGACCGAAACGATGATCTCGACCACGACGTCCGAGTGCAGCGCCAGCGCCACCTTGTGGTCGCCGACCGACTTGAGCGAGCCCTGCGGCATCCTGACCTGCGCCTTGGTGATCTCGAAGCCCTGCTTCTTGACCGCCTCGGCGATGTCGAAGTTGGTCACCGACCCGAACAGGCGCCCGTCCACGCCCGCCCGTGCGGGTATCTGCACCGTCAGTCCGGCCAGCTTCTCGCCGACCAGTTGCGCCCGCTTCAGCCGGTCGGCATGCGCCAGTTCCAGCTCGGCGCGGCGGCTCTCGAATTCCTTGCGCGCGGTCTCGGTGGCACGGCGGGCCTTGCCCTGGGGAATCAGGAAATTGCGGGCGAAGCCGTCCTTGACCTTGACGATATCGCCGAGCTCGCCGAGCTTGGCCAGCTTTTCCAGAAGGATCACTTGCATGGTCGACGCTCAGTGGTTGTCGGTGTAGGGAATCAACGTCGGAAAGCGCGCCCTGAGGTGCTTGCCGCTCAGTGGTTGTCGGTATAGGGAATCAACGCCAGAAAGCGAGCTCTCTTGATCGCCGTATCCAACTGGCGCTGGTAATGCGCCTTGGTACCGGTCAGCCGCGCCGGGATGATCTTGCCGTTGTCCAGGATGAAATCGCGCAGCGTTTCGATGTCCTTGTAGTCGATCATCACGACCTTCTCGGCCGTGAAGCGGCAGAACTTGCGGCGCTTGAACAGCGCATTTTGCTGTTGAGCGCGGCGCCCGCCGCCGCTACCGGGGCGGCCTCCGCGGCCGCCCGGTTTGCCCTTGGTCGATTTGCGTGGTGGTGGCATGTCAACTCCCAACTAATCGTTTCATTCCAATACCGCCCGCGCCCGGTGCAGCCCGGTCAGATGCAGCACCAGCCTGCGGGATCGGCGCGACCTCGGGGCCACGAACCCCGCCAGGTCCAGCTGCACCCCGAGCGGTTCGTGCTCCAGGGCGCCGGCGATCGGTCCCAGTCCGATTGCGCTGACGACGAACTCCAGCGTCCTGGGCACCCCGGCCTCGATCACATCGGACCGATGCCGTATCTGGGCTTCCACCACCGGGACTCCGGCCGGGGTGAAGCGCAGCGCAGCCCGCTCGACCAGGATCCCGCTGAGCCGAAACTCGTTCACCCCACGGCCGGCTAAGTGGTGGCCTGCTCGGCCGCCGCCTTGCGCGCTTCCTCCTTCTCGACGATCTTCATCATCGGAGACGGGCCGGTCTGGGCGGTCTTCATGCCAACCGTCAGGTGTCGCAGCACGGCGTCGTTGTACCGGAACGTGTGTTCGAGCTCGTCCAGCGTGGGCTTACCGCACTCCACGTTCAGCAGCACGTAGTGCGCCTTCACGAGCTTGTCGATCGGATAGGCGAGCTGGCGCCGACCCCAGTCCTCGACGCGGTGGACCTTGCCGCCCTGTCCGGTGACGAGCGTCCGGTAGCGCTCGATCATGCCCGGAACCTGCTCGCTCTGGTCCGGATGGACGATGAAGCAGATTTCGTAGTGACGCATCACCAACTCTCCTTGTGGATAAAGCCGCCCGCTGCGTCTGTCTCGGTGCGGCAAGGAAAAAACGCGTGATTCTACCCGATCTGCGAGACCGGCTGGAGCCCGCGCTGGCGGCGCGTCTCGAACAGGCAGATCCCGGCCGCCACCGACACGTTCAGGCTCTCAACCTGGCCGGCCATCGGGATGCTGGCCAGCTGGTCGCACCGTTCGCGCGTCAGGCGGCGCAGGCCATGACCCTCGGCGCCCAGGGCCCATGCAACGGGGCCCCGCAAGTCCACCTGGTACAGGCTCCCCGGCGCCGTATCGTCGGCGCCGACGATCCGCACGCCGGCCTGCTTGATCTGGTCCATCGAGCGGGCCAGGTTGACCACCGGGATCACCGGCAGCGATTCGATCGCGCCGCTGGCGGCCTTCAAGGCCACCGACGACAGCGAGGCCGAGCGGTCGCGCGGCAGCACGACCGCAGCCACCGCGGCCGCTTCCGCGGTCCGCAGGCAGGCGCCCAGATTGCGCGGATCGGTGATGCCGTCCAGCAGCAGCAGCAACGAGTCCTGGTCGACCCGATCGAGCACCTCGTCCAGGGAATGCACCCTGAGCGAGGCGGCGCACAGCGCCACCACGCCCTGGTGCCGCGCCTGGCCGACCAGGGATTGCAGCCGTGCCGCCTCGGCGGCGATCGGCCGCACACCGGCCTGGTGTGCGCGCTCCAGCAGCTGCCGCATCCGCCCGTCGCGCCGGCTGGCGTCGTAGTACAGCGCCTCGACCGTTTCGGGGGCGTTGCGCAGCCGGGCGGTCACCGCGTGAAAGCCGGCCAGCACCGCGTGGGCGCTCATCGGGGCAGGCGGCCGCGACGGCGCTTGCGGCCGCCGACGCCGACCTTGCCGTGCCGACCGGTCGGCACCGCCGGCCGCTCGGCCGCCTGTGCGGCCAGGCGCTGGGCGCGCCGCGTCTGGCGCGCGCCGCGTTCGTCCGTCCGATCCCGCCCGGCGGCGTCGCGCCCGTCGGGGCGCGGCGCAGCCAGGGGCGCGGCCGGTCGCACCAGCCGAAAATCGATCCGCCGTGCCTCCAGGTCAACCCGCGCGACCTGCACCGTGAGCCGGTCGCCCAGCCGGAAGCGCAGCCCGGTGCGCTCTCCGCGCAGCTCGTGCAGGGCTTCGTTGAAATGGAAGTACTCCGAACCCAGCTCGGAGACGTGCACCAGCCCCTCGACGTACAGATCGTCCAGGGTCACGAACACGCCGAACGGCACCACAGCCGAGATCGACCCGGAGAAGGTCTCGCCGGTGCGTTCGCGCACGTAGTAGCTCTTCAGCCAGGCCTCGACGTCGCGCGAGGCATCGTCGGCGCGCCGCTCGTTGGCCGAGCAGATCACTCCGAGCTTTTCCCAGCTGGACATGGCCGAGCCGCCTTCGAGGCGGCTGCCGTCGTCCGCGTACAGCGCCGGCTCAAAGCGGCGCTTGTTCAGCAGCGCCTTCAGGGTCCGGTGCACCAGCAGGTCCGGGTAGCGCCGGATCGGCGAAGTGAAATGCGTGTAGGCCTCGTAGGCGAGCCCGAAATGGCCGCTGTTGTGCGGCGAATAGACGGCCTGCTGCATCGAGCGCAGCACCATCATCTGCAGCAGCTGCGCATCGGGGCGGGAACGGATGGTCTGCAGCAGCTTGGCGTAGTGCGACGGCTCGGGAGCGGCGCCGCCATCCAGGTGCAGGCCGAAAGCCTTGAGCGAGGCTCGCAGCGCCTCCAGTTTCTGCGGCGTGGGGCCTTCGTGGACCCGATACAGGCCCGGGTGGCGCCCGCGCCGCAGGAAATCGGCCGCGCACACGTTGGCCGCGAGCATGCACTCTTCGATCAGGCGGTGCGCATCGTTTCGAACACGCGGAACGATCCGTTCGATCCGCCCGTTGGCATCGCAGATGATCTGCGTTTCGACCGTATCCAGATCCAGGGCTCCGCGCTGGGTGCGGCCGGCCGCCAGCACCTCGTACACGCGGTGCAGGTCGCGCAGCTGCGGCAGCAGCGCCTGCTGGCGGCGCTGCGCGGGCGAATCGGGTACTGACAGCGCCTCCCACACCTCGTTGTAGGTCAGCCGCGCGTGCGACCGGATCAGCGCCGGATAGAACTGGTAGCCCTTGACGGCGCCTTTGGAAGTGATGGTCAGATCGCACACCAGCGTGAGCCGCTCAACCCCCGCGTTCAGCGAACAAAGCCCGTTGGAAAGCCGTTCGGGCAGCATCGGGATCACGCGCCGCGGAAAATACACGGAGGTCGAACGAGCCTGCGCCTGCTGATCGAGCGCGCTGCCCGGCTCCACGTAATGGCCGACGTCGGCGATCGCCACGATCAGGCGCCAGCCCTTGCGCGCGATCGGCTCGCAGTACACGGCATCGTCGAAATCGCGCGCGTCCTCGCCGTCGATCGTGACCAGCGGGATGTCGCGCAGGTCGACGCGCCCTTTGCGATCCTTGGCGCCGACCTCGGTCGGCAGTGCCTGCGCCTCCTGCTGGGCGGCCTCCGAAAACAGGTAAGGCACGGCGAACTTGCGGACCGCAATCTCGATTTCCATGCCCGGGTCTTCGATCTGACCCAGCACTTCGACGACCCGCCCGATCGGCTGCACGTAGCGCTGCGGTTGCTGGATGATCTCGACCACGACCACCTGGCCCTGGCGCGCCTGCGCCGATGCGTGCGGCGGCACCAGAATGTCGTGCTGGATGCGCTGGTCTTCCGGCACCACGATCGTGACGCCGCGCTCGTTCAGCAGGCGCCCGACCAGCCGGTTGGTCCTGCGCTCGAGCACTTCGACGATTTCCCCGAGGGGCCGGCCACGGCGGTCGTTGCCCGTGATGCGGGCCAGGACCCGGTCCCCATGCAGGACCTTGCTCATCTCGTGGTCGATCAGCACCAGGTCGGGACCGCCGTCGTCGCGCACCAGCAGGCCGTGGCCTTCCCGGTGACCCTGCACCTGGCCGGACAGCAGATCGGCACGCGCGCTCACCAGCAGCAGACCGGCCCGGTTGCGCACGATGCGGCCGTCGCGCTCCAGCTCGGCCAGGGCCAGCGCCAGCAGGCTGCGGCCGCTTTCCTGGATCTGGAGGCGGTCGGCCAGTTCCTGGTCGGTCAGCGGGGAGCCCGCGCCGGTCAGTGCGTCGACGATCGACTGCCGCTCGATCGCCGCGATGGGATGTTTTTCTTCGTTCAAGTGGTAATGATTCCTAGTAAAACGTTAATTTGACAAGTGGGAGCCCGGATCTAAAATCCGCGCCTCGCTGTTGCCCAGATGGCGGAATTGGTAGACGCACCAGGTTCAGGTCCTGGCGCCCGCAAGGGTGTGGAGGTTCGAGTCCTCTTCTGGGCACCACGATTACAAGACCTAGCTCGGCTCCCGGGCCGCATCGCTGAGCCGCCGCGCCAGCTCGTCGGGCCTCAAGTCGTCGTACACCTCGAACGGCTGGTGAATCCACGGGCTGTCGGGCAGGTGTGAAACAAAGTAATCGGGCCGGAACTGCGAGCAGCCCTTCAACCAGATCACCGCGGTGCGCAGCTCGCTGATGCCGGTGAAGCGCTCGCGCAGGGTTTGAACCACGCCGGTGAGCGTCTCGCCCGAGTCGGCCAGGTCGTCCACCAGCAGCACGCGGCCGCGCAGCTGCGCATCGATCGACGAGATCGCCGCCGCGATCCGCAGCGATCCGCGCTGCCGGCCGGCCGCCTCCCGGTAGGAGCTCACCGTCAGCACCGCCAGCGGCCGCTCGAAGATGCGCGAGATCACGTCCCCCACGCGCAGCCCTCCTCTGGCCAGGCACACCAGCGAGTCGAAGGCGTAGCCGGACTGGTGGATCTGCAGCGCCAGTTGTTCGATCAAGCGGTAGTACTGCGCCCAATTTACCCGCAGGTCTTGCGCGGACTGTTCCATGTTCAGGCGGCCGCCTCGAACGGATGCCGCAGCACGATGGTCTGGTCGCGCTCGGGACCGGTCGAGATCAGGTCGAGCGGAACCCCGGCCAGCTCGGACAGGCTGCCCAGGTAGCTGCGGGCGCTGGCGGGCAGGTCCGACCAGGCGCGCACTCCGAACGTCGACTCGCTCCAGCCCGGAAAATCCTGGTACACCGGCTCGCAGCGTGCCACCGCGTCCGCGCCGAACGGCAGGATGTCGACCGTGCTGCCCTGGTAGCGGTAACCGACGCACAGCCGCACCGTGGCCAGCCCGTCCAGAACGTCCAGCTTGGTCACGCAAAGGCCGGTGGCCCCGTTCAACTGGACCGAACGGCGCAGTGCTGCCGCGTCGAACCACCCGCACCGCCGCGGCCGCCCCGTGACCGAGCCGAATTCCTGGCCGCGCTGGCGCAGCTGCTCTCCGGTCTGTTCCAGCAGCTCGGTCGGAAAAGGCCCGGATCCCACCCGCGTCGCGTAGGCCTTGGTGATTCCCAGCACGTAATTGAGCTTCTGCGGCCCCACGCCGGCGCCCACCGCAGCGGCGGCGGCCACCGTGTTGCTGGAGGTCACGTACGGATAGGTGCCGTGATCGACGTCCAGCAGCGATCCCTGCGCCCCCTCGAACAGCAGTCGCTGGCCGGCCTTCATCGCCTGGTCCAGCCGATAGGAGACGTCGGCCACCATGGGCCGGATGCGCACTCCCAGCTTGAGCGTCGTGTCGATCACGCGGCCGGCGTCCACCGCCGGTGCGTCAAAGTACCGGGTCAGCACGAAATTGTGGTACTCCAGCGCTTCGCGCACGCGCTCGCCGAAGCGGTTCTCGTCGAACAGGTCCTGGGCGCGAACGGCGCGCCGGCCCACCTTGTCTTCATAGGCGGGTCCGATCCCGCGTCCCGTGGTGCCGATCGGGTCGTTGCCGCGCCGCAGTTCGCGGGCCTGGTCCAGTGCCACGTGGTAATCCAGGATCAGCGTGCAGTTGCCGCTGATGGCCAGCCGCCTGTCCATCTCGACACCGGCCTGGGCCAGCTCGTCGATCTCGGCCAGCAGCGCCGGGGGCGACAAGACAACGCCGTTGCCGATGTAGCAGGCCACCGTCGGTCGCAGGATGCCGGACGGGATCAGCCGCAGGATGGTCTTGCGCTGGCCGATCACCAGCGTGTGTCCCGCGTTGTGCCCGCCCTGGAAGCGCACCACGCCATCGGCGCGATCGGTCAGCCAGTCGACGATCTTGCCCTTGCCCTCGTCGCCCCACTGGGTGCCGACCACGACCACGTTACCTGCCATCCGGCTGCTCCTGCGCCGATCCGTCGCTGCCCGCCGGGTGCGAGCGCGCAATCACCTGCCAGCGGGCCCCGACCCGGCGGATCTCCCGGTCCAGCTCGAATTCCCCCTCGGCCAGGCGTCCATCCGCGCTGCGCACGACGATCTGGCCCTGCGACCTGAGCGCGTCCACCAGCGCATCGAGCTGCGGATCGGCGCCGTGCGGAGCGGCGATCGCCTTCGGTGCCGGCAGCGGCGCGGCCAGTTGCGCCGCCTCGCGCAGATCGACGATCGAAAAGCCGGTCGCGGGCCTGGCGCGGCCGAAGTTGCGCCCGATGTCGTCGTAGCGCCCGCCCCGCAGCAGCGGTCCGGGGCAGCCCGCCGCGTAAGCGGCGAAGGTGGCGCCGGTGTAATAGCGATATCCGTGCAGATCGGCCAGGTCGACGCTGGCCGCGCCGGGCGGACACAACGGGGCGAGCCGCTCCAGCTCGGACAGCGCCGCGGCCAGCTCGTCGCTGGCGGGCAGCTCGCGGCGGGCCCGTGCCAGCACCGCAACGCCCCCGTGCAGATCGGCCAGCCGCAGCAGCGCCTCACGGGTGGACGGCGCGAACGAGCCCGCGGCCTGCTTCAAGGCCGCCGGGTCCTTCGAGTTCAGCGCCTGCAGCACATCGTCCAGCCGCTCCGGCGTCGGATGCTCGGCTGCCAGGATCGCCCGCAGCACGCCGCTGTGGCCCAGGTCGATGCGCAGCTCGGTGGCTCCGGCCAGCAGCAGCGATCGCGCCGCCAGCTGCAGCACCTCGCCGTCGGCCTCGATCCCGGCGTCGCCGTACATCTCCGCGCCGACCTGAATCGGCTCGCGGCTGGCCAGCGGGTGCAGCGGACGCGCGTGCAGGGCCGGGCCCGCATAACATAGCCTGACCACGCCGCTGCGATTCAGGATATGGGCGTCGATGCGAGCCGTCTGGGGCGTGGCGTCGGCGCGTACGCCCAGGCTGCGGCCGCTGGACTGATCGACCAGTTTGAAGGTGCGCAGGTCCAGGTCGACGTCGGTTCCCGACAGCAGCGACTGCAGGTGCTCGATCAGCGGCGGAATCACGTACTCGTACCCGAAGCTGCGGTACAGATCCAGCAGCGCGCGTCGCAGTTGCTCGACCCGGCGCGCTTCCTGCGGCAGCACGTCCGAGATGTTCTCGGGAAGCAGCCAGTTCGACATCGGAAGGACCCAGGCGCGCTGCGCGTCAGCTCAACATCCAGAACAGCACGGCGCCCAGTGCGATCGAGCTCAGGCCGAAAAACCGGATCTGCCCGTCGGCCAGATCCGCAATGCGCCGGATCGCCAGCCGCCACGCGCCCGGCGCAAACAAGGGTGCAACGCCCTCCAGCACCAGCATCAGCGCGAACGCGGGACCGAGGCGCTCCAGCATCATCGCGCCGCCGCGCCGCCCGGGCTCTTCATGTACTTGAAGAAGTCCGACGACGGATCGACCATGAGCATGTCGGTCCGGCTGCGAAAACTCGCCTTGTACGCCTCCAGGCTGCGGTAAAAGGCATAAAACTCGGGGTTGGCGCCGAAGGCCTGCGCGTAGATCGCGGAAGCCCTGCCATCGCCCTCACCCTTGATCCGCTGCGCGTCCCGGTAGGCCTCGGCCAGCAGCACTTCCTTCTGCTTGTCGGCGTCGGCGCGGATCTTCTCGGCGTCGGCCGCGCCGGTCGAGCGCTGCTCGTTGGCCACGCGCTTGCGCTCGGACTCCATGCGGTCGTAAACCGATTTGAGGTTCTCTCCCAGGAAGTCGACCCGTTTCAGGCGCACGTCCACGATCGTCACACCCAGCTCCTTGACGCGCTCCTGCACGCCCGCCCGGATCTCGTCCATGGCCTTGTTGCGCTCGCGCGACGTGATGCCGTTGACCGTGCGCTTGTTCACCGCCTGGTTCAGCGCGTCGCGCACCAGCGTCGAGATCCGGTCCTCGGCCTCGCGCTCGGCCCCGTGAAAGCTGATCCAGTAGCTGCGCGCGTTGCTGATGCGCCATTTCACGAACGTCTCGATCTGCAGATTCTTGTTCTCCGAGGTCTGCACCTTGTCGGCGCCCTGCGAGTCGATCGTCAGGATCCGCTTGTCCAGATACTCGACGTTCTGGAAGGGCGGCGGAAACTTGAAATGCAGTCCCGGCTGGTCGATCACCCGGTCGATGTGACCCAGCGCGAACACGATCGCGTAGTGCTTCTGATCGACGATGAACGCGCACAGGCGGAACAGGGCCGCAGCGATCACCACGGCGATGACGGTGCCGATGATCCGGTTCATGGCGTCAACGCGCTTCCCGGTCGCGGTCGTTGCCGGCATCGCGGCCGCGCAGCTCTGCGCCGGAGTCCTTGCTGCCGCCCGAGCCGGACGAACCGCTGGGCGTGGCCACCACGCGCCCGGTCCCGTCGGTGGCCTGCTGCAGCAGCTTGTCGAACGGCAGGTACAGCAGGGGACTGCCGGCCTTGGTGTCGACCAGCACCTTGGTGGTACTGGAGAAGATCTGCTGCATCGTGTCCAGGTACAGCCGCTCGCGCGTGACCGCGGGCGCCTTGGAGTACTCGGCCAGGACCTGGCGGAAACGCGCCGCGTCGCCCTGGGCGTTTTCGATCGTCTTGATGCGGTAGCCCTCGGCCTCCTGGATCAGGCGGGCCGCCGCCCCGCGCGCGCGCGGCACGACATCCTTGGCGTAGGCCTGCCCTTCGTTGATCTGCTTGGCCTGATCCTGGCCGGCCTGGATCGCGTCGTTGAAGGCGGGCTGGACCTGTTCGGGCGGCTGGACGTTCTGCACCGGAACTGCCGTGATCATGATTCCCGTGTTGTAGCGATCCAGCATGTCCTGCATCTTGACGCGAACTTCATCGGCGATCTGCTGCTTGGAGGCCTCACCGCTCAGGACCGCGTCCATCTTGCGGCTGCCGACCACCTCGCGCATCGCCGACTCGGCCGTTTGCCCGACCACCGTGGCCGGATCGCCGTCCGGGGTAAACCGGCTGCCGAACACGAAGTCGCGCGCCGCGCTTTCCAGCTCCGGTCCCGACTTGATCCGATACTGGACCTTGAACTGCACGTCGACGATGTTCTCGTCGTCGGTCAGCATCAGCGCTTCCCTCAGGCGGTCCTGGCTGCGCGCCTTGGTGCCGACCTCGATCTCGCGCGTGGAGAACACGTCGACGATTTCGTTCGACTGGATCGGCCACGGGGCGCGCCAGCGGAATCCCGCGCCGGTGATCGAGTCGAAGCGGCCGAAGGTAGTCACCACGGCGACCTGGCCTTCCTGGACGATGTAAAAGCCGGTGACCATCCAGATGACCAGGATCGCCGCCAGCACCATGGCCACGCCCACGCCGGCGCGCCACAGCTCCGATCCGCCGCCGCCACCACCGCCCCCGCCGGAGCCGAACAGGCTCCCCAGGCGCCGGTTCAACTCGCGCCAGAGCTCTTCAAGATCGGGTGGACCTTCGTGGCCGTTGGGGCGGCGCGGCGGGCGCTGACCATCGCCTCCTTCGCCCGATCCCCCGCCGCGACCCCATTGAGGGTCATTCAGCGACATGATGGTTCCAGACTTCGGGAAAGGTCGGCTGGGCTTTCCTGTGCACGTTGCGCGATCGCCCCGCGCAGCAATTCCAGACCGTTGCCCGATTGCGCGCTCAGCCAGACCGAGTCGATCCTACCACAGGCGGACCGCTCAACCCCGGCGCCGCGCTCGACCCGGTCGATCTTGTTGAACACGACGCAGCGCGGCACCTCGGCCGCGCCGATCTCGCGCAGCACGCCGTCGACCGCGTCCATTTGCGCTTCGCGCGAGGCGACGGAGGCGTCCACCACGTGCACCAGCAGATCGGCCTGCGCCGCCTCGTCCAGCGTCGCCTTGAAGGCGTCGATCAGCGCGTGCGGCAAGTCGCGTATGAAGCCGACCGTATCGGACAGCACGACCGGCACCCCGGGCGCCACGAACAAGCGGCGGCTGGTCGTGTCCAGCGTGGCGAACAGCTGGTTGGCGGCGTACGCGCTCGATCGCGTCAGCGCATTGAACAGCGTCGATTTGCCGGCGTTGGTGTAGCCCACCAGCGATACGCAGAACGCCTCGCGCCGGCGGCGTGCGCGCCGCTGCGTGCGCCGCTGCGAGTCCAGCGTGCGCAACCGCTCGCGCAGCTGCTTGACACGCTGGCCGATCATTCGCCGGTCCAGCTCGATCTGCTTCTCGCCCGGCCCTGCGCGCAGGCCGATGCCCCCGCGCTGCCGCTCCAGGTGGGTCCACCCGCGCACCAGCCGGGTCGAAAGATGTTGCAGCCGGGCCAGCTCGACCTGCAGCTTGCCCTCGCGGCTCTGGGCGCGCTGCGCGAAGATGTCCAGGATCAGCGCGGTACGGTCCAGCACCGCCACGCCGAGCTCGCGCTCCAGGTTGCGCTGCTGCACCGGCGACAGGGCCACGTCCAGGATCACGACGCCTGAGCCCGAGCTGACCAGCTGCTCGCGGATCTGCTCGACCTTGCCCCGCCCCAGGTACAGCGCCGGATCGGGCCGATCGCGCCGCGCCACCAGCTCGCCCGCGGTCGCAAATCCCGCGCTTTCGGCCAGCTGGCGCAACTCGTCGACCCCGTCGGCAGCGCCGGTCGCGCCCCGGCCCGAGCCGCGCAGCGCAACCTCCACCAGCAGCGCCGAGGTGGGCGCTTCGGAACGGGCTCGTTCGATCTGGAATCCGCTCAGGATTCGGGCTCCGCGGCCAGATTGACCGGTCGTGCCGGCACGACGGTGGAAATAGCGTGCTTGTACACCATCTGGGTGACCGTATTGCGCAGCAGCACCACGTACTGATCGAACGACTCGATCTGCCCCTGCAGCTTGATTCCGTTGACCAGGTAGATCGACACCGGCACATGTTCCTTGCGCAACGCGTTCAGGAACGGGTCTTGTAAAAGTTGGCCCTTGTTGCTCATTTTCTCTCCCGGTCGGTTGCGGTTGCGGGCGGCACCGGTGCCAGCCGCCGTTCCGGCCCCACTAGCGTCTTAGATATGTGCAGTGCGACAAAATTCAATCTACTTGAAAAGCCGGTCCTTTGCCAGCGCGCCGCGATGGTGCATAAGGGTTGACTGAGTTGCTGCGAAATTCGATGCGCAGCGGGGTCCCGTGCAGTTCGAACTGATCGCGAAACCACCCTTCCAGGTAGCGGCGGTAGCTGTCCGGCACGTGCCGCAGCGAATTGCCGTGGATTACGACGATCGGTGGATTGGAGCCACCCTGGTGCGCGTATCGCAGCTTGGGCCGGACCCTTCCGGCGCGGGGCGGCTCCTGGCGCTGCACCGCGGCCAGCAGCGCACGGGTCAGCTTGGGCGTGGGCAGGCGGCTGAAGGCGGCCCGCTCGGCGGCGACCACCGACCGCATCAGCCCCTTCAATCCGGTGCCGGTCACCGCCGACACGAAATGCATGCTGGCCCAGTCCAGGAAGGTGAGTTTGCGCCGCAACTCGCGCTTGATGCGTTCGCGCTGCTGCGCATCGCCCACGGCGTCCCATTTGTTCACCGCGATCACCAGGGCCCGGCCGCGCTCCAGGATGTAACCGGCGATGTGCGCGTCCTGCTCGGCGATCTCGGCCGAAGCATCCAGCAGCAGCGTGACCACGTTGCACTGTTCCACCGCCTGCAACGTCTTGATGACCGAAAACTTCTCGACCGCCTCGAACACGCGTCCCTTGCGGCGGATGCCGGCCGTGTCGATCAGGGTGAAGCGCTCGCCCGCGAACTCGAATTCGACCTCGATCGCATCGCGCGTGGTTCCGGGCTGATCGGAGGCGACCATGCGGCGCTCCCCGATCAACGTGTTCACCAGGGTCGACTTGCCCACGTTGGGGCGGCCGACGATCGCAACGCGCGTGCCGCGTTCCGGATCGGGCGCCTCGGGCGGGGCCTCCGCCTCGGGCAGACCGGCCAGCGCCGTGTCCATCAGCTCGGTCAGGCCCGCGCCATGCGCGGCCGAGATCAGCACCGGAGCCCCCAGCCCGAGCTCGTAGAACTCGGCGCCGGCGGCGGCGTCCATGCCTTCGGCCTTGTTGGCAACCAACACCAGGCGCTTTCCGCCGGCGCGCAAGCGCTCGCCGATGCGCTGGTCCTGCCCCGTCACCCCCGCTCGCACGTCGACCATGAACAGCAGCACATCGCTTTCGGCGATGGCCGTTTCCGTCTGCTCGTTCACGGCTCGCTGCAGCGCATCGCCCGAGCCCGGATCGAATCCGCCGGTGTCGATCGCCAGAAAGGCTCTGGACCCGACGTCGGCGTCGCCATATTGCCGATCGCGGGTCAGCCCCGGAAGATCGGCCACCAGTGCGGCGCGCGAACGCGTAAGCCGATTGAACAGCGTCGATTTGCCGACGTTGGTGCGGCCGATCAATGCCACCACGGGTTTCATGGCGAACGCCCCATCGTCGGGCCGCGCCCACGGGCGCGGCCGTCGGCTCCGGATACGGGCAGCACTCAGCCCTGCGGCATCAGCAGCGCGACATAGCCGCGCTGGGTCTGGACCAGGATGCCGCCGCCGACTTCGCGGGGCTGCGCCACGATGGGGCTGCCGTCCAGCTCGATGCGGCCGAGCAGCTTGCCGTCGCTGGCGCTCAAAAGATGCAGGTAGCCCTCGCGATCGCCGACCGCGACCCATTTCTCCAGGCCCGCGGGCGTAGACACGCCGCGGTGCGCCAGCAGCTTGGACGACCAGCGCGCGGTCCCGCTGGACCGCGCGAAGGCCTCGATCGTCGAGGCCGCATCCACCCCGACCAGCTGCTCGCCGTCGATCGCGACGCCGGCCCCGGCCGGCATTTCGCGCGCCCATTGTGGCTCGCCGCTGGCGGCGTCGAAACAGGCGACCCGGCCCTGATAGGACGCTGCGCACACCTGGTTGTCCTGCAGGCCGATCGGACCGAGCACGTCGGCCAGCCGCTCCACCTCCGTGGCGCCCTTGGGTTCGGACACGGCGCTGTCCCAGCGCGAAGCACCGTTGGCGATCGCGATGTCCACCAAACGGCCGCCCGGAAATCCGACCACCACGCTGTCGCCGGAAAACGCAAGCTCGGTGGGCGCGCGCAGCGCGAGCGACGGCGTCTGTCGCTTGAAGCTCCATTTCTTGTGGCCGTTTTGCGCATCGAATGCGGTCACGCCCTGGTCGGTCGAACGCACGATCACGAGCCCATGGCCGACCAGTGGGGGTGTGACGACGTCGCTCGGTACCAGCGCCTGCCAGGCGAGCTTGCCGTCGGCCGAGAACGCGAAGATCTCGCCGCGCTGACCGGCCACGGCGACCAGGAAGCCGTCCGACCCGACCCCGGCTCCGAGCGGCCCAGGCGCCCGCACGTGCCACACCTCCTTGCCGTCGGCCGGATTGAGGCGAACCAGGTCTCCTTGGGCGCTGGCCGCGAAGATCGCGTTTTCCAGGACGGCCGGCTGCAGAAAGTAGCGCCGGCCGTCACCGACCTTCACGCGCCAGGCGATCCGGATCGGCAGCGGCGATTTGATCTCGGTCAGCGGGGCCGGCTTGGGCGCGTTCGAGCTCGAGCAGGCCGCCAGCAGCGAGGCGGCCAGCGCGAGCCACCGGCCTCGATGCCGCCGTGAAGACAGGGCAGGCGACATGCGCGTCACGCTCCCGGCAGGGCGTCCAGCTTCATCTGTATCAACGCTCGCGACTGCGCATCGGCCTTGACCAGCGCCTCCGTATAAGCGGCGCGGGCATCGGCGGCTTTGCCCTGGGCCGCATACACGTCGCCGCGCCGGTCGGCGAACGCACCGGCGAACGCGGCGGGCACATCGACCTTCAAGACCTGCAGCGCGCGGTCGTACGACTTCTGGTCCAGCAGCACGCCGGCCAGCCGGACCCGCGCCAGCAGCGCCAGCTCTTTCGGCTGGGCGTGCTCGGAGGCCCAGGTCAGCTGGGCTTCGGCCGCCTTCAAATCGGCCGCATCGAGGTTGGCTTTGGCCTGCCGCAGCGCCGCCATCGCCGCGTAGACGGTCGAGCCGTGCTGATCGATCAGCGTGCCGGTCAGGTCGCGCGCCTTGGCTGCGTCCTTCGGGTCCTTGGAGCTCGAGGCGCGCTCGAACTCCTCATAGAGCACCGAGGCCCGACCTGCCTGGCGCAGCTGATACCAGGTCCATCCCTGGTAGGCCAGCACCCCGAGCAGCACCACCGCGACCGCGCTCGTGACCCAGTTGCCGTTGGCCTTCCACCAGGCCTTCAGCGTTTCGATCTGTTCTTGTTCCTGCAGGTCGTATGACATCTTCGTTCCACCCAATCCAGGTTCTATTGACTCGCAACGGGCCGCTGTCGCACCGCGCCGGCCAGCGTCGGCCCCAGCCGATCCAGCGCGACGGGCTGCTGCACCGCAAACGGGGCCGACGCATCGACCGCGCGCAATGCCTTCACCGAGGCCACCGCTTCGGCGGCCTCCCGTTCGCCCACGATCACCGCGTAAACCGCTCCACTCGCGTCGGCACGCTTCATCTGCGATTTCAGGCTGGCCTCGCCCGCATGCACGATGACATCCAGCCCCGCGTCGCGCAGCCGCTCAGCGGCCTGCAGCGCAGACTCCAGGGTGGCGCCGCCCTGGTGCACCACGTAAACGTCGCAGTCGGGCCGGGCGCCGGCGGCCGGACCGTCTCCCATCAGCTCGATGACCCGGTCGATCCCGATCGAGAAACCGCACGCCGGGGCGGGCTTGCCGCCGAGCAGCTCGATCAGCCCATCGTACCGGCCGCCGCCGCACACGGTGCCCTGCGCGCCCAGCCGATCCGTGACCCATTCGAACACGGTCAGGTTGTAGTAGTCCAGTCCCCGCACCAGGCGGGAATTGACGGTGAATTCGATGCCGGCCGACCGCAGCAGCTGCTGCAGCCGGTCGAAGTGCGCGAGCGAGGCCTCGCCCAGGTAGTCGAGCAGGCGCGGCGCACCGGCCACCAGGTCCTGCATCGCCGGGTTCTTGGTGTCCAGGATCCGCAGCGGGTTGGAGTGCAGCCGGCGGCGCGCGTCCTCGTCGAGGCGGTCTTCGTGTTGCTCCAAATACCGGATCAGCTCGCCGCGGTGGCGCGCCCGCTCGGGCGGCTGGCCGAGCGTATTGAGCTCCAGGCGCAGGCCGGAAAGCCCCAGCGCCTGCCACAGGCGCTTGAGCATCAGCACCTGCTCCGCATCCACGTCCGGGCCCGCCAGTCCGAGCGCCTCGGCGCCGAGCTGGTAGAACTGCCGGTAGCGGCCCCGTTGCGGCCGCTCGTGGCGGAACATCGGCCCCATGTACCACAGCCGACACGGTCCCTCGTACAGCAGGCTGTGCTCGATGGCGGCGCGCACCACGCCGGCGGTGTTTTCCGGCCTCAATGTCAACGACTCGCCATTGAGCGAGTCGACGAAGGTGTACATCTCGTGCTCGACGATGTCGGTCACCTCGCCGATGCCGCGTCGAAACAGCGCCGTCGATTCCAGGATCGGCGTGCGGATCTGCGCGTAGCCGTAGCCTCGCAGCATCCGGACCGCGGCGGTCTCGAACGCTTCCCACAGCGGGGCCTGCGCGGGCAGCAGGTCGTTCATGCCGCGCACGGCGGCAATCTTCGGCGAGGCCATGCGGTCGGTCAGGACGTCGTCAGGCCGGCCCGGCCGTAGCGGCGGTTGACGTAGTCCTCGACGATGGCCTGGAACTCCTCGCTGATGCGCTCGCCCTTCAGCGTCATCCGCCGCTCCCCGTCGATGAACACCGGCGCCACCGGCTGCTCGCCGGTGCCCGGCAGGCTGATGCCGATGTCGGCGTGCCGGCTCTCGCCCGGCCCGTTGACCACGCAGCCCATCACGGCCACGGTCAGGTTCTCGACCCCCGGAAAGGTCTTCTTCCACTCGGGCATGCGATCGCGCAGGTACGATTGCACGCGCGAGGCCAGCTCCTGGAACACCGTGCTGGTGGTGCGGCCGCAGCCGGGGCAGGCGGCCACCATCGGGACGAACGCGCGCAGCCCGAGCGACTGCAGGATCTCCTGGGCGACCTGCACCTCTTTTGCGCGCGGGCCACCCGGCTCCGGCGTCAATGACACCCGGATGGTATCGCCGATGCCCTGCTGCAGCAGCACCGACAGCGCCGCGGTTGAAGCCACGATCCCCTTGCTGCCCATGCCGGCCTCGGTCAGGCCCAAGTGCAGCGGGTAGTCGCAGCGCCGCCCGAGCTCCCGGTATACCGCGATCAGCTCCTGCACGGCGCTGACCTTGGCCGACAGGCAGATCCGGTTGCCCGGCAGGCCGAGCTGCTCGGCTCGCTGCGCGCTGTCCAGCGCCGAGCGCACCAGCGCCTCGCGCAGCACGGCGGCGGCGTCCAGCGGCTCGGCGCGGGCGCTGTTCGCATCCATCAGGCGGGCCAGCAGTTCCTGATCCAGGCTGCCCCAGTTCACGCCAATGCGCACGGGGCGCTCGTAGCGGCAGGCTACCTCGATCATCTGGGCGAAGTTGTCCTCGCCGCGCGCGCCACGCCCGACATTGCCGGGATTGATGCGGTACTTGGACAGCGCCTGCGCGCACTCGGGAAACTGGGTCAGCAGCTTGTGGCCGTTGTAGTGGAAATCCCCGATCAGCGGCACGTCCAGCCCGCCGCGATCGAGCGCTTCCCGCAGATAAGCGACTTCGCGCGCCGCTTCGGGCGTATTGACGGTGATGCGGACCGCTTCGGATCCGGCCGCGGCCAGCTCCCGCACCTGAATCGCGGTAGCGATCGGATCGGCAGTGTCGGTGTTGGTCATCGACTGGACCATCACCGGCGCATCGCCGCCGAGGCGCACGGTCGCGGAGCCCCAGCGCAGTTCGACCTGGCGCGAGCGGCGCCGCGCCGACGGGCCGGCCGCGGCCGGGCCGTCGAAGGATTTTTCCAGGGCGTTCATCGGCTGCTCTGTCCTCCACTGGTTGCGCGGCTGTCGGCGATCGTCAGCCGCGCAACGCCTTTGGTGTTCACGTAGGGCTTCAGGTTCACCGGGCGGCCCCGGTATTCGACTTGCACCGCTTCGGCGCGGCCGACGGTCAGCAACAGCGGCAGGGCCGCGTCGAGCAATTCGACCGTGCCGGCCTCGCCGTTGTGCGACAACAGGATCCGTCCGTCCGCCCGACTGACTTCGACCCACGAGCGATCGGTGAAGTGCAGCACCAGGCCAGTCGTGGCTCCGGGCACCGGCGTTACCTCGGCAACCGGAACGCGCGAGTCGGCAGCGGCCCCCGCCAAGGCGGTCGACTCGGGCGCCGGCATTTCGCCTGAACCGCTGGACGCCGCCGGCGCGGTCGCGCCGGGCGCAAGCGGCGCCGCACTGCCCGTGGCCGGCGCGCCCGCCTCGGGCGTCGCTTCCGGGTTGCCGTCCTTCTGTGAACCGGTCCCGCCGGCCGTCGGCGACGCGGGCTTGCCCGCCGTAGCCGGCTCGGCGGCGCGCAGCGGCGCCGAGCCGGCGGAGGCGGGCGTCGTGGTGGGGCCGAGCCCGCCGCCCGAATGCGCCATCCAGACGCCAATCAGCCCGGCGCACACCAGGCCGATCACGATCACGGCCAGCACGAGCTGGCG
Source organism: Burkholderiaceae bacterium (assembly GCA_035939615.1). Classification (GTDB taxonomy): domain Bacteria; phylum Pseudomonadota; class Gammaproteobacteria; order Burkholderiales; family Burkholderiaceae_F; genus VBCK01. Next base: position 8,916 of record DASZFP010000213.1, on the reverse strand, counting down.
CCAGCCACGATCGTCCAGCAGGCGCACCGGCACCGTGCCACCGGTTCCCAGGTCCGGCGCCCGCGTGCCCAGCCCGCTGATGCGCAGCTTCGCATTGAGGTCCTCGACCAACGGACCCGGATCGATCTTGAGCTCGCGCGCATAGTTGCGAACGAATCCGGCGGCGTACGCGGCCGCCGGCAGCGCCGCCAGATCCTCGTCTTCGAGCGCCCGCAACTGTCGCGGGTGCAGCCGGATGCGGGCGGCCGCCTGCTCCAGGCTCAGCCCGGCGCGCACGCGCGACTGCGCCAGCGCGTAGCCGAATCCGGGCGCCGAGCGGCCCGAATCGTCCAGGGGCACCGGCGGGCGCAGCTCGTCGGGCTCATTCATCGAATGCCTCGCGCTTGAGCAGGCCCGCTTCGGGCGACTCGGGAAAGCGCGTGCGCAACTCCTGGGCCAGGCGTTGCTGCGTGCGCCCGTCCGCCTTGGCGTGCGCGATCCGGGTGCCCAGCCACAGCGTCTGCGGGTTCGGATCCACGCTCTTGGAGAGCAGCTCGTAGTAGAACTGGGCGCGCTCGACCCGATGGGTCTGAAGATAGAGCTGGGCCAGCTGGAATTTCGCGATGGGGCTGGACGCGTCCAGCTCGAAGGCCCGCATCAGGTATTTCTCGGCGCGATCGTTGTCGCCGACCTGCTTCAGGCACATTCCGGCGTTCTCCAGGGCCATCGCCGGCGTGGCGTACATCCGATTGGCGGCCGCACGATCGAAATAGGGCAGCGCCTCGTGCTCGCGGCGGGTGCGGCACAGGAACCAGCCGAAGTTGTTGTTCAGCTCCGGATCGGCCGGATCGATCTGCAGCGACCGCCGGAAATTGTCTTCCGCCTGCGGGTTCTGGGCCAGGTCCATGTAGATCAGCCCCAGCAGTCCGAACGCGGGCGCCAGTGCCGGATCGATCTGGGTGGCTTCGGTGGCCTCCTTGATCGCCACGTCGAGCTGCCCTTTCTGGTAGTAGCCGGAAGCGAGCTGCAGGCGCACCGCGGCACGCTTGTGCGGGTCGCCTTCCGCCTTGGCGCCGCTCGTCTGGGAGCTGTCGGAACTGTTCGTCACGGTGGTGGTGGTCTTGCACGCCGCCAGCGTCAGCGCAGCCGCCAGCGCCAGCGCCAGCGCAGCCGGCTGCGGCCGCAAACATCCCGCAGCTCGCCTTTCCATCAGGAAGCAACGCGCAGCGGCACCGATGCTCCGCGCAGCCGGTTGCGGCTGGCGATCCCGGTGCGGTCGTCCACCGCTCCGGCGAGCTGGCCGCAAGCGGCGTCGATCCGGTCGCCGCGCGTCCTGCGCGTCGTCGTCACGATCCCGGCCGCGGTCAGCCGCGCCGCGAACTCCTGGATGCGCTCAGGCGGTGAACGACCGACCGTTGCGCCGGGAAACGGATTGAAGGGGATCAGGTTGAACTTGCAGGGCAGATCGCGGACCAGACGGACCAGGTCACGCGCCTGCGCAACGCTGTCGTTGATGCCGTCGAGCATCACATATTCGAAGGTGATGAAATCGCGCGGCGCGCTGCGAAGGTAGCGCCGGCAGGCCGCCAGCAGGTCGCGCAGCGGATACTTGCGGTTGAGCGGAACCAGCGTGTCGCGCAACGCGTCGTCGGGTGCATGCAGCGATACGGCCAGCGCCACCGGGCAATCCTGTGCCAGGCGGTCGATCTGCGGGACCATCCCGGCCGTCGACACCGTGACCCGTCGCCGCGAAAGGCCATAGGCGTCGTCGTCGAGCATCAGCCGCAGCGCCGGCACCACCGCGTCGTAGTTCTGCAGCGGCTCGCCCATGCCCATCAGCACGACGTTGCTGATGACCCGATCCGCACGCCCCGCGGCAGCGCCGCCCAATGGCCCGGCCAGCGCGCGGCGCAGGCTGTGCTCGGCCAGCCAGAGCTGGCCGACGATCTCGCCGGTGCTCAGGTTGCGGCTGAATCCCTGCTTGCCGGTCGAGCAGAACAGGCAGTTGACGGCGCAGCCGGCCTGGGTCGAGATGCACAGGGTGCCGCGATCCGACTCCGGTATGTACACCGCTTCGACCGCGTCCTTGGCCCCGACCGCCAGCAGCCACTTCTGTGTCGAGTCCGGCGCGGTGACATGCGAAACCACGGTGGGCGCAGCCACCTGCGCGCGGCCGCGCAGCTTGTCCCGCAGCGAGCGGGCCAGGTCCGTCATCGAATCGAAATCGCCGGCGCCGTGCCGGTGGATCCAGCGCTTCAGCTGGCGGGCGCGAAACGGCCGCTCGCCCAGCGACTGCACCAGTTCTTCGAGTGCCCGTCCATCCAGATCGAGCAGATTGACCGCATCCATCGTAGCTGGCCTGCTGGCGGCCTCCGATGTCAGCGCGAGGCCGGCGAGGCCGCGGTGGCCGGAAAGAAGAATGCAACCTCGGCGCGCGCCGTGTCCTCGGCGTCGGAGCCGTGGACCGCGTTCGCGTCGATGCTGTCGGCGAAATCGGCCCGGATCGTGCCCGGCGCCGCCTTCTTCGGATCGGTCGCGCCCATCAGCTCGCGATTTTTCATGATCGCGCCCTCGCCTTCCAGTGCCTGCACCATGATCGGTCCGGACGTCATGAATTCGACCAGGTCGCGAAAGAACGGCCGCTCCCGGTGCACCGCGTAGAAGGCCTCGGCCTCGCCGCGTGAAAGGTGCATCATGCGCGCGGCCACGATCCGCAGCCCGGCGGCCTCGAAGCGGGCCAGGATTTTCCCGATCACGTTCTTCCGAACGGCATCCGGCTTGATGATGGACAGAGTTCTTTCGATAGCCATGCGGATTCCTGGGCGCGCGCGGATCGACCGGCAAGCCGCACCGGGGCGCCGCCGCGCTCGATCGTCGAGCACCACAAAAAACTGAATAAAAAGAATAAGTTGCGATGCGATCCGGAGGCGCAGTGTAACACGCGGATTCGCCCCCGAGCGCTCCCGCCGCTACTTTGCCGCAGGCTCGAGCACCGCGAGCGATTCGACGTGCGAGGTGTGAGCGAACATGTTGACGACACCGGCACAGGCGAGGCGCCAGCCGCCCTCGTGCGCCAGGACGGCGCAGTCGCGCGCCAGCGTGCCGGGGTTGCAGGATATGTAGACCAGGCGCTGCGGTCGCACGGCGCTGGCGGCCAGCGCGCGCGCCACGGCCAGCGCCCCCTCGCGCGGCGGATCGAGCAGCACGCGGTCGATCGGTCCGTGGCGCTGGTTCAGCGCCTCCCAGTCGGCGCGACTCCATTCCGCGAGGTCCTGGGCGATGAAGTCGACCCGGTCCTGCAGCCCGTTGAACTGCGCGGCCCGGACGGCGCGCGCCACCTGCGCGGAGTTGCCCTCGATCCCGATGGCGCGCCGCGCACGCGTGGCCAGCGGCAGCGTGAAGTTTCCCAACCCGCAGAAAAGGTCCAGCGCGGTGTGGTCCGGTTGCGGATCCAGCTGCGCCACCGCGCGCCGCACCAGCACCTCGTTGACGGGATGATTGACCTGGGTGAAATCGGTCGGACCGAACGGCACCTGCAGGCCGAATTCGGGCAGCTGCAGCGCGAGTTCTACCTGGTCGCGCTCAGTGAGCGGCGCCGCGCTGGCGGGCCCGCCGGGCTGGACCCAGATCGATACGTGGTGGTCGGCACCGAAGCGCGCCAGCGCGTCGCGATCGGATTCGGGAAGGCTATCCAGGATCCGGAACACCAGCACGGTGCGCATCCGGCCCTCGACCTGCACGACCGCGACCTCGATCTGGGGCAGGCGCTGGCGCAGCTGCATCGAAACGATCAGTGCTCGCAGCGGCAACAGCAGCGACCCGACCGGTCCGGCCAGAACGTGGCACTCGCGGATGTCTGCGACGAAGCTGCTGGCGCGCTCGTGAAAGCCGACCAGCACTTCGTTCCTGCGGGCGACAAACCGGACCGACAGACGCGCCCGGTGGCGGTAGCCCCACTGCAGCCCTGCGATGGGCCGTGCGATCTGCTCGGGCTTCAGGCGCGCCAGGTGCCATAGCGCGTCTTCCAGGGCCCGCTGCTTGATGGCCACCTGGGCCCGTGCCTCCAGGTGCTGCATCGAGCAGCCGCCGCAGGCGCCGCGCTGAAGGCCGAAGTGGGCGCAGCGCGGCGCCACCCGCAGGCTGCTTTCGCGCTGCACCTGCAGCAGCCGGCCGACATCGAAATTGCCGCCGCTGCGCACGGGCTCCCAGCGGATCGTTTCGCCCGGCAGCGCTCCTTCGACGAACGCGACCTTGCCCTGGCCGCGCACGACGCCGCGCCCCTGCAGATCGAGCGACTCCACCCGATCGATCCGGTCCGGCTTCACGGCGCCGGCGTCGCCGGCCACGCGGCCAGGTACTCCTGCCAGACGGAACCTGCGGAGGCCGCCAGCGAGTCGCGAACCAGTTGCAGCTCGGCCGCATAGCGGGGCTCGTCCAGCTGCCCGCGCATCTTGCGGAAGCGGCAGTACAACAGGTAGGTGTTGACGACGTCGGTTTCGCAGTAGGCCCGGATCCGCTCGATCTGGCCGTCGCAGTAAGCGTCCCAGACCTGCGAGCCGTCCATGCCGAGCTTGCCGGCAAAGCCCGCCAGCCGAGCCACTTCATCGAGCGGAGCGGCGGCGCGGGGCTGGTAGCGCGACAGCACGTCCATCAGGTCGACATGGCGCAGGTGATAGCGGTTCACGTAGTTGCTGAAGCGCGAATCACGCTCGTCGTCGCCCTGGTCCCAGTAGCGCCGTGCCGGCACGCCGTGGATCAAGGCGCGGTAGTGCAGCACGGGCAGATCGAACGCGCTGCCGTTCCAGCTGACCAGCTGCGGCACGTAGCGATCGATCAGCCGGAAAAAATCTCCGATCAGCTTGGCCTCGCCGTCGACGGGCGAGCCCAGGCTGCGCACCCGAAATCCCGCCTCGTCCCGGAACGCGCAGCCGATTACGATCACGCGCTGCAGGTGCAGCGGCAGAAAGTCGCTGCCGGTGCGCTCGTGGCGCTCGGCCATCGCCTGCAGCGCGACGGTGCGATCGTCGGCGCCGGCCCACTGCGGGCGCAGCTGCCGCAGCGCTGCGGCATCCGGGATGGTTTCCAGGTCGAACGTCAGAATGGGCGTCACGACCCGATTGTAAGGACGCGACCGCCGCTGACGCGCAGCGGCCGGTCAATACAGCACGTCGCGCTTGACCCCGCGCGCCGCCAGCGCGCGGTTCAGCCGCGCCAGCGCCTCCTGCTGAATCTGCCGCACCCGCTCGCGCGTCAGCCCCAGCTCGCGCGCCAGGTCGTCCAGCGTGGAAGGATCGTGTCCATTCAGACCGTAGCGGCGCTGGATCACCAGGCGCTGCTTGTCGGACAGATCGTCCAGCCAGCCGTCCATCAGTACCTGCAGCTCGCGTTGGGCCACGTGCCATTCGGGCGCCGCCGCCGTCTGATCGGGCATCAGGTCGGACACCGGGGCATCGTCGTTGTCGTCGATCGGGCGGTCGAGCGAGGCCGGCGTCTCGCTCAGCGCCATCAAATCGATGATTTCGTCGGCCGTCTTGCCGAGCAGGTGCGCGATGTCGTCCGCGCCGGCGTTGCGCGAGACCCCGACCGCGCGCCATCCGGTCTCCAGATGGTGGCGCGCGCGCTGCACCTGCGCCAGTTCCCTGAGCACATGCATGGGCAGCCTCACCGTGCGCGCCTGCGTGGCCAGGGCCCGATCGATGGCCTGGCGGATCCACCAGGTCGCATAGGTGGAGAAGCGAAATCCGCGCTCCGGCTCGAACTTGTCCAGCGCATGGATCAGACCCACGTTGCCTTCCTCGATCAGATCGAGAAAGGACACGCCCCGGTTCAGGAAATTGCGGGCGATCGACACCACCAGCCGCAGGTTGTGTTCGATCATCTTCTGACGGGCGGCGAAGTCGCCCTCACGCGCCAGCATGGCGCACGCGTATTCCTCCTGGGCGCTCAGCAGGGCGCGCGAGCCGATCGCGCCCAGATAGCTGCGCATCGCGTCGCCCATGAAATCGTCGGCGCTGCTGGCAGCGGCCGGGCCTGCGGGCGCCGGCGTGTGCGACGGCTGCAACGCGATCGCATCGTCGGCGCGCTGATCGGGCGCGTCGGCTTCGGATTCGAACTCGGGCGAGCCGCCGAGCAGCGACGGCTCGCCTGGATTCAACTTGCGCGGGCGCCCCATCCCCAGCGTCCTAGGCACGCCGGCGATGAGTCCGCGTGCCGCTTTAGCGGGACGGCAAATACGTCAGTGGGTCCACCGGCGTACCACGACGCCGGATCTCGAAATGGAGCCTGGGGCTGGGCGCACCCGTCATCCCCAGATCCGCAATTCGCTGTCCCCGCTTGACGGCCTGCCCCTGAGTTACAAGGATCTCGTTGTTGTGTGCGTAGACGGACACATAGTCGTCCGTGTGTTTGATGATGATCAATTTGCCGTAGTCGCGCAACCCGTTACCGCTGTATACGACCTGACCATCGTTGGCCGCCCATACCGGATCCCCGACGCTGCCTGCGAGATCGATACCCTTATTGTGGGTCTCGTCGAAGCGCTCCAGCAGCTTTCCGGTGCCGGGCCAGCCCCACGCGCTTGCCGGTTCGGCCGCGCTCGGCTGCGCCGGGGCCGGCGCCGGCGCAGCAGCAGCAGTGCTCGCCGACGCGTTGGGACGCTCCGGCGCAGTCGCGGCGGCAGCGGGTGCGGGTGCGGGGCTTTCCGTAGGGGTCAGCGGGTGCGACTCGACCGACCCGGTCGGCGTCATCGGAACCGGGATTGCCTCTGCTGCGGCGGACTCCTCCGCCGCCGCCGGCGCGACCCGCAGCGACTGCCCGACTCGCACATGCGCCTCGGGATCCACCCCGTTCCAGTGCGCAATGTCGCGGTAATCCTGTCCGAACGCGAGCGCAATGCTGTACAGCGTATCTCCGGACTGCACCACGTAGACACCGTCATGGGCCTCGCGCGTGGTCGGCGGGGCGGGCGCGGCCGCTGGCGCGCTCGGCGCAACATGCGGCGCCGTGGCGGTCCGCGACTGCTCCACGATCGGGGCATCGTTGGTCGACGAGATCGAACAGGCGGCAAGCGCGATCGCACTCAGCGCGGCAGCGGCAATGGGGCCAGAGATCGGGTGGCGGGCGGTCATCGGCTTCACGGGTTGACGGTTCCCTGTACGAGCGGCACGAAGCGCACGGGTTCCTGCGCACGCCGAACGATACGACCTTCCGGGCTGCGCGACAGCAGCGTCAGCATCTGTGCATCGCGCCCCAGCGGCGCAACGATCACGCCATCGGGGGCGAGCTGTTCGACCCAGGCGGCCGGCACCTCGTCGCTGGCGGCCGTCGAGACGATGGCACCGAAGGGCGCTTCGGAAGGAAGGCCGAGGGCGCCATCGCCAAACACCAGCCGCAGATTGGCGATCCTGAGCGGGCGAAGGTTCACGCGCGCCGATTCGTGCAGCGCGCGAACGCGCTCGATCGAAAACACGGTGCCGAACAGTTCGCTCAGAACGGCGGCCGCGTATCCGCAGCCGGTGCCGATCTCCAGGGCCCGGGCGTTTTTCGGATCGGCCGCCGCGGCCAGCGCCAGCTCCGCGCAGCGGGCCACGATGTACGGTTGCGAGATGGTCTGCCCGAACCCCAGCGGCAGGGCCGTGTCCTCATAAGCCCGGCTGGCCAGGGCCGCATCGACGAAGCGGTGCCGCTCGATCCGCTGCACCGCCGCCAGAACGCGCGCATCGCGTACGCCCAGCTCGCGGATCCTCTCGACCATGCGCGCCCGGACCCGCTCCGACGTCAGGCCGGTGCTGGCGGCGGCGCTCAAAGCGGCCTCTGTCCCAGCCACTGCGCAACCGCGTCCAGCTGCCCGGTGTGCGTCAGGTCGATCTGCAGCGGCGTCACCGAAACCTGGCCGTTGGCGGTCGCGTGAAAGTCGGTGCCTGGACTGGCGTCGGAGGCTTCGCCGGCGGCTCCGACCCAGTAGATCGTGTCGCCGCGCGGGCTGACGCTGCGCACCACCGGCTCGGACGGGTGGCGCTTGCCCAGCCGCGTACACACCAGCCCGCGCAGCTGCGCGTACGGATGGTCGGGAATGTTGACATTCAGCAGAAACGGGGCCGGAAGCGATCCGGTTTCGAAGCGTTCGACGATGGCCTGCGCCACGCGGGCGGCGCTGTCCAGGTGCACGTGGCCTTTCTGCACGGTTGAAAACGCGATCGCCGGCAGCCCGAACAGGTACCCTTCCATGGCCGCCGCCACGGTACCCGAATAGATCGTATCGTCGCCCATGTTCTGGCCGTCGTTGATGCCGGACACGACCAGGTCCGGGCGGCGCTCCAGCAGGCCCGTGAGCGCGATGTGTACGCAGTCGGTCGGGGTGCCGTTGACGAACAGGTAGCCGTTATCGGCCCGCCGCACGGACAGCGGACGCGTCAGCGTCAGCGAGTTGCTGGCCCCGCTGCAGTTCTGCTCCGGGGCCACCACGGTGACGTCGCCGAAGGCGCGCATCGCGTCGGCCAGGGCCCGCAACCCGGGGGCGAGATAGCCGTCGTCATTGCTGACCAGGATGTGCATCGGTCGACGCTGAGGGCGTCTCAGCGTCATGAAGCGGTTGGGTGGGGCATCTTACCGCTCCCACCATAAACTACGTGATATCCGGGGCGGTTTGTCGATTCAGAGGTGACTCTCGACATCCATGGATTGGTGAAGAACCCTGACGATCTCGATGCGCTTCTGCATCGCGGCGCGAATGACTTCGCTCTTGGACTCGAAGCGTCCCGCCTTGATCTGCTTGGCTATGAAGCGTTCAAAGTGCTCGCCCAGGGTGGCGCTGGACCTCTTCCGGCCGTGAAGGCGCGCCATCGAAATCGCAAAACTAGACACCCTTAGAGGTCCCGAACAGTCTGGCTTGAATCCTTTTCGCGACCTCGGGCGTTATCGGTCCTCGCAAATTAGGGT
>DASZFP010000212.1:0-10085 GCA_035939615.1 Burkholderiaceae bacterium | reverse complement strand
GGCGAGGGGCGATCGATGGCCGCGCGCCCGCGGTCGTTCCAAAGGCACACCGTGTCGCCCCTCGCCCGCGCAGCGGGAGAGGGGAGGGGGTGAGGGCCGCCTGCGCGAAGGCAGCAAGCACGATCCGGCGGCGCAGCTCGTTCACCAGTCGTCCTTGACCGCGCGCACGGCGTCGATCGACAGCGCACGCCGGCCCGCCAGGGTGGAGGTCAGCGCTGCCGCCAGCAGCAGGGCGGCCGCCAGCGCGGCCAGCGCGCCGGCCGGCAGGCGCAGATCCATGGTCCAGTGAAACGACTGCGGGTTGACGAGGTCGACCAGGATCCACGAGATGCCGATGCCGGCCGCCAGGCCCAGGGCGGCGGCCAGCAGCGTCACCAGCGTTGCTTCCAGCGCCAGCAGCGTGAGCACCTGGCTTCGCGTCACGCCCAGGTGGCGCAGCATCCCGAACTCGCGCGTGCGTGCGATCGCCTGTGCCGAAAACGTCGCGGCCAGGCCCGCCAGGCCGATCGCGATCGCGGCCCACTCCAGCAGGTACGTGACTCGGAAGCTGCGGTCGAACACGCGCAGGCTGAGCGCGCGGATCTCGCCGGGCTCGCCGAACTGCGCGGCCGGCGCATCGAGCGTGGCCAGCAGCCGCTGGGCCAGCTGCGAGGCCGACTCGCCTGGCTTGACCCACAGCGCCGCATCGGTTCGCGCCGCATCGCCCGTGATGCGCTCGTAGTCGTCCACGTCGATCACGATGCTGCCGGCCTGGCGCGCGTAATCGCGCCAGACGCCGGCAACCGTGACGGCCACCCGGCGGCCGTCGATCGGCAATTGCAGCTGGCCTCCGGGCCGGGCCTGAAAGCGGTCGGCCACGGGCTCCGACACCCACACCGGTGTGGCCGGCGGCTCGACTGCGACGGTCGCCCCGGTGAGAGGGAGCGTGGCCTGCGGGCGCCTGCGGTCGATCGGGCGCGCCAGCAGCACCACCGGGGCGCGCACCGGGTCGAGCACGATGCGCCGCGAGCGCGAAAACTGCGCGCGCGCCACGGCCGGATCGGATTGCATGCGCTCGAGGTCGCGCGCCGAAAAGCGCGCAGTCGAGCCGGCCGGTGCGGCCCGCGCGTACAGATCGGCCGGCAGCATCTGCGCGAGCCAGGTATCGAGCGAAGTGCGAAAGCTCGCGACCATGGTGGCCATCGCCACCATCAGGGCAAAGGATGCCAGCACGCCCGCAGCGCCGACCGCGGCAAAGCGCGGCAGGCGCGCCAGGCGCGTTGCCGCCAGCCAGGCGGGCGCCGCGCGCCCCGAGCGCACCCGCACCGACACCCATCGCGCGAGCGGGGCGAACAGGTGCGGTGCGACCAGCGGTTTGAGCGCAATGGTCGCCACCAGCAGCGCGCCCACCGAACCGTAGGCGCCCAGCGGCACGTCTCGCAGCGGCGGCATCGCCGCCAGCAACGCGGCCAGCGCGAATCCGCCCGCGGCCGCCCAGATGCGCGGGCGCTGCGAGCCGGGCGCCGGCTCCACGCCCGCCTTCAGCGCGGGCGCCGGCGCCTGCCGGGCCGCTTCGCGCGCCGGCAGCCACGCGCCGCCGATCGCCGCGGCCAGCCCGCAGGCGAGCAGCAGTGCGGCGGCGGCCGGATCGATCGCGATGTGCGGCCGGATGCCGGAGAAATAGCCGCCGCCCAGATCGCCCCCGAGCGCGCGCAGCGCCACGAAGGCCAGCAGCACGCCCAGCGCCAGTCCGAGCAGCGCGCCGGCGGCGCCGAACGCGGCCGCCTCCGCGATCAGCATGCGCGTCACCTCGCCGCGCGTGGCGCCCAGCATCCGCAGCAGCGCAAGCTGCGGGCGGCGCGCAACGGCCGCTTGCGACTGCAGCGAGAACACCAGGAAAGCGCCGGTCAGCAGCGCCACCATCGACAGCACGTCCAGATTGACCCGGTACGCACGCGACAGACCCTGCTCGCGCTCGATCGCCGCCCCCGCCCGTTCGATGCGCACGCCGGGCGGAAGCTGCCAGGCGCGCTGCGCGGCCTCGATGTCGGCGCCGGGCGCGAACTTCACATCGATGCGCGACAGCCGCCCGAGCCGCTCCAGCCGCCACTGCGCAAAACCCAGATCCATGGTCGCGACCGCATCGCGCGCCGCCGGCAGCTCGCCCGCGATGCGCAGCTTCACGTGATGCTCGCCCACCACCAGCTCGACCGTATCACCGGCCGAACGGCGCAGCTGCGCCAGCGCGGTGGGCGACACGAAAAGGCCTTCGCCCAGCAGATCGCCCAGGGCGGCGCTGCGTTCGATGCGGCCGGCCGCCACGCCGACCAGGTCGGGCTCGATCAGCGCGCTGCGCAGCGCATCGATGCCGATGATCCGCAGCGCCTGCGGGCGGTTGCGCTCCGTGCCGTCAGCCCGCGCGGCGGCAACGTCCACGGTCGCGTCGATTTCGAGCAGCGGGCTGGCCAGCGCGACGGCCGGGTCGGTGGCGATCCGCCGGTACAAGGATTCGTCGAAACCCTCGGGTGGACCCGCCACCGCCAGGTCGGCCGTGCCGGACAGGCTGCGCTCGGCCGCCGAGAACTCGGCCAGCGCCGAGGCGTTGATCACGTGCACTGCGGTGCCCAGCGCGACGCCGGCAGCGATCGCCGCCGCCTGGATCAGCGCTCGCGCGGGCTGGGCGCGCGCCGCGCCGCCGGCGAAACGGGCGAGCAGCCAGCCAAGGGACGAGGTGCTCACTATCCGGCCGCGCGCCGCGTGCGTCCGAGCGCGAGCTGCCCGCGCGCCAGCCGCAGGACGCGATCGGCGGACTGCGCCGCGGCGTCCGAGTGCGTGACCAGGATGGTGGCCGCATCGCCCGCGCGCGCGCTGTGCGCCAGCAACGCCAGCACCGACTGGGCGGTGTCGGGATCCAGGTTGCCGGTGGGTTCATCGGCCAGCACCAGCGCCGGCCGATGCACCAGCGCGCGGGCGATCGCCACGCGCTGCAGCTCGCCCCCGGAGAGCTCGCCCGGCATGGCGCTCGCTCGCTCGCCCAGCCCCACCGCCTGCAGCATGCGGTGAGCCCGGTCGATGCGCTCGTGCAAGCCCACGCCCTGCAGCACCAGCGGCAGCTCGACGTTTTCCAGCGCGGTCAGGTGCGGAATGATGTGAAAGGCCTGGAACACGAAGCCGATCGCCTGGCGCCGCAGGCGCGTGCGCGCGTCGTCGCTCAGTGTCGCGAGCTCCGTGCCGGCCAGCTCGATGCGGCCCGCGTCCGGCAATTCGAGCCCGGCGATCAGGTTCAGCAACGTGGACTTGCCGGTGCCGGATTCGCCGACGATCGCGACCACGGCGCCCGGTTCCACCCTCAGCGACAACCCGTCCAGGATCGTGCGCGCACCGTACCGCTTGACCAGTCCGCTGATCGACAGCATGGCGGCGATTGTAGGGTCCGACCCGTCGGCCTCAGTCCGAGACCCAGACGTGCGACCAGCGTCCCTCGTCGTAGCAGTACACGATGCGGGTCGATTCGACTGTGCCGACCGCGGCGGCCCAGTTCGGGCAGTCCATCGACCGCTTTTCGCCGGGACCGAGCGCAGCGGTCACGGCCGTGGTGCGCTCGTATCGGCCCGGCTCGACCACATCGACGTACTGCAGGTAGCGGGCGTCCTCGGTGAAGCTGGTGATCTTCCTGAAGTTCCAGCCGCCTTTCCTCGGCAGCGCGATCACGGCCAGCCCGCTGCTGCCGGTGCGGGCCGTCAATCCGATCACGTAGTCCTTCTTGCCTTCGCCGGTGAAGTCGGCCACGGCAACGCCCAGGCACCCGTTGCCGCCGCGTGACCGGTTGCGGTGAATGTCATCTGGCGCATTGTCGAATTCCAGCGGCGTCCGGTAGCCGGGGAAGGCCGCCGCCAGGGCCCGTTCGAGCGAGCGGGGGATCTGTGCCTGGCAGGCATCCCCGCGCGGTTGCCCACTGACGCAAGCCCAGGGCAGCAGAAGGACGGCGGCGGTCGCGATCCGCATCAATCCGCAGTCTGACCCCACGGCTCCAGTGCCGCGTCGTGCGCAACGTATAGCGGGTGGCGCGGCTGTCCGAGCTGCGTCAACGAGAGCACGTAGAGCGGGCCCAGAAGCTGGCGCACCTCGCCATCACGCCCGAGCAACGCGCCCTCGTTGCCCCAGGCGGCCACCACCCGCATCGACCCGGCGGCCAGGCGCTGCAGCCAGCGGTCGTTGGCGCGGCCGACCGGGTGCGGCGCCCGCTTCAGGATCCGGGGCGAGGGCGTCCGATACGCGAACAGGTTCCCCACGGCCAGCGCGCCGAAGCCCCAGCGACGAGCAAAACCGATGCAGCGCCGGATCGTCGGATCGTCGGCCAACCGATCGGCGGTGGACGGATTGAGCATCACGAACAGAACCTGCGGGCCGGCCGCCCAGCGGCGCCACAGCGCGTAGCGATACGTTCCGCAGCGCGAGATGCGGGCATCCGACCGGGCGGATACGGTGGCTTCCATCAAGACACGAATTGCTCGATCACGGCGGCACTATTAAGGAGGTGGAAACGTCCGCCGCCGGCCCATCCTACAGCTTCGGGGACTCTCGCCCCTGTCCAGATGAACGTTGGCCGGATCCTGCTGCTGTTGGCAATTTTCCCGGGTGCGCATGCGCAGTTGCCGGAGGAGCGGCCGTCGTCGTCGGTCAATCCCGACGTGCTGCTGAACTTGCCCTACACGATGCGCCTCGAACTGGGCCTGGCGCCTCTGACGGAGTCGCCGGTGCGCGGACCGTCGCAGGTCTTCACGGCCGATTACTGGTCGCGCGCCTACGAAGAGCGGGCCCAGCTGCGCAACCGATTCGGCATACACCTGACCGAAGGCCCGTCGTTCCGCCCCTATCTGGTTCAGGAGACACCGGTTCCGGGACACCCTCACTTCGGATTCGTGCAGGAATTGCGCTGGCCGGGCGCCTCGCCGTTCACGGGACTGCAGTTCGAACGCAGAGACTTCCTGTTCCAGGGCGACCGGTTGAGCATTCGCGCCACCAGCGAGCTGTCGACGCTGATGCGCGGCACGGGTCTGTCCGGTTCCGAAACCGAAGTCGATTTCCTGTCGCTGCTCGGATATCGCTCGCACTCGCGGCTGGTGTGGCAGCTGGGGGAACCGACGCGTGAGCTGCGATGGCAGTTCAGCGCCGGCATGGACCGGCATGCTGCCGTGCAGAGCAGTACCGTCGATTTGGAAGTGTTGCGGCGTTTCTAGCCGTATGCTACGCGCTCCTTTTTTGGGACCCATGATGCCCATCCAATCACGATGCCAGTTGGCCGGATGCCTGTTCCTGATGATGCAACTGCCGGCGTGGGGACAGAGCGTAGCGCTCACGGGCGTAATGGGGCAGCGTGCGCTGCTGGTGATCGACGGTGGCGCGCCGGCCGTGCTGGCGCCGGGCGAAACGCGCATGGGTGTCACGCTGATCTCGGTGACCGGCGATCTGGCCGTGATCGAAACGGACGGGCGGCTCCAGAAGATGAAGGTGGGAGATGTGCCGGTCAGCATGGCCTCAGCGGCAGGCGCCGACGGCACGCGTGTCGTGCTGCCGGCCGGACCGGGCGGACACTTCATCAGCTCCGGCCGGATCAATGGCTCCAGCGTGCGCTTTCTGGTCGACACCGGCGCCACCGTCGTTTCGATGAGCGCGCAGGAGGCCGATCGAATCGGCCTGCAGTACCGATCGGGCACGCCGCTGCAGCTGAACACTGCCAACGGAGCGGTGCAGGGATTCCAGATCCACCTGACCTCGGTCGGACTGGGCGGCGTGGAGGTCTACAACGTTCCGGCCATCGTCACGGCCAGCCCGATGCCGTTTATTCTGCTCGGCAACAGTTTTCTGACGCACTTCCAGCTTAAGCGCGAAAACGATTCGCTCACGCTGGACAAACGCTTCTGAGGCGCGTCGGCTTGGCGCCCGCCGTACCTGCTTCCCGGTAGGTGGATGCCGATCGCCCACCTGCCAATCGATCGCGTCCGCTCGCCTGCCGAACCTCTATGGTGCGAGACGACAGGCGCACGCTTAAGCGCCGATTTGCTGCACGCGCAAGCCGTAAAGTTCGTCTTTACCCGACCCCGATAACGGGCAGCATGGACAATCCGGCGCATACTGCGCTGCCGTTTTGCTAGCCCATGCCGAGGTCTCGGATTATCCGCCCAGGTCTGCGCCTCGCCGCCCAGCACCTCTTTCGCGCCGGGCTGCTGAGCGCGCTCGCCGCGCTCGCCGTTGCGCCGGCTTTCGGCGCCGGCGAGATGGATGCGAAGCTGTCCCGGCTGGAAGCGCTGGCACGCCATCAGCCGGCCGAGGCCGAATCCGAGCTGCGGCAGCTGTCGTCGGATCCGGCGCCATTCGATCCGCACACGCACCTGCGGATCGAGCTGATCCGGCTGCTGATCGCCGATTCGCAGTACCGCCCGGACGACGTGCTGGCGCTGGCGGACCGGATCGAGAAAGAAGCCGCCGAAGAGGCCGATGCCAGCGCGCGCGCCTTGATCGCGCATGCGCGCGCCGGCGCCTACTACCAGCTGGGGCGCAGCGACGAAGCGTTTACGGCGGTGGACCAGGAAATTGCGCAGGCTCGCATCAGCCGCCAGGACGATCCGATGGCCCAGGCGCTGCTCGACCGGGCCCGCTTCCTGATGAAGCGCGGCGACTTCGAGCAGGCCTGCGCGTCGATTGCCGATGCCGAGCGCCATGTGCGCAGCGATCAGACGGCTGCCGAGGTGGCGTTCTCCAACGCGCTGCTGGCCGACGCGATCGGCGACGCGGAGCTGGCGCTGCGCTCGTATCGGGGCGCGTACGATAAATTCCACACGGTCGACGACCGCACCGGCGAAGCCGACTCGCAGGCGGGCGCCGGCGCCGCGCTGCGCAGCCTGGGGCGCTCGGCCGAGGCGGTGGCGCCGCTGCGACAGGCGATCCTCGCCTATCGAGACGTGGGCGACCAGGAAGGCGAAGCGATCGCGCGCAACGAACTGGCCCTGGCGCAGGCGGACCTGGGCCGTCCGGACTCGGCCCTGGCCGCCAATGCCGAGGCCATCCGCGGGTTTGCGCAGGTGCACTCGCCGCGCAAGTACGCACAGGCGCAGGTCGACCGCGCGCAATTGCTGCTGCAGCTCAAGCGCGCCGGTGAGGCCTGGCCGCTGATCGAGCACACGCGGGCCGTTGCGCTGCAGTCGGAGGATCTGCAGCTGCAGGTGCGCTTCCATTCGGTTGGCGCGCAGGTGCTGGCCGCGCTGGACCGCTACTACGAGGCGTTCGACGAAGACGTCCTCGCACGGCGCGCGCAGCAGAAGCGCACTGATCAGCTGGTGGCGCGGCAGCTGGCGGCGCAACGCGGGCGCCTGGAAAGCGAGGTGCTGACGCGCGAGAACTCGCTGCTGCGCAGCGAGGCCGAGGCGAGCCAGCGCGCGCTGGAACAGGCGCGCCGCGCCACCCGTCTGGAAGGAATCGTGAGCGTGCTGGCGGCCTCGCTGCTGTTGGTGGGACTTTTCGCGCTGTGGCGCCAGCGCGTGCTGCTCAAGCGCATCGAGCGCATGGCCGAAACCGATCCGCTCACCGGGGTGTCCAACCGCCGCCAGGTGTTCGAGCTGGGGCAGCGGCTGATGTTGCGCTGCCGCCAGGATGGTCGGCCCTATTCGATGCTGCTGCTGGATCTGGACGGATTCAAGCAGGTCAACGACCAGTTCGGCCACGCGGCCGGGGATGCCGCGCTGCGCACCGTGACCGACGCGCTGCGGCGCCACTTGCGGCCGGGCGACCACCTGGGCCGCTACGGCGGCGAGGAGTTCGCGGTGATCCTGCCCGGAGCCGATGCGGTGGAGGCCAAGACCGTGGCCGAGCGGCTGCGCGCCGCGGTGGCGGCGGCCCACCCGGATTGGGCGCCCAACGCGGCGCCGCTGACCTTGAGCGGCGGGATCGCGTTCGCGACCCCGGAGCGCTCGGACTTTTCCCAGTTGCTGGTGCGAGCCGACCAGGCCCTTTACCGGGCCAAGCACGCCGGCCGCAACCGGATCGAGGTCGCTCCGGCCTGAGCCGGCCCTCCTTGACGCGCCCGGGCCCGCCGCGGGTCCGAACGCCGGCGGCGCTATTTCTGGTGGGTGCCGAACACCTTCTCGTAGATGAACTCGTTTTCCTCGAGCATGCCGTTGTGGTCCTTGTCGAGCATGTCGAAGATCTTGTCCATGTGGGCCATGAAATCGGCCTTGCTGACCGTTCCTTTGCCGCTCTTGTCCATCATGTGCATCATGGCTTCGGTGCGGAAGGTCTTCTGGAAGTTGGTGGTCCAGATGTTGGTCGACGAGGTATCCATCGTCATGAACGTTTCCTTGTCGATCGCGCCCGTGTGCTTCTTGTCCATCGTGTCGTACAGCTTGCCCATGTACTTGTCGTAGTCCTCCCGCGTGACCATCCCCTTCTTGCTCATGTCCATCATGTGCATCATCTTCTCGGTCATGAACGCCTTCTGGAAGTTGGTGGTCCAGAGGTCGGTGCTTTGGGCGTAGGCACCGGTGGCCGTCAGCAGCGCGAATCCCAACGTCAGCGCGGCCTTGGAAAGGCTCTTGATGGTCTTCATCGATCGCTCCCTAATGGTGTTGAACGTCCGAAACGGCGGAACTGAACGGCGATCCTCCGAGGTCTTCGTGCCAGCCCCGGCGCGATGTTATCACTCACGAACTTGACGGGCCCGCGGGGGCCCGCTGAGCTCAATCGCCCGCGCGGTTTAGTCGCAGCGCGGGCGCGACTCTTACGTTTTCTGGCGCGAACGCGGATAGCTGGGCAGGCCGTCGACCGGCCGGTCCCAGGCCGCCGCGTCCTGCATCCAGATGTGGTCGGCCGGCGCGACGCGGTCGGGTTCGTCCAGGCTGCCGACCGTGACGTCGACTTCGCCGGGCGAGTCTTGATGCCGGTACGTGAGCTGGGTGCCGCAGCGCGCGCAGAACGCGCGCGCCACCGGCGGCGAGGAGCGGAAGATCGCGGCCTGACCCTCGACCCACGCGAAGGACGCGCCCGGCACGGTGAACCAGGCCACCGCGTGCGCACCGGCGGCGCGGCGGCACGACGTGCAGTGGCACCAGGTCGCCGGCCGGGCCGGGGCCGCGCAGCGGTAGCGCACCGCGCCGCACAAGCAGCCGCCGGTCAGCTCAAGTGCCATCGTCTGCCCCGAAAGTGCCACACCGCATGTTAGACCGGCTGCGCCTCAGGGCAGCGGCCCGAACACGGCCACCGAGTTGGTGGTCCCGACGTACACCTGCCCGCCGCTGATCGTGGGCGTGATGAACTTGTTGCCTGGCCCCAGGCTGTCGCGGGCGGCGTTCTGGCTGCTGTTGTACAGCTCGCGCGTCAGGTCGCCGGCATCGTAGGCGTGCAGCACCGCCGGCGTTGCGTTCTGCACTGCCCACACGATGCCGCCGCTTGCGCCGTTGGCCGATACGCTGGGGGTGGTGCCGGGATAGCCGAACGAGGTGCTGCTCTGGCTGGAGGCGGTCGCCGGCAGTTTTGCCGAGCTCAGCGCGAAGCGCTGCAGCGGCGCGCCGACGGCCCCGTAATAGACGGCTCCGTTGTAATAGGCCGGCGACGAAAACACGCTGCCGCCGAGCGCGCTGCCGATCGTCTGGTAGGCATGGTTGGCGGCGGCGTCGAACTTGCCCATCGAGTCGCGATCGACCACATAGATGTTCGCGTCCTTGCCGGCGCCGACCGCCAGGTGGTGCACCATGCCGCTCGCGTCGGTCTGATCGGGCAGCACCATGGCTCCGCCGGAGCCCAGGTCGGAATCGCCGTTCGACTGGGCAACCGTATCGGACATGGCGAAATAGTCGGCCACCGAGAGCGAGCCGGCTGTGGCGATCTTGAGGAACCCGTTGCCGAAATCGCCGCTGGCGGGAAAGCCCGAGGCGGTCAGCGTCGTATCGAACGTGCCGTTGGCCGACAGCAGGTACAGCGACCCGCCGGCATCGGCGGCGGGGCCCGAGCCGGCGTTCCAGAAGGCGCCGCCCTCGCCGTTGGGTGTCACGTTCAGCACCGAGCGCCTCGCGAGCGTTGCCTCGTCGTACGACAGGATCCATCCGGTGTAGGGA
>DASZFP010000211.1:0-26731 GCA_035939615.1 Burkholderiaceae bacterium | reverse complement strand
CCATTGCCCTGATCGACGCCTCGATCATCGGGGCGTCGGCCGTGTCGCTGTCCACCGCCTATGCGATCGGAGACGTACTGACCGTGCGCCATTCGCTGCACCGCAAGCCGGGCGAAGCCAAGGCGTTCTACGTCGTCTACGCCGGACTGATTGTGGTTGGAGCGGCCCTGGTGCTGACACCGGGAACGCCGCTGGGCCTGCTGACCAACCTCGTGCAGACGCTGGCCGGTGTGCTGTTGCCCAGCGCGACGGTGTTCCTGCTGTTGCTGTCCAACGACCGTGAAGTGCTCGGGCCCTGGGTCAACTCCCGGCGCTTGAACGCCTTCACCGCCGCGGTGATCGCCGCGCTGGTGACACTGTCGGTGATCCTGACCGCGTCGGTGCTGTTTCCCGCGATCACCGAGGCACAGATCGTCGGCGTGCTGATGGGCGGCGGCCTTGCGGCCGCGGCCGTGGCGGTGGGCGTCAAAGCCTGGGAGCGCGCCAAACACCTGCCGCCGCCAATGAAGGTGCGCTACGACCCGCAGTTGCGCGACGCCTGGCGCATGCCGCCGCTGGATTCGTTGCGGCCGGCACGCCTGACCCCGCTGAACCGCATCTGGCTGATCGTGCTGCGGCTGTATCTGGCGGTCGCGGCCGGACTGCTGATCGCCAAGCTGGTCCAGCTCGCGGTCGCACCGCCGGCCGGCCCCTGAAACGCTCTCGAGTCG
This sequence comes from Burkholderiaceae bacterium, assembly GCA_035939615.1. Classification (GTDB taxonomy): domain Bacteria; phylum Pseudomonadota; class Gammaproteobacteria; order Burkholderiales; family Burkholderiaceae_F; genus VBCK01. Next base: position 26,021 of record DASZFP010000211.1, on the reverse strand, counting down.
AATCGAAAGCGCCGGTACCGGCAGAGTGCCGTCGGGGGACTATCTATGAAAAAATCAGGCGTTCTGCTGTACCTTGCTTGCCTGTGGACTTCCGGTCGGGCCACTGAAATGAATCAGGACGCGTCCGAGTCGTGGGGCGTGCACGGACAGGCGACCTACGTCAGCCAGTTTCACCCCGGCTTCGGGTCGCCGTACCAGGGACCGAACAGCCTGAGCCCGGGCAACAACGGCCGACAGACGGCCGACGTGACGCTGTTCGCCGGCGTGCGACTCTGGTCCGGTGCGCAGGCCTGGGTGAATCCGGAGGCCGACCAGGGTTTCGGCCTGAACGGCACCTTGGGCGTTGCCGGCTTTACCAGCGGAGAGGCGTACAAGGTGGGCGCCCCCGGCCCGTATTTCCGGTTGCCTCGAGCCTTCATCCGGCAGACGATCGGGCGGGGGGACGAGTTGCGAACGGTCGTCCCCGCCGCCAACCAGCTGGGCTCGGTGCAGAGCCGTGAAGGCATCACACTGACCGTGGGCAAGTTCTCGGTGGTCGACATCTTCGACACCAATCGCTACGCGCACGATCCGCGCTCCGATTTCCTGAACTGGTCGATCGTCGATGGCGGCGCGTTCGACTACGCGGCCGACGCGTGGGGCTATACGTACGGCTCGGCAGTCGAATGGACCGGTTCGTGGTGGACCCTGCGCGGCGGCGGGTTCGACCTGTCCAGGGTCCCGAACAGCCCGCAACTGGAGCGCGGCTTCGGCCAATTCGCGCTGATCGGGGAATTCGAGGAGCGGCACGACCTGGGCGGGCACCCCGGCGCGCTGAAGGCGCTGGGGTTCGTCAATCGCGGCCGGATGGGAAGCTACGACGACGCGGTCCGGGCGGCACAGCGGTCGGGCACGACGCCCCGTGTCGGCCTGGTGCGGCGCTACGGGTCGCGACCCGGAATGGCGTTGAATCTGGAGCAGGAGCTGCTGCCCGATCTGGGCGTGTTCGCACGCGCCAGCGCAAACGATGGCAGCAAGGAGGCCTTCGAGTTCACCGACATCAACCGGTCGCTGGCCGGCGGGGTTTCACTGCGCGGGGAGCGCTGGAACCGGGGCGACGATACGTTCGGGCTGGCCGCGGTGGTCAACGGCATTTCCACCGCCGCACGCCGCTACTTCGACGCCGGCGGCCTGGGCGTGCTGGTCGGCGACGGCCGCCTGCCTCATTACAGTTTGGAAAAGATCGCCGAGACCTACTACAGCGCGCACTTCGGCCGGTACGCGGCGGTGACGATCGATTACCAGCTGATCGTCAACCCGGCTTACAACCGCGACCGCGGACCGGTGAGCGTGTTCGGGTTGCGCCTGCACGCCGAGTTCTGAACTCAACCGCTCACTGGGAAAGCCAAGCACATGACCAACGCCTTCAGCTGGCTGCAGCTCACCGCGCTCGCTTACACACTGGCCAGCCTCGTTGCGGCCTTCGTTCTGGGAGCGGCGATCGGGTTCGAGCGCCAGTTCCGCCAGCGCACTGCGGGCCTGCGCACGAACACGCTGGTGGCCGTTGGCGCGGCCATCTTCGTGGACATGGCGAGCCGTCTGAATGGCAGCGCCGGCGCGACCCAGGTGGTGGCTTACGTGGTCTCCGGCGTCGGATTTCTCGGCGCCGGGGTGATCATGCGGGAGGAAGGCAACGTGCGCGGGATCAACACGGCGGCCACGCTGTGGGGCTCTGCGGCGGTAGGTGCCTGCGCCGGCTCACACCTGTTCGTCGAGGCCACGCTGGGCGCCGTGTTCGTGCTCGCCGCCAACACCCTGCTGCGGCCCGTCGTCGACGCCGTCAACCGTCGCCCGCTCGACGGTCGCTCGGCCGAGGTCACCTACTCGGTGTTCGTCATTGCGCCGCGCGAAAGCCAACGAGCGGCGCGCGAACGCCTCGAGAGCGTATTGGAAGCGGCGCGCTATCCCATCCGCGAACTGGACTTGCACCTCTTCGGAACCGCCGATGTTCAGATCGAGGCGACGCTGCTATCCACCTCGGTCGAGGCCGAGGAGCTGGACCGGCTGGTCGCCAAGCTGGCCCAGGAGACCTTCATCACCCAGGCCTTTTGGAGCCCCAGCATCACCGAGTAGGTTTTGAGCTAGGGCGCCAGCAACATCTGACAGTGCCCGGGTTGCGCAGGCGGATCGGCAATTTCCTGGCCGCGCGGAATGCATTGATCAGGCGGCAGCGATGCGCCGTTTTCGACGTGCTGCACGAGCAGATCGAACGCTCGCTGGGCGTGGGGCTCGATCAGTTCCAGTTGGGGGAACGTCTGCTTGTACGTCTCGATGTGATTGCCGTTTTGCACTTCATACAGGCGGTAGGGCGGCGCACTGTCGTCACCCTCCCGGCCCCCCACTTTGCGGGCATACGCGCGGGCGTGGTGATCGATCGGTAACAGGCCGTCCATCGTACCGGCGAGCGTGACCAGCGGCCGCTGGATGCGGCCCGTGGTGCCGAAGTCGGACAGCTGTTCGCCCACATCGGAAACCGACAGCCGCGCGAAGTAGTTGTAGGTACCGGTTCCAGCGCCGTACGTGTCATACGTGGGGTCGAGCCGCTTTTGCCATTGGCACAGTGTCACTTCCCAGAATGAGTTGGAATAATTTCCCCACAGCGATGCAGCAACGCCCGCCGTGCCGGGGATGGTCAGGTCCGGCGGGTAGCCGGCGGCACGGATGTTCTTCGCAGCGGTACTGGCGGCGTTGTAACCCGATGCCACGTAATCGGGAAAGTTCAGCACGGCGGGCGGCAGATCGGTCAGCAGATTGGGCCCGCCCGCATCGACGAAAGTGCCTTCCCAGTCCACGCCGCCGTCGAACAGTTCAGGCGCCGTCTCGATCGCCCGGCGCACCTGGTAGCCGCCGTTCGACGTGCCGACGGCGTAGGTGTAGCGCGGTTCATGTCCATAACGGGCCTCGACTCCGGTCCGCGCCAGTTTCGCCGCGGCGATCATGTAATGGCGCCAGCGGGTGAACTGCTGCCCGGGGTCGTTATCGTAGAAGTGCACGTAAATTGCCAACGACGGGTTCAGCCGGCACCCCAGAGGATCGGCTGCCGTGGTCAAGCGCAGATTCAGCACGCCCTTGTTCTGCGAGGCATAGGCGTAGCCCTCCTGAACGACATAATCGCTCCATGCGAAGTCGCCATTGAATTCGCTGCGAGTGCCGGACGCGCCCGCGACCACCAGGCGCCCGTTCCAGGAGTCCGGCAGGCGCAGCAGGAAGCGGGCTTCTCCGGACGGGTCGCTCGCGATCCGCGCATTAAGCTGTATGCCAGGGACCGCCTTGCTGATCGGCGTTCGTTGCCCGGCTGCAGGCGCAATCACGCTGCGGTCCGTGATCGGCGTGAAAGCAAACGCCGGCAAGCCCGCCAGCGAATCGTTGGCGGGGGTTGTCGCGGGATTGTTCGTCGTCAAGTCCGTGCTCTCGAAGCACTGCACATCGGCGAGCTGGCTGCCGAATGCCAGAGCAAGATCCGTGCAGCGGCTCGCGTGAGCAGCGCCTGCGGCAGCGAGCGCCGCCACCATGACGCTGCTGCGTGCCGCCCGGATCAAGCCTGAGTTGGTCGTCTGCCGATTGGTCACTTGATCACCCCCTCCGAAGACCATTGTCCGCTCCAGCCCTCCGCTCGAGCGCCGCGCAAAGGATGTCGCCGAGCCGTTGCAGTTGTCAAGGTGTATCGCAGCGTGTCATATGTGACGACCCTAAGGTCATCGCGCCTGCTGCGTGCGCAGTCGCCGCAGCAGGAATCTGGCCGGGTCGACGGTCGCCGCCAGCGAGCGCTCGAGCGGCAGCGGCTCGCCCTCGATCAGGCCCGCGACCAGCTCGCCCAGCACAGGGGCCAGCGCCAGGCCGCGTGATCCGAGCGCAAAGCTGCAGTAAAGGCCGGCGCGCCTGGGTAAATCGGCCAGGTGCGCTCCTTGCAGGCTCGATCGCGCGGCGAGCACGGCGCGCTCATCCGCCACGGCGCCTGTCAGCGGCGTGCGGTCCGTTGCAACGCAGCGTATTGCATCGAAACCGCCTTCGATCCGAACCGGCGCGGGCTGCGCGAGCAGCCTCGACAGCCGCTCCAGGTTGCTTTCGTGCGCGCTCTGTTCTGTGATGCCGGGCCCCTGATCGGCCCCGATCGGCTCGTACGTGGCGCCGACCGCGACGCGGCCGTCCAGCCCGGGGACAAGGTATCCCAGCCCCGCGATGCTGGCGCGAAGGTGCGCGAGCTCACCGGCCGCCAGGCGCGTGGTCCTGCCCCGGATCGGCCGAATGGGTGCGAACTGCGTTTCCAGCAGGCGCGGCGCGTCCATCGCCGATGCGATCACCACAACGGGCGCGCGGACCATGGGTGCCGCGCGAGCCTCGACAAACCATGAGTCCGATTGCCGGGCGATCCGGAGCGCCTCGTATCCACTGTACAGCCGGATCCCCGGCTCGCCGGCCAGCATCGCGCGGCACCAGGCGGCCCCCGATACCACGGCGCCGTCATCGAACCACAGCCCGCCGCGCCGTGGACGCAGTCCCAGGGCCTGGCCGGCCTCGGGCGGCTGGCACCAGCGCACGAAGCCGGCAGGCCACTGCTGCTGTCGCAGCAGCTCCGGCCATCGGTCTTGGTCGAGCTCGTCACCCACCATCTGCAAGGTCCCGCTCGCCGCCACCAGCGGCTCGCCAGCGTGCAAGCCATCGAGCTGGCGGCGGCCGAACAAAAAGCCTGCGCGCAGCAGGCGCGCAGCATGGCTGTCGTCGGCTGTCAGCGTCGGGTGCAGCAAGCCCGACGGCAGCGCCGAGGCGCCGCCGGCTGCATGCGCACCTTGCTCCAATAACGCGACCTGCCAGCCGCGCCGGGCCAGCGCCAGCGCACTCGAGCAGCCGGCAAGGCCGGCTCCGATCACGATCGCCTCGCGCGCGCCCGCGTAGGGCGACGGCGGATCGTGTCGCCGGGTCCTGAAGCGCGGCGCGTAGCGTGCGACCAGCATGTGGCGCTTGGTGCCAAAGCCCTCGCGCAGCCCGACCTCGAAGCCCCCCGCGGCCAGCGCATCGCGCACCGCCCGCGCCGTGGTCCAGCTGGCCAGCGTGGCATCGGGCCGCGCGAGTCTGGCCAGGGCTTTGAGCAGGGCAGCGTCCCACAGCTCCGGGTTGCGCTCGGGGGCGAAGCCGTCCAGGTAGAACGCGTCGGCGCCCAGTACCAGCTGCGGAACCAGGGTTCGCGCATCGCCGAATCCGAGCGTCAGCGTGATGGCGCCGGCCTCGAACACGAGGCGGTGCAGACCGGCCAACGGCAGCGGCCAGGCGCGTGTCAGCTGCGAGGCAAGCGCACTCAATGGCTGCGGTGCACAACGCGCCAGGTCTGCAGCGGGCAGCGGGTGACGCTCGACCGAAACGAAATGCAGCCGGCGTGGCCGCCGGGGATCGTCGCGCCAGGCCTGCCAGGTCGCCAGGAAGTTCGTGCCCAACCCGAATCCGGTCTCGACGATGACGAACTGCTCGCGCCCCGCCCAGCGCGACGGCAGGTCGCTTCCGTGCAGGAACACGTGCAGGGCCTGACCGAGCGCGCCGCTGCGGCTTGCGTACACGTCGCCATAGCGGCGCGAGAAGGGCGCGCCGCCCGCGTCGAACTGCAGGTCCTCGACCTCGACACCCGGCACGGGGCGCTCCGCGAACCGCCCGGCTAAGCGCGAAGGCGGCGCTCGATGTCGGTCAGCTGCAGATGCGCCTCGTCGGCGCTCTCGAAAATATGGGGCGCCACGCCGCGCCGGTTCAGCGCCTGGCCCAGTTTCAGTCGCAGAAAGGTGCTGGTCGTGTAGCGCGTCACGTCGATGTAAAAGCGCTGGGTCAGGTCGCGCACCATGTCCGAGTACGCCTCGACGACCTCGGGCCACAGCACGAAATTCTCGTAGTTGACGATCGCGAAGACCTTGCGCTGCAGGGGACCCGCGCGCTGCTCGACCGCGGCGCGGATCGCCTCGACATCCTCTCGGCGGCGCACCGAGTAGCCTTCGAAGTTGATGAACAGAATATTCTGCTGCTCATCGTAGAACAGGCGTTGCGGCAGCGGCACGCTCAACATGTCTTCGCGCAGCCCCATCGCCGCCGGCCGGAAGATGCGCTCGTCCATCGTTCGCGGCGCGCCGTTGATGATCGGCTTGAACTGCATCCGCGCCAGGATGTCGCGCTCGATGTCCACGCCAGGGGCTACCTCGGTCAGCTCCAGCCCCTGCGCCGTCAGCGCAAAGACGCAACGCTCCGTCACGTACAGCACCGGCTGACCGCGCAACGCCGAGTAGGAGCCGCTGAAAGTGCGATGCTCCACGTCCTGGACGAATTTGCACAAGCCGGCCGGGTCCGGGGCCTTGAGCTGTCCACTGCCGCTGTCGACCTGCAGGCGGCCGGCGCAAAAGGTTCCGACGAACACGACTTTCTTGGCGTTCTGGCTGATGTTGATGAAGCCACCCGCGCCGGCCAGCTTGTTTCCGAACCGGCTGACGTTGACGTTGCCCTCGCGGTCGGCCTGCGCCAGCCCCAGGAATGCAAGGTCCAGGCCTCCGCCGTCGTACAGGTCGAACTGGTACGGCTGGTCGATGACGGCCTGCGTGTTGGTGGCTGCGCCGAAATTCAGTCCTCCGGCGGGAATTCCGCCGATCACCCCGGGTTCGGCCGTCAGCGTGATCAGATCGACGATCCGCTCCTCGGCAGCGACCTCGGCAATGCCCTCGGGCATGCCGATGCCCAGGTTCACCATGCTGTTGGGCCGCAGCTCCATCGCAGCGCGGCGCGCGATGATCTTGCGCTCGCTCATCGGCATCGCGGCCATCGAATGGGCCGGAACGCGGATCTCGCCGGCGAAGGCCGGGTCGTACGCCACCGCGAACGTCTGCCAGTGGTGTTCCGGCCCGGCCAGCACGACGCAGTCGACCAGCACTCCGGGAATTTTCACCTGACGCGGATTGAGCGATCCGTGCTCGGCCACGCGCTCGACCTGGACGATCACGACTCCGCCCGAGTTGCGCACCGCGGTTGCGATCGACAGCGCCTCCAGCGTCAGGGCCTCCTTTTCCATCGTCACGTTGCCGTCGGGATCGGCGGTGGTGCCCCGCACGATGCCGATATCGATCGGGAAGGTCCGGTACAGCAGGCATTCTTCGCCGTGAATCGTGATCAGCTCGACCAGCTCTTCGGTGGTGCGCGCGTTCAGCTTTCCGCCCCCGAAACGCGGGTCGACGAACGTGCCAAGTCCCACGCGCGACAGGTGTGCGGGCCGGTGCGCGGCGATGTCGCGGTACAGGTGGGTGATCACGCCCTGGGGCAGGTTGTAGGCCTCGATGCGGTTGGCGATTGCCAGCCGTTGCAGGGCCGGCACCAGCCCCCAGTGCCCGCCGATCACGCGCCGCACCAGCCCTTCGTGGCCGAGATGGTTCAGGCCGCGCTGTTTGCCGTCGCCCTGGCCGGCCGCGTAGACCAGCGTCAGCTGGCGCGGTCTGCCGGCGTCCCCGCCCGACAGGTACAGCTGCTCCAGCGCGACCGCGATCGATTCAGGAAATCCGATGCCGACGAACCCGCCCGTTGCGACCGTATCGCCGTCGCGGATCAGGCGAACCGCGTCTTGCGCGCTGACTATCTTGCCGTGGTGCGAGGAGCGCAGCTCGGCCAGAAGCGGGTGACTGCTCAACATGGCTCCCGTTTCATCGGGCGACACGATGTTGCGTTTCATGTTCCTGCTCCTTCCGGCGTAGCGGATGCTGCTTTCACCCTCACCCCCTCCCCTCGCCCGCGCCAGCGGGAGAGGGGAGGGGGTGAGGGCCGGCTCAGTTGTTCCACAGTATCGAGCCGCGCAGGAAGCGGCGCTGCTCGTCCGCGATCGGCTCGACCTTCAATCGGCTGTAGCGGGCCAGGATGCGGTCGAGCGTACCGTCGTCCCGGATGCTCTTGAGCGCGCCGGCCCAGCGTGTCACCTCGGCTTCGTCGGTCCCCTTGGAGAAGGCGAGGTAGATCTCGCTCGGCCTCACGATCTGGCCGAAGTTCAGCGTCGAGGCATCGGCGCCGATCTCCTTGTAGGCGTGGATCACCATCAGCCGCGGCGCCAGCCAGGCGTCGATGCGCCGGTCCTTCATGTAGGTCGCGTTCATCCATTCCTCGGGCTCCGCGACGATCCGGGTGAAGCCGAGCGAGCGCACCAGCGCCTCGGCCCCGCTGTGGAACAGCACCCCAACCGGGCGGTCCCTGACCTTCTCCAGGCTCGACACCTCCACGCCCTGGCCCCCGACCAGGATCAGGTCATCGGTCACGATCCGGCAGCACCACAGGTAGTGCTCCTCGCGTTCGGGCGTGCGGGTGATCGACAGGATGCCGATATTGGGCTGGCTCAACGCCAGCTTCTGCGCGCCGTCCCAGTCCATGTACTCGATCACGATGTCGGTCTTCAGCCGCCTGGCCATCTCGACCACGGCCTCGTGCACCAGGCCCTGTCCGGGGCCGGGCACCTCCGCCACGGTGGCCGGAGGGGCCTGGAACGTGTAGGGCGGCAGCTCCGCGGTCACGAAGCGCAGGTCCGCGGCGCGCGCCGCCAGTGCCGTGGAGGCGATCGCCGCCAGCACCATCAGTCGCTTCATCTTCCGCCTCCGTTCCTAGAACGTCCCGAACAGGGCGTTGAGCACGATCACGCAGATGCCCGCGAACACCGTGATCAGCGAACCGACCACGAAGATGTCGAACCACGACTCCCGGTGCGTCAGCCCGCAAATCCCCAGTAACGTGATCACCGCTCCGTTGTGCGGCATCAGGTCGAACCCGCCCGCCGACATGCTGGCGATCCGGTGCATGATCTCGGGGCTGACGTGCGCCGCCTGCGCCAGGTTCAGGTAGTAGTCGCCCAGCGAGGCCATCGCGATGCTCAGGCCGCCGGAGGCCGAGCCGGTGATGGCGGCCAGCACGTTCACCGTGATCGCGATCGAGATCACGGGATCGGACGTCACGCTGGTCATGGCGTCGCGCACGACGCCGAAGGCCGGCAGCGAGGCGATCACGCCGCCGTAGCCCACCTCGGAGGACGTGTTCAGCATCGGCAGCATCGAGCCAAGCGTTCCTCTGTTCAGCGTATCGACCGGGTTGGCGAGCCGGCTGCGGTTCGTCACCAGCGCGAACACCGTCGCGCAGGCCACCGCCAGCGTGATCGACCAGACCCCGGCCACGGCCCCGACCTTGATGCCGCCGTACTTCGCCTGCGCCAGGAAGGAGGTGTCCATGGCCGGGATCACCCAGCTCGTGAACACGAAGTTCAGGCCGAGGACCAGCACGATCGGGAGCAGCGCCAGCGTGAAGCTGGGCGCCGATGCGCCCGGCGCCTCGGCGCTTCCCGCCTGGTCGTCATGGTGGCCGTAGCCTTCGCCGGCGGCGCGGGCTTTGGCGGCGCGCCGGTTCAGCCACCATGTGCCGGCCAGGAACATGATGATGCCGCCGATCGTGCCGAGGCCCGGGGCGGCGAACGGCGTCGTGTGGAAGTACGCGGTGGGGATCGCGTTCTGGATCGCCGGCGTACCGGGCAGCGCCGTCATCGTGAACGTGAACGAGCCCAGCGCGATCGCTCCCGGGATCAGCCGCTTCGGGAGATTCTGTGCGCGGAACAGCGACTTGGCGATCGGATACACGGCGAATGCCACGACGAACAACGACACGCCGCCGTAGGTGAGCACACCGCACGCCAGCACGATGGCCAGGATCGCCTGCTTGTGGCCGACCCAGGTCGCGATTTGGTGCGCGATCACACGGGCCGCGCCCGAGTCGTCCATCACCTTGCCGAACAGCGCGCCGAGCATGAACAGCGGAAAGAACTTCGCCAGGTACTTGCCCAGCTCGACCATGAACACCTGCGTGTAGGTGCCCAGCAGCAGCGGCGGCGAGCCTGCGCTGAACAGGACCGCGACCATTGCCATGATCGGGGCGAGCAGCAGCACGTTGATGCCGCGGTACGCAAGGAACATCAACAGCCCGAGCGACAGGCAGATTCCGAAAATGGCGACTGCGGTCATCGCGTCTCCTCCATGCCGTGTTGAATTCTTGTCCGATCGGGCTTCGCCGGGGAGGCGAGATCCGAGCGCCTGTCCTTACCGGGATTTCGAGCGCGGCGGGCGCACGGGACGGCCGTCCGCAGATCCGGATACCAGCCCGAGCTGAGCCATCTTGTTGTAAACCGTCGCGCGCGCCAGGCCGAGCAGCTTGGCTGCAGCCGGCACCTTGCCGCCCGCGGTGGCCAGTGCCGACTGGATCAGCGTGCGCTCGAACCCGGCCATCGCGTCCGCGTAGCCGGGCAGGCCACGCACGCCGGCAGGCAGCCGATGCCGCGGCGGCATCACGGCGCTGATGTCGTGCACCGCCAGGCAGGCACGGTCCGTCAACGCGCTGGCGCGCTCCAGCACGTTACGCAGCTCGCGCACGTTGCCGGGCCAGTTGTAGCTCGCCAGCAGCGAGACGGCAGCAGCGTCGATCTCGCGGGCCGGCCCGCCGCAACGTGCGGCCAGCTCCTCGAGCAGGCGCTCGGTCAGCTCGTTCAGGTCGGCCAGCCGCTCGCGCAGCGGCGGCAAGCGAATCGGAAACACGCTGAGCCGGCAGTACAGGTCCGACCGAAAGCGTCCCTGGGCAACGAGCTGCTCCAGGTCGACGCTGGTCGCGCCGATCACGCGCAGATCGACCTTGATGACCCGGTTCGAACCGAGCGGCTCGACCTCCTGGTCCTGCAGCACGCGCAGCAGCCGGGACTGCAGCGGCAGCGGCAGGTTGCCAATCTCGTCCAGGTACAGCGTGCCGCCGTCGGCCAGCCGGAGCTTGCCGTCACGCGTCCTGCTTTCGGCGCCGGGCGCCGCACCGAACAGCTCCGCCTCCAGCAGCGCGTCGGGCACCGTGGGCAGGTTGATCGTGATGAACGCACCTTCAGCTCGAGCCGAGGCGGCGTGGATCGCGCGCGCCAGAACCTCCTTGCCGGTGCCGATTTCTCCGACCAGCAGCACGGTGCCGTTCTGCTGGGCCGCTCGGCGCGCCTGGCGCTTGACCTCGACGCAGGCGGCGCTGCCCCCGATGAAGCTGGCAAAGGTGTATTTCGGAGCGCGCTGCTCAGCCAGGCGTCGGCGCGCCTCGGCCAGCTCGCTTTGCAGCTGGGCGAATTTCCCAACCAGCGGCTTGAGCGCGTTGAGCTGATCGTACAGCACCAGCCCGATCGCACCGATCACCTGGCGCTGCTCGTCCAGCAACGGCATCCGCGTCACCACCAGCGATTGGCCGCCCAGCGCCATCACGTCGAGCAGGATCGGCTGACCGCTGCGGACGACTTCGCGCAGCAGGCTGTTCGGGATCACTTCCTCGATATCGCGGCCGAGGGCTTCGTGGACGCCCTTCAGGCCCAGCGTGGCCAGGTATTTCTCGTTGATCCAGACGATCCGAGCCTGCCGGTCCACCGCGACGGCGCCTTCGCACAGGCTGTCGAGCCGCTCGAACAGCGATTGCATCGCCAGCCGGTGGATCGCCACCGAGTCGCGCAGGAATTCGTCGGTGATCACGGCGGACATTGGGGGCGCGCGGGGCGGGGCAAATCGAGATTCGTTATGGCCCAATTGAATCACGGGGCACCGTAGCCGCCAAGGGCCGTACGGCGTGCGTTGCCGGCGCGCCCGCGCGGCCGCCTATTGCGTCGCACAATCGCTTCAGTCCACCCGTTCGCGATGCACGTCGTGGGTGATGAAGGGCTGATCCTCGCTCGGCTTATCCAGCCAGGAAGGGTGCTGCAGGGTGGCGCGAATGTCCGTCAGGCCCGTGGACCAGTGCTCGTTCATGGTCAGCAGGCCGAATTGGTAATCCTTGTGATAGCTCTCGTACGGCTTGTCGCGGTAGATCAGATGGATCACGCAGCGCCGCGCCGGGCAGGCGAGCTGGGCGGCATGCAGGTAGGAGGCGCTGCTGCGCGCGGATTCGGGCACCAGTGCCATCAGCTGATGCAGCAGCCGGCGGTAGTTCTGCTCCTCGTGCATGTAGGTGGTGATCATCCGGGTGCGGCTCGAGTACTGGATGTCCTTCTGTCGCACCGCCACCCTAAGCAGGTCATCGGGCGGCTTGCCGTTGGCGCTCCACAGATCGACCTGGAAGATCAGCGCATCGCGCCGCGGCGGCTTGGTCAGCACGTATTGCAGCGGCGTGTTGGACACCAGACCGCCGTCCCAGTAGAACTCGTCGTCGACTTCGACTGCAGGAAATCCGGGCGGCAGCGCGCTCGAGGCCATGAAATGCTGCGGCCCGAGCTTGCGCTCGGCGCTGTCGAAATAGACGAGGTTGCCGTTGCGCACGTTGACCGCGCCCACCGCCACCCGCACCTCGCCGCTGTCGTTGATGCGGTCGAAATCGACGAAGCGCTCCAGCGTGGTCCGCAGCGGTCGGGTGTCGTAGAAGCTTGCGCTGTGCGGGCCCCGCTGCGCCAGCGCATGCGAATACCACGGGCGCGGAACGAAGAACCCATTCTGACCTTCGAACAGGGCGCGCGCAGCTTCCACCGAGTCGACCATCAGACGCACCGCATCGGGCAGCTCGACCGGCGCGTCCGGCAGCACCGGCATCGTAAGCGGCCCCCAGGGCTGCCGGCAGATGAATTCCCAGAACGCGCGCAGCCGTTCGATGCGCCGCTCCGGCGGATTGCCCGCGATCACCGCGGCGTTCAGCGCGCCGATCGAAATGCCGGCGACCCAGTTCGGATGGATTCCAACCTCGGCCAGACCCTCGTAGACGCCGGCCTGATAGGCGCCCAGCGCCCCGCCGCCCTGCAGCACCAGTGCCGTGACCGGATAGTCCAGGTGCGGCGCCCCCACGGCGGGGCCGGGTGCCCGTTGCATCGGATGCGCCAGCCGTTACTGCATGAACCAGCCGTGGCTGACGATGAACGACTGACCGGTCAGCGCAGCCGACGGGAACGCACACAGGAAAAGCGCCGTCTGCGCCACGTCGTCGACCGTCGTGAAGACGCCGTCGACCGTTCCGCCCAGCATCACGCGCCGCACGACCTCCTGTTCGCTGATGCCCAGTTCCTTGGCCTGCTCGGGAATCTGCTTGTCCACCAGCGGCGTGCGCACGAAGCCCGGGCAGATCACGTACGAGCGCACATTGTGCGCGGCGCCTTCCTTGGCCAGCACGCGCGCCAGCCCCAGCAGTCCGTGCTTGGCGGTCACATAGGCCGATTTCAGCGGCGAGGCCTCGTGCGAATGCACCGAGCCCATGTAGATCACGGTGCCGCCGCGATTGTTCTGATACATGTACTTCAAGGCCGCTTTGGTCGTCAGGAACGCCCCATCGACGTGGATCGCCAGCATCTTCTTCCAGTCCGAAAACGAGTAGTTCTCGATCGGATTGACGATCTGGATGCCGGCGTTGGACACCAGGATGTCGACGCCGCCGAACGCGCGCGCCACCCGATCGGTCGCGCTGTTCACCGCCTCTTCGCTGGTGACGTCCATCGCAACGCCGATGGCCTTGCCGCCGGCGTTGCCGATGGCAGTGGCCACGTTCTGTGCCGCATCCAGGTTCACATCGGCGATGGCTACGGAAGCGCCCTCGCTGGCGAGCAGCTCGGCGATGGTTTTGCCGATTCCGCTGGCGGCACCGGTCACGATCGCGGATTTTCCCTTCAGGTTCATCGTCTGGTCCTTTTGCGCTATGCGAGATAGTCAAACACGACTTTGCCCAGACCCAGGGTGAGGTCGGCCACGAAATGCTTGGCGCCCAGCACTTCGAGCACCGGCAGATCGGCCACCGGGGCCAGCGCGTGCGGCGCAAGCGATAGCGAGGACGGTCCTTCCCAGGCGCCCTTCATCGTCACGTCCTCCAGGTAATAGCACACCAGCTCGCAGATGCGCGCGCTGCCGTCCACGTGCGGAATGATCTTCAACAGGTAATTGGGAGTGGAGCCCAGCGATCGCGCCAGCGCCTGCCCATCGAGCGTACGGTGCTTGTACCCCATCGTTCCGGTTGCGACCCGCACCGGACCGTAGTCCAGGGTGCCGACCAGCGTGTCGATTTCGGTGTGCAGCTTGGGCTGGGCCAGCTTCTTGGGAAAGCCCCACAGCTCCCGGCCGCCCGCCAGCGGCGGGTGGTCATCCAGGTACATCGCATGCGTGTAGTTGCCGGCCTGTCCCTTGTACTGCACCGGGATCACCTGCCCGGATTCGGTGTAGTCGCCGAAACCGGTCGAATCGGGCATCCGGATGAACTCGTAGCTGACCGTGGGCGACACGATCTGGAGCGGCTCGGGCACGACCGCGCGCAGCCGGTCCGGATCGGTCCGGTACGAGATGATGAAGAATTCGCGATTGACGAAGCGGTATGGCCCCATCGGGTAGGCGGGGCTGGTGAGCGGCATCGCGAAGGCTTTGTCTCGGACGGTTTTGATGTCCATCGGTTGACCCTTGAGTCGGATATCCGGGCGATCGTATCGGTCCAGATCACGGAACGAGTGACCGATCGATGACGGCGCGATATTGCGATGTGAAATGGAGGCCGCGAGTTCTCCTGCCCAAGTCAAGTTTAAGCCTTGTTCGCAAACCGCACGGCCACGCGCAGCCCCCCCAGGTCGGAATCGGCCAGTTCAATGGTTGCGCCGTGGCGGTTCGCGACGCTGCGCACGATCGCCAGGCCCAGGCCGCTTCCGGTTTCCTCCTGTCTGGCCGCTTCGCGGTCGGCGCACCGGTAGAAGCGGTCGAACACGCGCGTGCGGTGCGCGACCGGGATGCCGGGACCGGAATCGTCCACCGTCAGCACCACCTGGCCCTGGTCCTGGCGCACCATCGATTCGACCTGCCCGCCGGCCGGCGTGTAGCGCACCGCGTTATCGACCAGGTTGCGCACCAGCACGCGCAGCGCCGCAGCGTCGCCCTCGACTGCGCAGTGGTCCGGCGCTTGAAGCGACAGGCGAATCGACTTGGCATCGGCCAGCGGCACCACGTCGGCGACGGCCTGGCGCGCGGTCTCGGCCAGGTCGGTGGGCGCGAGCGGCGCCTGCGGGCCGCCGGGCTCGGTGCGCGCCAGCGTCAGCAGCTGTGTCACCAGGCGCGTGGCGCGGTCGATCCCGGCCGACAAGGCCCGGATCGCCTGTTCGCGCGAAGCCGGATCGGTCGAACGCTGCAGCAGCTGCAATTGAAGCTTCAGCGCCGTCAACGGCGATCGAAGCTCGTGCGCCGCGTCGGAGACGAAGGCGCGCTGGGCGTCGAAAGCCTTGCGCAGGCGCGCCAGCAGCGCATTGATCGATTCGACCAGCGGCGACACTTCGGCCGGCAGGTCGGCCTGGCCCACCGGCTCGAGCGCGTCGGCGTCGCGCCGCTTGACCTCGGCGGCCAGCCGCCGGACCGGTCGCAGCGAAGCGCCCACCGACCAGCCGATCGCCACCGCCAGGATCGGCGCCAGCGCCAGCATCGGCGCCACGGCGCGCAGCGCGGCCCGCGCTGCCAGCTGGCGGCGAATCGCCAGCGGCTGGGCGACCTGGATCACGCGGTCGCGTGTTGCCGTGCTGAACAGGCGCCAGGTTCCGTCGCCCAGGCGCGTCTCGGAGAAGCCCAGCACGGCGCGAGGTGGCAGCGCCAGGCCCGGGTGCGAGGCATAGATGCGGGTTCCGTCGACGGTCCAGATCTGCACCACGAAATCGAAGTCGTCGTTGGCCAGCGCCGCGGCCTCGTCGGGCGCGATGAACCCCTGGTCGCGCAGCGAAAGGGCCATCTGGCGCAGCTGATAGTCGAACAGCGACTCGGCCTCGTGCAGCACGTTGGTGTAGGTCACCGCGCCGCCGACTGCGGCGCTTGCCAGCACGACCGACAGCAGCGACACCAGCAGCCGGGTGCGGATCGACTTCATCGCGACGCCTCGGGCCGGCTGACGTAGTAACCGACCCCGCGCACGTTGCGGATGAAATCATTGCCCAGCTTGCGGCGCAGCTGGTGCACGTAGACGGAGACGGCATTGCTCTCGATCGCGTCGCCCCAACCGTACAGACGGTCCTCGAGCTGCGCGCGCGACAGGATCGCGCCGGGGCGCATCATCAACGCCTCCAGCACCGCATATTCGCGCCCTGACAGCGCGACCGTCTCACCGGCCCGCGTGACCTGCCGCATCGACGGATCGAGCCGCACTTCGCCGATCTCGATGGCCGGCTCGGCCCGCCCCGCCTTGCGCCGCGTGACCGCCCGGATCCGCGCTGCCAGCTCCTCGAGTTCGAAGGGCTTGACCAGGTAATCGTCGGCGCCGGCGTCCAGGACATTGACCCGGTCCTGCAGCGCGTCCCGGGCCGTCAGCACGATCACGGGCGTCTGATCGCGGCGCGACCGCAGCGCCCGCAGGATCTCGACGCCGTCGCGCTGCGGCAGTCCCAGGTCCAGCAGCACCAGGTCAAACTGTTCGGTGCCTAGCGTAGATTCGGCACTGCGGCCGTCCCGCACCCAGTCGACCGCGCTGCCGTCCTGCCGCAGCGCGGCACGGATGCTCTCGCCGATCATCCGGTCGTCTTCGATCAGCAGTATCCGCATCGGATCGGTTGCCCGGATGGCCCGAGAGCACGAACGCAAGCCGGATCCTATGGACGCAGCTCGGGCCGGTTCGTATGCTGTCCAGGATATTACGGTGCGCGCGAATATGGACCAGGACGAAAACCCGTACCGACCGCCCAACAGCGAAGTGCTGCTCGCGAGCGAAGTTCGCGTGGTCGGTCCGGCCGGCCGCTGGCGCCGCTTCGGAACCCTTTTGGTCGACTATGGCTGCTTCGTCGTTCTGGGGGTGATTTTCGCGCTGGTGGTTGGCGTCGTCTTTGGTGCGAGCGGGATTGCGGTCATGAAACGGATTCCGGACTTCCTTCTTGGATCCGTGCTGATTTCCTGCTACTACGTTGCGTTCGAAGGTGCCTGGTCGAGAACTCCGGGCAAATGGGTCTTCGGCACGGTCGTGGTCGACGAAAGCGGCGCCAGGCCGTCGCTGAAGCAGGTACTGGGCAGGACCGCGTGCCGGTTCATTCCTTTCGAGGCATTCTCGTTCTTATCCAACCAACCCGGGTGGCACGACCGCATTCCGGGCACGCGCGTGGTGCGCTGCCGGTAGCGCGCCGGTGGACTGCGCTTTCGAATCGCGCTGCGGTGAGCCGTGGCCTGGGCCTGACCCAGTCAGGCCGTTGCGCCGGTCGTGCCGCCGGGTGCAACAATTACGCTTCGACGGGAAGGGAGCGGCGGGATGAAGACGCTGTTGACGCTGATCGCGTGGTGTTTTCTGCTCGTGCTGTGCTGGCCGGTTGCGCTGCTCGCGCTGCTGTTGTGGCCGCTGGTCTGGCTGGTGTCGCTGCCGCTGCGCCTGGTCGGCATCACGCTCGACGCCGTGTTCGCTCTATTGCGCGCCATCCTGTTTCTTCCCGCGCGCGTGCTGGGTTACCGGGGTAAGCAGGCCTAGCGGCGCTCTCAATAAGTCATACAGGCCGCGTTCAGCAGGCCGAACGCGCAGCCCGATGCCGGCCGGCTCGCCGTTGACGATCCAGCTTCCGACCGCCACGTGATCGTTGCCGAAGCGCGGCAGCGGAGCGAGCGCCTGGAACACGCAGTCGGCCGCGTCGTAGGGCCCGTCCGACTGCTCGATGGTCGCGCCATCGACCAGTCTCACATTGGCCCCTTCGCGCGCCAGCTTCGGCTTGCAGGCGTAGCGCGCTCCGAGCGGGCCGGGCTCATAGTAGGCAGGCAGCAGATTCGGGTGGTCCGGAAACAGCTCCCACAGGATCACCAGCAAGGCCTTGTTCGACAACAGCATCTTCCAGGCTGGCTCGATGAAGCGGACGTGCGAGGTCGGCAGGTGGACCCCGAACTGCTCGCGCGCCATCCACTCCCATGGGTACAGCTTGACCAGATACTCGATCGGCTGGGCGTCCTGATCGACGAAGTCGATGCCGCCGTGTCCGATCTGGTCGATCGGCAGTGCGACAGTGCTCCACCCGGCCTGTATGGCCGTATCGCGCAGGTACTCCAGGTTGCCCCAATCCTCCGGACTGTCCTCTTCGCCGACCGCGGCGAAGTGCAGCGTCTGGCTTGCGGCGGCCGATCTCAGTCGCGCCCAGGCGTCAATCAGTTTTTCATGGATCGAGTTGAACTGGTCTGCCCCCGGCCGCACCGCCTGAAGCCAGTGCCACTGTGCCACGCTCGCTTCCAGGCACGCGGTGGGCGTGTCGGCGTTGTACTCCAGCAGCCTGGGCGCATCGGCGCCGTTGTAACTCAGGTCCATGCGTCCGAACAGCGAAAACCCTGCGCTGTCTCCCTGCTCGAATGCCGCGAAGGTGCGCTCGATCAACGGTACCAGTTCGGGTCCGATCCGGAATTCCTGATAGCGATCCTTTTCGATCACGTGGCGCGCCGCGTCCAGTGCGCGCTGATGCAGCTCGGCGCTGGCCGACTCCAGCCGGTCGATCTGCTCCGACGTGAAGTGGTAGCAACGACTTTCGTCCCAGTACACCCCGTCGATCGAGTGATAGCGGAATCCCAGCGATTCCATCTGTTGCTGCCAGCCGTTGCGCGGCTCCAGCAGTTCCCTGCGCATCAGCCGAGCCCACCGAAAGAGTGGGCCGAGGCGCCGAAGCCTCCGCGCGTCGGGACCGCTTCGATTGCGTGGTTGCCGATGCGCGGGGCCGTCACGTCCAAGGACCCGAGGCGGAGGGCCTGTGTGCGGGCTTCAAGTTGCGCCTGTTCGCGACCACCCTGAGGGTAGTTTGGGCCACGATAAATGACGTGGGGACCGCCGTAACTGCCGGGCAAGGGGCGGCTGTCGTTGTCCTGATCGCAGACCTCGGGCCGGCCCCAATCGGCCGAACAGTCCGCCAGGCTCGCATAGCGATCGTGCACGGTGCGCGAGGCAAGCGGCATGCAGGCCGGCAGCGCGGTGGTGCCGATCAGTACCAGCACGATGGTTCGGGAGCGGCGAGGCTTGGACATCGGGAACCGTACCAGCCTACAAGAGACCCGGCTGCGGCCACAAGCCTGCCCGCCGAAGCGTGCGCAGGCGGATTGGCGGTAGCATCTTTCCCGTCGAACCGGCTACGCCATGGCCGCCATCCTGCGCGCGCTGCGCGCCGACATCACCACGCTGCGGGTTGATGCGATCGTCAACGCCGCCAACTCGTCGCTGCTCGGCGGCGGGGGCGTCGACGGCGCGATTCATCGCGCCGCCGGTCCCGAGCTGCTGGCCGAGTGCCGACGGCTGGGTGGCTGCAAGACGGGCGATGCCAAGCTCACCGGCGGCCATCGCCTGCCGGCGCGGCACGTGATCCACACCGTTGGACCGGTGTGGCGCGGCGGCTCGAGTGGCGAGCCCGAGCTTCTGGCATCCTGCTATCGGCGCTCGCTGCAGCTCGCCGCCGAGCACGGAATCGTCACGCTGGCGTTTCCGAGCATCAGCACCGGCATCTACGGCTATCCGATCGATCAGGCAGCCCGGATCGCAGTCGACACCGTTCGTTCCTCGCTGCCGGAGCTCGCGCTCATCCAGGAGGTCGTCTTCTGCTGCTTCTCGCCGAGCGATCTTCAGGTCTACGAGACTCTGCTCGCGCAAGCAGCCGGCCAGGGGCGAACCTGACGCGTCAGCGCTGGGCGGTTTTGGCAGTTGATCCGGCGGGCAAGTCGACCGGCGTGCGTGTCGACATTCTCAAGCAAAATACGGTCTGACTGCCTCGTTTGGCGGAATGCAGCGCCATCGTAACGGGTTCACGCATGGGAGGGCCGAGTGAGCAGCCGACCTAACTCCGCCGACGCCGACGGCGTTTTCCAGCCGTTTCCGATTGCCGAGGTGCCCTGGGAGGAATTCCTCCAAGGCGAGCGCTTCGGCATGCGTTTTCAGCACCTGAGCTCGTTCGCAGGTGCAACCCGGATCGGCGTCGCCAACGAGGTGCTGGCCCCGGGCCGGCAAGCCAATCCGCTGCACTATCACCTGCTGGAGGAGGAGCACGTCTTCGTTCTCGAGGGGTCGTTGACGTTGCGGCTGGGCGAGAAGTCCTACATCATGTCCCCCGGCCACTACGTGTGCTTTCCGGCCGGCCAGAAGGTGGGTCATTCGCTGTTCAACCACACGGGCGAGCCGTGCCGCTACCTGATCATCGGCAATCCCCATCCGCACGATGTCGCGGTATTCCCCGAAACCGGTCGAGTCAGCGTGAAGCTGACGGGCGAGGCCTATCGCAAGTCCGCGACGATGGACTACTGGGAGGACATCGATGCCGATCAGCCGGTCTGAACCTTTCCGCCGCACCGGCGAAATGTTCACGCTGTACGGATGCAAAGGCTCCGGCTCCGCCGCGGTGGAAGTCGCGCTCGAGCGGTGCGGGGTTGCGTATCGCACGGTCGAGGCGGCCTCGTGGCAGCCGGAAACGGCCGTGGCGGAGCTGGAGCGCCTGAACCCGCTCAAACAGATCCCGACCCTGAGAGCGCCCGACGGCAGCGTGCTGACCGAGAGCGCAGCCATCCTGATTCAGCTGGGTCTGCAGTATCCGGCCTCGGACATCCTGCCGGTGAAACTGTCCTTGCGGGCCCAGTCGATCCGCGGACTGGTTTACATCGCTGCCAACTGCTATGCGGCCGTCAGCATCATCGATTACCCGGAGCGCTGGTGCGTCGATGCCGACGAGGCCACCAACGAGCGCATCCGCCGCGGAGCGCGCGATCGACTGTACCGGCACTGGGAGATCTTTTCGGATCAGTTTGCGGCGCGCCCGTTCCTGTGCGGCCCAACCGCCGGTGGCCTGGACTTCCTGGCCGCGGTCGTCTCGAAGTGGTCGGCGACCCGGGCCCATCTTCGCGATGTCCGCCCGCAATTGTATGCAGCGCTCGAGCGCATCGACCGCGATCCGTCGGTCGCGCCGGTGTTCGCCCGCCACTGGCCGGCCGCGTGAGGCGGCCCTTTCCCTGGAGGAGCATTCCATGCATTACCTGCTGATCTACGAGGTCTCGCCGGACTACCTGGCCCGGCGCGGGCAGTTTCGCGGCGCGCATCTGAAGCTCGCCTGGCAGTTCGCCGACCGGGGCGAGCTGCTGCTCGGCGGCGCGGTGGGCGACCCGATCGAAGGATCGATACTGCTGTTTTCGGCCGACTCGCCGGCCGCGCCGGAGGCTTTTGCCCGAGGCGATCCGTACGTGCAGAACGGACTGGTCACCCGGTGGAGCGTGAAGCCGTGGCGCACCGTGGTCGGGGATCAATCGGCCAACCCGACGCATCCCGACTGAGTGGGCAGGTGGCCGGTTCGATCAGCGCCAGCCCGTTCGTCCGTTTCGCCGCGCTGCTGGGGTGCGCGGCGGCGTTCGTCTGGGCCACGTCGCTTTCGATGCCGGCCGTGGTGGCCTCCCACTTCGAAGGGGACGGTTACGCGAACGGCTTCATGTCGCGCGGCGCTTACATCGGCTTCATGCTGGCGGTCGTGGTCGCGCTTCCGGCGCTGCTGCTATTCGTATCGCAATTCGCGTTCGGCAGGCCAGGCGCCCGCATCAATCTGCCCAACCGCGGCTACTGGCTTGCGCCGGAGCGAAGGGACCAGACCATCTTGGCCCTGCGAGGCGGCGTGCGACAGTTCATGGCCGCGCTGGTGGTGTTCCTGTGTTACGTGCACTGGCTGGTGGTGCGCGCCAACGAGGTCAACCCGCCACATCTGTCGACGCCGTGGATGGTCGGGGGCCTGGTGACGTTCGGCGCATTCGCGCTGGTCTGGACCCGGCGACTGTTGCGGCGGTTCCGGGTCCGGCCTTCTTCACAAGAATAGGTGCGGGTTAGGTCCGATGGCCGGTGTGATGCAGGCGCTGCGGATCCGTCCGGCCACGATCGACGACGCCGAGGCGATCGCGCGGATTTACGGTCATTACGTCTGCAACACGACGATCTCGTTCGAAGAGCAACCGGTCGGCGCGGCCGAAATGGCCGCGCGCATCACCGAAGTCGTCTCGGCCTCGCTGCCGTGGCTGGTCGCCGATCAGGGCGGCGAGCGGCTGATCGGCTACGCGTATGCTGGCAAATGGAAGGGGCGATGCGCGTATCGCCATTCGGTCGAGAGCAGCGTCTATCTGGACCCCGCTTGCACCGGTCAGGGCATCGGCACCCGGCTGTACCAGGCGCTGCTGCAGATCCTGCGCGAGCAATCGATTCATGTCGTCATCGGCGGGATCGGATTGCCGAACCCGGCGAGCGTCGCGCTGCACGAGCGGCTGGGATTCACCAAGGTGGCACACTTCAAGGAAGTCGGATATAAGTTCGGCCATTGGATCGACGTCGGTTACTGGCAAAGATGTCCTTGATGTCCGACTCAAAGCCGGCGACCGCTTTGGCGTAATCCGCTCATGTACGTACCGCAGCACTTCCAGGAGACACGGGTCGAGGTCCTGCACGAACTGATCCGTGCGCATCCACTCGCCACCGTGGTCACGCTGGCCTCCGGCGGAATCAACGCGAATCACATCCCGCTGCTGCTGTCGGCCGGGGCAAACGGATCGGGCACGTTGCGCGGTCACGTCGCGCGCGCCAACCCGATGTGGAGCGATCGGGTCGAGCAGGTCGAAGCCCTGGCGATTTTCCAGGGTCCGCACGCGTACGTGTCGCCCTCCTGGTACCCGGCCAAGCGAGAGCACGGCAAGGTCGTGCCGACCTGGAACTACGTCGTGGTGCACGCCCATGGGCCGCTGCGCGCGATCGACGATCCGGCATGGCTGCGCGCGCAGCTCGAAGCACTGGTCGCCCGGCACGAGGCGTCCTCGGCTTCGCCCTGGTCGATTGCGGACGCGCCGGACGAATACATCGGGCGGATGATCGAGTCGATCGTCGGCTTCGAGATCGCGATCTCCAGGCTGGTCGGGAAGTGGAAGATCAGCCAGAATCAGACTGCGGCCAACCGCGCCGGCGCAGTGGCCGGGCTGATCGAACGCGGGGGTGCCGACGACCTGCAGGTGGCCGCTTTGATCGAGGAGGCCTCGCGCGGCCGGCCTCCGGGGTGAGCAGCGAGAGCCGAAGGATGACCGAGCTGGGATTTGACCCACTGGAGGGCGGCTGCACCTGCCGGGCCGTGCGCTACCGGATGACCAGCAAGCCGCTGTTCGTTCACTGCTGCCACTGCCGCTGGTGCCAGCGCGAAACCGGGACGGCGTTCGCGCTCAATGCGATGATCGAAACCGATCGCGTGCTGTTGCTGCAAGGCCAGCCAGAGGTCGTCCATACGCCATCGCTGAGCGGAATCGGGCAGAAAATCTGGCGTTGCCCGACTTGCCGGATCGCCGTCTGGAGCAACTACGGCGGCGCCGGCGATGCGGTTCGCTTCGTGCGGGTCGGCACGCTGGACGAGCCGGATCGGTTGCCGCCCGACATCCACATCTTCACCGAAAGCAAGCAGCCGTGGGTCGCGCTGCCGCCGGACATTCCGGCGGTGCTTCAGTACTACGACCGCGATCAGCACTGGCCGAAGGAGAGTCTGGCGCGCCGCGCCGCGTTGCTCGCTGCCAAGGCCAGATCGTGACGCTGCACCCGGCCGCAGGTCACACGGACGGCGCCTCCGCCGGTGGCGCCTCGGCCGCCGCGCTGGGCGGCCACAGGGTTTCCGGGTCGATCTTGACTCGCACGTTCTCCGGCTTGACGTCGGCGATGATCTCGAAATCCCGATTGTTCGCCGTCAGTCGCTTCTTCGGGGACTCGTAAGGCGCCGTGGTGTCCTGGTGCAGCGCATAGACCACTGGATGCTTCGGATCGATCAGCCGGCGCACGACGATGGCCGTTTCGCCGTTGGCGAGCCGCACGTAGGCGCCGGGCGGATAAAGGCCGACGGCGGCGATCAGCCCGGCAATCAATGCCGGGTCGGTCGAACTGGCGCTGCGTTCGTGCAATTCCTTGATGGCCTGGCGCGGTGAAAACGCGATCCGATAGGCGCGCTGGCTGACCATCACGCAGTAGCGGTCGGCCAGCGACACGACCTGGGCCTCGCGGCAGATGGCCGGATCCTTCAGGCCGGCCGGGTAGCCCGATCCGTCGCGCGCTTCGTGATGCTGCTCGACCGCCTGAAGCCAGAGCGCGTCGTTAACGCCGAAACTGCGCAGCATCTTGACGCTTTCGCTGGGATGAAACTTTAACGCTTCGCGCTGTTCGCTGGTCACCGGCTCCTGCTGCCGGTACAACGTATCCTGCAGCGTCAGGATGCTGATGTTCATCGTCAGGGCAGCGGCGATCGCTGATGCCGACTTGGCCGGGTCGTGCTGGTCGCGGCTGAGCAGAATCGTCGTCAGGATGGCGGCGTTGGTGGTCTGGCGCAGCGCGTACCGCAGCGACCCCGACAGCATGATGTGCGCCAGCGCCGCATCGCTGTCCAGCGCGCAGCATTCGCGGACGTCCGCCACGGCGGCGCGGATGCCGCCTTCAAATCCCTCGGCCGGCAGACCCAGCGAGTACAGATCGTCCAGGGCGTGAACGACCTGCGTCAGGCGCTCGAAGATCGAGACCCGGTTGCGCACCAGTTGCGAGGGCAGCCGGTCGAATTCGTGGACCACGCGCTCCGTCTGGCCGCGGTTGCGAAAGGGGAACGCCTCCGCGACGGTCGGGTCGTAATGACCCGCGTGGACCAGCCGGTCCAGCTGCTCCTCGGACTCGATCACGTGTCCGCGGCGCAACAGCAGCCGGCCCTCCGAGCTGTAGATGTCGAACGGCACTGCTGCGCCGACCTGGAGCTGGTCGACTCTGATCCTGACCCTTTGCAACTGGCGGATCCTGGTCCCTGACAAAAACCTCCGCGACAGTATAGGCGGAACGGACCGCCCCGATATAGTAGGAACGCGGGCTGGCAGGCCCCTCGAATTTGAAAGCAAGACCCGGAGTGCCACGGGCGCGCACGATGATTAATGTGACCCCCATCGAGATCGGATTCGAAGGCGAGTCATGAAAGCGAACGTCGGGAACGAAGGCAGCGCGGCGGCGATCCTCGCCGATCCGCGCTGGGCAGCCGTCCTGGCACGTGATCCGGATGCCGATGGCCGGTTTTTCTATTCGGTGCGGACCACGGGCGTGTACTGCAGGCCGACCTGCCCGTCGCGGCGCGGCAGGCCCGAAAATGTCGCGTTTTTCGCGACGGCGGCCGAGGCCGAACGGGCCGGCTTTCGAGCCTGCCTGCGCTGCAAGCCGGATCAGCCGAGCCTTGCTGCAGCGCACGCCCGCACCGTCGCGCAGCTGTGCCGGTACATCGAGGCGGCCGAGCAGCCGCCGACGCTGCACCAACTGGCGCAGCGTGCGGGGATCAGCGCCTATCACCTGCACCGGGTCTTCAAATCGGTGACCGGGGTGACCCCGAAAGCCTACGCGGGCGCACATCGTGCGAGCCGCCTGCAGCGCGAATTGAAGCAACGCGGCACGGTCACGGACGCGATCTACGGCGCAGGCTACGGCTCGGCCGGCCGGTTCTACGAGCAGGCCGACCAGGTGCTCGGCATGACACCCAGCCGCTACCGGGCCGGCGGGTCCGATACGGAAATCCGCTTTGCGATCGGGCAATGCTCGCTGGGGTCGATCCTGGTGGCGCGCAGCGCCCGTGGGGTCTGCGCGATCATGATGGGCGATGACCCGGATCAGCTGGCGCGCGAGTTGCAGGACCGCTTTCCAAAGGCTCACCTGATCGGCGACGATGCGCAGTTCGGCGAGTGGGTGGCCAAGGTGGTCGGCTTCGTCGAGGCCCCGCAGCTGGGGCTGGACCTGCCGCTCGATATACGAGGTACGGCATTTCAGCGTCGCGTCTGGCAGGCGCTGCGAAAAATTCCGATCGGGCGCACCGCCAGCTATGCGGACATCGCCCGGCGGATCGGCTCGCCCAAGTCGGTGCGCGCCGTGGCGCAGGCGTGTGCCGCCAATGCGCTGGCCGTTGCCATACCTTGCCACCGCGTGGTGCGCAGTGACGGCGCACTGTCCGGATACCGGTGGGGTGTCGAACGCAAGCGGGCCCTGCTGCAGCGCGAAGCGCGCCGATGAATGCGCCC
>DASZFP010000210.1:0-5221 GCA_035939615.1 Burkholderiaceae bacterium | reverse complement strand
CCGGGCATCGGCGCGGTCATCCAGGTGCCCTGCTGCTCGGGCGGCAGGCGTCGCTTGAATTCACCGATGTTCCACGGACCGGAGATATAGAAGGAGTAGTAGCCGCGCCCGAGCTCGTCCCAGACGTTGGAAATCTGCGTGCCGGTGATCGGCGGCGCCCACTGCCGCTGGAACGCCTCCCGATAGAATGCCAGCGCGCGGCGAAATCCCGGACTGCGGAAATTGCCGTAGCGGCCGTCCTCGCGCAACAGCGGCTCCGGCTGCTGTATCGCCAGCACCAGCAATGGCGCGAATTCGTCGAGTGGCAGCAGCACGCTGTAGCGCTCCGGGCCGACCCGCGTCTTGATGGCGGCGAGCATCCGCGACCATTCCTCCCAGGACCCGGGGGGCTCGGCAAAGCCGGCCTCGGCCAACAGGTCACGGCGATAGAACAGCAGGCGTGTATCGATGTACCACGGCACGCCGTACAGCGTGCCGCCGATGATATTAGTGTCCCAGATTCCCGGAAAATAATCGCTCGCCTGCACGATTGCCGAACGCGCGAGGCTCTGCTCAAGCGGCTCGAGCGCCTTGAGGGCGACAAACTCCGGAATCCAGGTGTTGCCGAGCTGGCACAGGTCCGGCGTCGCGTCGCCCGCGAAGGCAGTGAGGAGCTTCTGGTGAGCGGCGGTCCAGGGCAGCTGCTGGATCCTGACCTCGATGTCCGGGTGCAGCGTGCGGAACTGCGGTAACAGTTGCGCGATCACCTCGCCCTCGCGGCCCATCGCCCACACACTCACCAGGCGGTGCGGTGGCGCCGGCGAGCCGCACCCGACGGCGCACATCAGGGGCAGCAGGACCTTCAGCCAGCGCGGCAGGCTCCGGCTCCCGCCTGCGGTCAGGGGGTCGGCGCGAGCGGACTCTGCACGAGCGCAGCCGATGCGAGCGGATTCAGCACCAGCGGATACTGCCCGAGCGGAGCCGGCGCGAGCGCAGTCGGTCCGAGCGGACCCTGCGCGAGCCACCCGCCCGAGAATCCGGCGCGCTCCAGGCCCTCCCGGACGTACGAATTGCCGCGCATGACTCGCCACACCAGAGCGCTGCGATAGTTCTCGATCATCGCCAGTATCGGCCCCTGATCGATTCCGATGTAGTCCGGGTCAACCCAGCCCGGCAGCACCGGCATCGGCTGTGGCTGGCTCTGAGAACCGCGGACACTCGCGTTAAACGCATCGAGGAATCCGTAGGATGAGTAGATCGAGGATCCGAAGCGATGATACATCTCGAGTGTCGCGGGCAACACGATCTCCGGAGCAAATGGCAGCGAACTGATTGCGGCGGTCGGGGCGATGGTACCGTCGTCAACAATACGGCCCACGGCCACGCCACGCGCGGCGTACTTCAGGAAGCGGCGATCCCCACCGAGGTTCGACTCGCGCGCCGGGCCGGGGCCATCGGAAGCGCTCATGCCCCACACGTTCTTGCCGTATCCCTGCCATTGCTTCGGATTCGCAATGGCGTACCTGCGCTGCGCGTAAGTGGCCCGGCGGCTGTTCTCGAAGTAGTCGAGTCCATGGTCGCGCATGTACCCGTCCTGGATGCCGCGGAAATCCACCCATACGTGCGTGTACTGGTGGCCGAAGAGGGGCGCGAAGTTCAGATAGGTCTGGTCGTAGAGCGTGCCCCAGTACTTGTCGTAGCTGCTGGTCCACTGCGTCCAGGCCTGCTCGCCGACGGGATGTGTGGGAGAGCCCAGGGCGAGCAGGTAAACGAGCATCGCCTCGTTGTAACCGTTCCAGTCGAGGCTCGCGAACCCCTGTTCCGGTGTCCACGCGAGCGCCACCGCCGGCGGGCGTGGCTGGGCCCAGGTCCAGTCCACCCGCCGGTAGATCTCTTCGGCCAGCGCCCGGATCTCCATGTCCTGCGGATCCTGGGTGTCGAAATAGCTCTGAACGAAAAGCACGCCGGCGAGCAGCAGCGCGGTGTCCACCGTCGAGACCTCGCTCTCATGGGCGCGCGCGCCGCTGCGCATGTCGATAAAGTGATAGAAAAACCCGTGCTGATTATCCGCGGCGACGAAGAATCGCAGCGTCGCGAGCACGCGCACGCGCGCCGCCTCCCGCAGGATGTAGCCGCGTTCGACCCCGATGGGATAGGAGGTGAGCCCGAAGCCCACCGCCGCGATGCTGGCGAATGAGGGCGTCGGATAGCGGTCGGGAATGAGGCCGTTCCTGGGATTGCCGGTCTCCCAGAAGAAGCGGAACGTGCGCTCCTCGAGATCCGCGAAGAACGGATCCAAGGCGCCGGTTGCCTCCGGCGTCGGCGTTGCCCAATGGCCGGGGAGCCCGGAGCCTCCCGCCGCGATGGTGGCGAACGGGGGCGTCGGTACATTGCCGGTCTCCCAGAAGAAGCGGAACGTACGCTCCTCGAGATCCGCGAAGAACGGATCCACGGCCACGGGAAGCGGAGGATGGAGCACGCCGATTGAATCCGGCGCAGGCGTTGCTGAATGGCCGGTGAGCCCGGAGCCTCCCGCCGCGATGCTGGCGAGCGGGGGCGTCGGTGCATTGCCGGTCTCCCAGAAGAACCGGAAAGAGCGCTGCTCAGCATCCGCCAGGAACGGATCCAGGGCCACGGGAAGCGGAGGACGAAGCACGCCGATTGAATCCGGCGCAGGCGTTGCCGGCGTGACCGAATGGCCGGCTGCGCCGGCGCGCCCGCACAACAAGGCACAGCACGCCACCAGTAGCGGCAATACGAGAGCTCCCCGGCATCGGGATCCAGCCGCGCGCGTCAGTGGGTAGCTGCCCATCACGCGCACGCCTTGTCGCGCGGTGTGTGACGCTGTGAACCGGCGCCGCACGAGGCGCGCACCACCAGCTCGACCGGCACGGTCTCAATGGATGAACGCCCGGCGGCGTTCGGGTCGGCGATGGAAACGACCAGGCTCTCCAGTGCGCGCCGCCCCATCGCCGCGATGTCGACGCGCACCGTCGTCAGCGGCGGACTGACGAAGCGGGCGAGCGGAATGTCATCGAAGCCGGCGAGCGCGATATCGTGCGGAACCCGGACACCGGCTTCCGTGAGGGCGAACAGGCACCCGATGGCCATGGTGTCGTTCGCCGCAAAGACCGCTTGCGGCGGCGTGTCGCTCGCGGCGAGCGCCCGGCCCGCCAGATACCCTGACTCTTCGGTGAAATCCCCGTCGATCACCCGCGGCACGCGGTCCGCGGCGAGGCCTGCACGATAGCCGCGCACACGCTCCAGGGCCTGGAAGTCGTTCGCCGGACCGCGGATGTGGGCAATATCCTGATAGCCGGCGGCCGCCAGGTGAGTGGTCATGGCGCGCGCACCACCGAAATCATCAACCACTAACGCCGCCCCGATGCCGGCGGGTTCGTGTGTGTTCATGAGGACCGTCGGCAATCCGCTCGGCAGCGCGTCCTCGAGGCTCTCGCCGCCGATGTACGGCGACATCATCAGCAGACCGTCGACGCGGCCGTTCATCGATCGCAGCGCTTCGGCTGCCTCCGCGTTATTGCCGTGCGTGCAGGAGACCAGCAGGTGCAAGCCGCGCGCCCGCGCCGCGCGGTCCACGCCGCGGATCAGTTCAGAGAAATACTCCCCGTGGATATCCGGCAGCAGCAGCCCGATGGTGTGGGTACAGCGGCTGATCAGGCTGCGCGCCGCGGCATGTGGCGTGTAATGCAGCCGGCTCGCGGCGCGCAGCACGCGCTCGCGAACGTCCGGGGTCACCGAGCTGGAGTTGTTGAGGGTGCGGGAAACCGAAGCAATCGAAACCCGCGCCCGTCGCGCCACGTCCTTAATCGTCGCTGCCACCTGCCCTCCGCAGGCGCCGCGATATAGGCCATCCCGGCGCCAAGTAAACGTTTTCACAGAGTCTAGCCAGCGTTCCTCGTGCGTGTCAAACTCGCACTGCCCTCGAAGCAAACATAATCGGGCCCAGGCGCGTGAAGGCAACGATTTTTGTGACGCTGCTCGCAGGCTTCAGCGTGATCGCAGGCTGTGCAGTGCGCAAGCCGTGGGTGCTCGCGCAAGGTCAGCATCCGCAGTCCTTTCAGCGCACGGTGACCGTCGAGGCGCGAGGCCGACTGCTGCTGTTCCTGCCGGCCGGTTTCGACCGCAGCGGCACCACGCGCTACCCGCTGCTGATCTTCCTGCACGGATCGGGAGAGGCGGGCGAGGATCTTGAGAAACTCAAGGTGCTGGGTCCGCCCAGGATCGTCGACTCGCGAGCGGACTTCCCGTTCATCGTTGCCTCACCCCAGGCACCCAACAGTATCGAGCGCTTCGACCCGGTGGTGCTGAATGCGATGCTGGATGAGTTGCTCGAGCAGCTGCCGATAGACCCGGAGCGGGTGTATCTGACCGGCGTCAGCATGGGTGGAATGTGGACCTACGCCTGGGCGAGTCAGCACCCCGATCGCTTCGCGGCGATCGCGCCGGTGTGCGGAACCTGGGAGCCGGCGGACGCCTGCCGGCTTAAAGGTGTCCCGGTCTGGTCATTCCATGGTGCGCAGGATACCGTCGTCCCGCTCGCCGGCGATCAGGCCACGATCGAGGCGATCAGGGCCTGCGGCGGCGACGCGCGGCTCACGGTGTATCCCGACACGGGTCACGACGCCTGGACCGCGGCGTACGCAGATCCGGAGCTTTTTACCTGGCTGTTGCAGCAGCGGCGCAAGCCGGCTGTTCGGCAGAAGTAAAAGCGCGCCTGCGCTTACCGCGCCGGGCGCGTGGCCGCCGGGGGCGCGGCCGCCTGGCCGTAGCGGGCGAGGAACTGGGCGTGCAGGGGCATGGCCTCGACGCAGCTCGCGATGACATTGCGAACGCCGGCGACGAGCTCGTTCAGCTCCCGCTCGGGGATCAGGTCGACGGCCGGATGGTAATTGCGCGGCAGGATGTGCTGACCGAGCATGACCTGCACCCAGCTCGTGATGGCAAACATTTCCTCGGCATCGCGGAAGAAACGCCCGCTGTCCCGGAACAGGCTGATGTTGTCGGCCAAGTGCGCCGGAATCTGCATGCTGCTGCAGTACTGCCAGAATGGCGAGTCGCGCCGCTCGGTCGCAAAGTAATGCAGGATCAGAAAGTCGCGGATACGCTCGCACTCGAACGCCGCCTGCTGGTTGTAACGCTCGATCAGCACCGGACTGAAGCGGCGGTCCGGCATCAGGTTGATGAGCCTCGCGATACCGGACTGGATCATGTAGATGCTGGT
>DASZFP010000209.1:0-9809 GCA_035939615.1 Burkholderiaceae bacterium | reverse complement strand
CCGGCCAAGGTCGCCCTGATCGCCTGCCTGCGCAAGCTGCTCACCGTCTTGAACGCGATGGTGCGCGACGGCACCACCTGGGATGCAGCCCTTCATACCAAAAACGCTTGACCTGAGACACGGTTGCTCCCCTCTCCCGCTGGCGCGGGCGAGGGGCGATCGTGCGTTCCACTTGCGAACGTTTGAGCACTTGCGGAGCCTGATCGCCCCTCGCCCGCGGCAGCGGGAGAGGGGAGGGGGTGAGGGCTCCTGTCAGGACGAAGACGACTTACGGCGCGGCGACCACGATGACCTTGAAGCTGCCGGCAATCGCCTCACGCCGCCCTTCCTTCTGACCCGGCGCGGCCGGCGCCTCGGGTTTCAGGTCGGCGGTCGGCAGGTACATCTTGTGCAGGCCGCGGTCCGCGGCGATCGTGCGGGCGCCCGGCGCGACGGTGACGGTGGCGAGCGTCTCGAAGTGCCGCGGCGCCGTTTCGCCGATCACGCTGGCGGTGCCGTCGCGCCCGTTGGCGCTGATGGCATAGCCGTCCAGCCAGACCACTCCGTCGGGACCTGCGCCGATGCCCGCCTGGGCAATCACCTTGCCGCTTGACGGATCGCTGATCACCATCAGCCCGTTGTCGCATACCGAATAGAGCCTTCCCTGCGCATCGATGTCCAGTCCGGTCGGGCTTTCGCACGGGGCAATGGAATAGCGACGCACCACCTTGCCGCTCTGCGCGTCGAGCGCAGCAACCTCGGCCGTGTCCTCGACGTTGAAATAGACGAGCCCTTGATCGGCGACCGCCAGCTCCGGCTTGCCGCCCGCCGGGATCGCGGCCGCGATCACCGCTCCGGTTCGCGCATCGGCGACGGTGATATCGTGCGAGCGGCCGTTGAAAGCGACCACCCGCTGGGACTTGGGCTCGTAGACGATGGCGTCGGGATTGCTTCCCGTCTTGATGGAACGCAGTCGTTGTCGCGTGGTCCGGTCATAGACGCCGATTTCGTCGTCGGCGCCGTTGGTGGTGAACACCAGACCCAGTTCGCTTGCCACCGCGACGGCGTGCACGCCGCGCGTGTCCGGGATGGTGCCGACCAGCGTGTCGCTGGCGGTGTCGATCACCTCGGTTTGCGTGCCGTGCGCGACGTAAAGCCGGTGCGCACCCTGGTCGATGTACATCAGATCCCACCGTACGGGGCCGGGCACCGCGATCCGGGTGGTCACCCGATAGGCGGGCGGCACTGCCAGGGCCGCGGCGCACAGGGGCAACATCCACAGGAGCTTGAGCGAGCGCATATCAGATCCCCCATCCGGTTACGGCCAGCGTCTGGCCGGTAATCCCGGCCGACGCTTCCGACGCCAGAAACACGACGGCGCGTGCAATGTCTTCGCGCCGGGCCCACTTCTTCAGATCCTTGGGCTTCATCGCCTCGATGTTCGATTCCGTGTCGACCAGCCCCGGCGCCACCGCATTGACGCGGATGTTGTGGTCGCGGCCCTCCAGCGCGAGCGTGCGCGTCAGCGCCTCGACGCCGGCCTTGGCGCAGTTGTAGGCCACCATGTTCGCCTGTGCCAGGCCGGCGCGGGCAAAGTGGACGATGGTGCCGCCGCCGGCGTCGCGCAGCCGCGGGAAAACCGCCCGCGAGCACAGGAAGGCGGCCAGCAGGTTGCTGCCCATCTCCTGATTCCAGTCGTCCAGCGTGTGGTCGACCGCCGGCTTGTAGCGGGTCAGGCCTCCTGCCAGGTTGACGAGGGCATCGATGCGGTCGTATTCGGCGATCACCCGCTCGACGACCTGCTTGACTTCCGACTCGTCGGCCAGATTGGCGGCCAGCGGCAGCACGCGGGCGCCGGCGGCCTTCAATTCCTGCGCCCGTGCTTCGACGTTGTCGCGCGAGCGCGCCACGATCGCGAGCGCGGCGCCCTCGGCGGCCAGCGCCTGGGCAACCGCCTGCCCAACCTGCCCGCCGCGGCTCACACCCGTGACGAGGGCGACCTTGCCGGATAAGAGAGTCGACATGAACGATCTCCTGCTGGATTGAAGGTGCACCGGGCCCAACGACGGTGCGCACTGGTGACAATATGCGCCCTCCCTGGCGTTGGGAACCCATGCCGCCGGAAGTGCCGGCGGCCCGGCTCCGGTAAACTGCAATCTGACCGACCGCCGCTCACACTCCAGACATGCTCGCTGAACAGCGGCAGGCGATCGCGGAACTGTTGCGCCAGGCGCTGGGCACATTACGCGCTGCGCCGGGCCCCGTCGAATTGCAACGTCCCAAGCTCCCGGAGCACGGCGACCTGTCCAGCCCGGTTGCGCTGGCGCTCGCGCGCGAGCTGGGCCGGCCGCCGCGCCAGGTCGCCGAGCAGATCGCCGACGGCGTGCGCCAATTGTCCCAGTTCGCGGACCTGCTGGAGGCGGTCGAGGTGGCCGGCCCCGGCTTCATCAACCTGCGACTGAACGCTGCGGCTAAGCAGGCCGTGGCACGGGCGGTGCTGGCACAGCGCGGCCGCTTCGGTCACGGATCCGAAGGCCGGGGACGGCGCGCCGTGGTCGAATTCGTCTCGGCCAACCCGACCGGGCCGCTGCATGTGGGGCATGCGCGCCAGGCCGCACTGGGCGACGCGCTGGCCAATTTGCTGGCGGCACGCGGCTGGCAGGTTTCGCGCGAGTTCTACTACAACGACGCCGGCGTCCAGATCGACCGGCTGGCGACCTCGGTGCAGGCCCGCGCGCGCGAGCTGCGCGGCGAGGCGATCGACCCGGAACGGGTCGGCTACCTGGGTGAGTACATCGTCGAGATCGCGCGCGCCTATCTGGCCGGCGCGACCGTACCGGCGCGTGACGGCGCCGTTGTGAAGGCGAGCGGCGATCCGGACGACCTGGAGGCGATCCGCCGCTTTGCGGTGGCCTACCTGCGCAACGAGCAGGACCTGGACCTGGAGGCCCTGGGCATCCGGTTCGATCATTTTTACCTGGAATCGTCGCTGTACGCCGATGGACGGGTCGAGGCGGCCGTGCGGGCGATGGCCGAAGCCGGGCTGACCTACGAATCCGAAGGGGCGCTGTGGCTGCGCACCACTGCGGTCGAGGGCAGCGGTGACGACAAGGACCGGGTGATGCGCAAGGCCGATGGCACCTACACCTATTTCGTGCCCGATGTGGCCTATCACGTGACCAAGCTTCAGCGGGGTTTCGAACGGGCGATCAATGTGCAGGGCTACGATCACCAGAGCGCCGTGGTGCGGGTGCGCGCCGGACTGCAGGTGGTGGGGGGCGCCATGGGTCTGACGGTTCCGCCCGGCTATCCCGAATACCTGCTGCACAAGATGGTGCGGGTGATGCGCGGCGGGCAGGAAGTGAAGATGTCGAAGCGGGCCGGCGACTTCGTTGCGCTGCGCGAGCTGACCGACTGGGTCGGTCGCGACGCCACACGGTTTTTCCTGGTGTCGCGCAAGGGCGAGACCGAGTTCGCGTTCGACGTCGATCTGGCGCAGTCGCACAGCGAAGACAATCCCGTGTACTACGTCCAGTATGCGCACGCGCGCATCTGCTCCGTGCTGGCCCAGGCGACCGAACGGGGCGCGGCGCTCGATGAGGATGCGGCCTTGCGAGTGGGTCTGGCTCCACTCGTGTCCGCGCGCGAAATGGCCCTTCTGGCCCGGATCAGCGACTTTCCGGACGTGGTGATGGAGGCGGCCGACGCGTTAGCGCCGCACCAGGTCGCCTTTTACCTGAAGGAGCTCGCGGCCCAACTGCATGGGTTTTACAATGCCGAGCGCATTCTGGTGGAAGATCCGGGTCTGCGCGCGGCCCGGCTCGCGCTGCTCCTCGCGGTCCGCCAGGTGTTGAGAAACGGGCTCGACCTGATCGGCGTGTCCGCCCCCGAACGGATGTAGCAAGATGCCGCTACTGAGCTGGTCTGATCGTGCGATTGTCGGATTCGTGAGCGGACTGGTCGTCGGGCTCGCGCTGTCCACCGCGGTGGCCCTGTACATCACGAACTCGCCCGTGCCGTTTGTTAACAAGGTGCAACGTCCCACCGAGAACGTGAACCCGACCGCGGGTGGGCAGCTGCAGGATCCGAATCGGCCGCTGTATTCGAATCGGGCCGCACTGCCGCCACCGCCCGCCGACCGATCCCACGATGCCGTCGCGGCCCCGATCGAGGACAGGTCGACGCCCGCCCCGCGCGCCGCCGCAGCGCCCGCCGCGCCTGCGGCCGACGATGGCGGGCGCCTGATGCTGCAGACCGGCGCTTTCAAGTCGGCGCAGGATGCCGACGGGATGCGGGCGCGGCTGGCGCTGCTGGGCCTGGACGCGCGCGTCTCGCAGGTGACGCAGGACAGCGCGACCGTGCTTTATCGCGTCAGGCTCGGTCCGTACCGGGAGCTGGATGATCTGTCCGGCATCCGCCGGACGCTGTCGGAAAACGGAATCGAAGCGCAAGTCGTGCACACTCAGTGACCCGAAGCATGGCGGCCGGCTCAAACCGGCCGCGGCTGCCCGGGTCGAACCCGGATTGCATTGAACCGAGGACCCCATGCCCGTTCCAAACCCGCGTCGTAGCCTTCTGATCGGTCTTGTTTGCGTGCCGCTGGCGGCTCGCGCACAGGACACCCCGGAAGCGGGGACCGACTACCAGGTGTTGAAAAACCCCCAGCCGGTCGAAACCGGTGACCAGATCGAGGTTCTCGAGTTCTTTCAGTACAGCTGCCCGCACTGCTACGCCTTCACGCCGGATCTGACCACCTGGCGCAAGCACCTGGCGCCCGATGTGGCGTACCGCCGGGTGCCGGTCGCCTTCGACCCGTCGCGCCAGCCGCATTCGCAGATCTACTACGCGCTGGAGGCACTGAACCGCGTGGAGGAGATGCACGACAAGGTGTTCGACGCGATTCACAATGGGCATCGCTCGTTGTTCGACGCGAACGACATTGCGGATTTCATGGCCGCTCACGGCATCGATCGGGTGCAGTGGCTGGCCGCCTACAGCTCGTTCTCGGTGGTCAGCAAAGCCAACCGTGCGGTGCAGATCTGGACCTCTTACAAGATCGACGGCACCCCCACGCTGGCCTGCGACGGCAAGTACCTGACCGCGCCGTCGATGGTCCGCAGCCGTACGCGCGCCGGATGCCTGGCGGTGATGGACTACCTGATCGACCGCTCCCGGCGCGAGCGCAAAAAAAAGTAAGTCGCAGTAAGGTGGGTAGGCCAGCTCCGATGGTCGCTCACCCCTCTCCCCCTGGGGAGAGGGGCCGGGGGTGAGGGGCCGTTAGGGTCATTTCCACCTAACTAATGCTGGCCGACGCCTTACTCGCCGTTCACTGCGCGATCGTGATCTTCATCACGGCGGGGCTGCCGCTGATCTGGATCGGCGCCGCGCTGAACTGGCCGTGGGTAAGGATCCGGTGGCTGCGCGTGCTGCACCTGGGCGCGATCGGCTTTGTCGCGCTGGAGTCGCTCGCGGGCGTGGCCTGCCCGCTGACGGTGTGGGAAGCCGCGTTGCGGCACCGCCAGCCTCCGGAAGGCCTGATCCAGCCATGGGTCGAGCGGGCGCTGTATCACGACCTGCCGGCCTGGGTGTTTGCGCTCGCCTACACGCTGTTTGCCGCCGCGGTGGCCGCCACCTGGCGGGCCGTGCCGCCGAGGGCTATTTCTCGATCTTCGTGATCTTGGAGCCCTCCAGCGTCAAATTGGCCATCAGTCCCTTGTTGTTGAACACGAATCCGATGATCGGCTTCTTCAACGTCTCCGTGTCGATCTCGTCGCCGGCGCCCAGCGTGGCGACTGCCACGGAGCCATCGATGCCCGCTTTCCAGCCCTTGCTTTCGCGGAACCTGGCGAGCGCATCGGCCGTCATGAACATCATCACGAAGCTTTTCTCCTGGACTCCGGCCTGCAGGCCCCACGAGGCGGAAACGACGTTGTAGTAGCCAACGGTCTTGCCGCCGTCCAGCAGCGCTCCCTCGCCGTACTCGGCGCCGAATATGAAGCCGGCCTTGACCACGGTCGGGAACACCAGCATGCCGACCGACTTGGCGGCCAGGTCCTTGGCGGCGTGGCTGCTCCGGTACAGATCCTCGACCGACTGGCGCACGTGCGCGTCGATCTCCTCCTTCGAGGCCGCACCCGCGGGCGCCGCCCCCAGCGCGACTGTGCACGCCAGCAGCGCCGCGATCGCACCTTGCTTCAGGCTTCCGACAGTTGCGCTCATTTTC
This sequence comes from Burkholderiaceae bacterium, assembly GCA_035939615.1. GTDB lineage: Bacteria > Pseudomonadota > Gammaproteobacteria > Burkholderiales > Burkholderiaceae_F > VBCK01. Next base: position 3,607 of record DASZFP010000209.1, on the reverse strand, counting down.
ATCTCCCAGGTTGAAACGAGACCGGTCGTCAATTGGCGCGCATCCGCTCGAAGCCTGCCTGCAGATCGGCGATCAGGTCTTCGGCGTCCTCCAGTCCCGCGCTGATCCGGAACATCGGGCCGCGCGGCGGCAGCGGCTGCGCGGTTCGCTCGGGCCGCACCGGAATCAGCAGGCTCTCGAAGCCACCCCACGAATAACCGCGCCCGAACAATCGCAGGCCGTCGATCATCGCCTGCAAGGCGCGGTCCGTCACGCTTTGGGCCAGCACAGCGCCGAACAGCCCGCTCGCGCCGCGGAAATCGCGGCGCCACAGCGCGTGACCCGGATCCTCGGCCAGGGCCGGATACAGCACCTCGGCGACCTCGGGTTGATCGCGCAGCCACGCAATCAGGCGCTCGGCGGTTGTCCGGTGGCGCGCCAGCCGCGCCGCCATCGAACGCAGTCCCCGCAACGCGAGCCAGCAGTCGTCCGGGCTAGTGGTCAGTCCGTACTGGTGGATGGCATCGCGCAGTGCCGGCCAGGCCGACTCGGTTGCAGTGACGGTTCCGAGCAGCAGATCCGAATGCCCGCCGATGTACTTGGTGGCGGCGTGCACCGATACGTCTGCCCCCAACGCCAGAGGCTGCAGATAAAGCGGCGTGGCCCAGGTGTTGTCGATCACGCTGACGGCGCCGCGTCGGCGGGCGATGGCGGCCAGCAGCGGGACGTCCTGCACTTCGAACGTCAGCGATCCCGGCGACTCCATGAACAGCAGCCGCGTGTTGCGCCGGAACTGCTGCTCGATTTCAGCCCCGCTGCGTGGCGCGTAGAAGGTCGCCTCGACGCCGTAACGCGCCAGCGTGTCGCGGCAGAAACGGCGGGTGGGCGAGTAGACCGAGTCGGGCACGAGCACGTGATCTCCCTGCCGCACATAGGCCAGCACGGCGATCGTGCACGCGGCCAGCCCGGACGGCAGCGCCCAGCTGCGGTAGCCGCCCTCGAGCGCGGTCAGTGCGTCGCAGAACGCGTGGTGCGTCGGCGTGCCGTAGATGCCGTACGCGACCGGCATCGAGTCGTCGCCGCCGGCGCGGCGCCGGACGCGCTCGCGCATCTCGTCCATGCTCGGGTGCAGCACGGTGGAACCGCGCACCAGCGGCGGGTTGACGAAACCGCTGCTGTGCGCGCCGTCGCGGCCGAGCGTGATCAGCCGGGTCTCGTCGCTCGGGCGTGATGGATCGGACACGATGGACTCTCTGGAGGCATTCGGGCCGGCGTTCAGCCGGGCTGAATTGGACGGCGTGGCCCGCGCGGGCGGACGTGCCGGACGGATGCAATTGCAGCCGATTGTAGTACGCGCATTGCAGCAGCCGCGCTACCATCGCGCTGACCTTCCCCGTACCAGGGGCGGTCATCCGGTTGAAGGCAGCGCTTGGAGGCAGACATGACGGCGGAACTGGACTTCGATCTGGGCGGGGACATCGAGTCGCTGCGGGAGGTGGTGCGGACGTTCGCACAGCGCGAGATCGCGCCGCTGGCGGCGCAGGCCGACCGCAGCGACTGCTTCCCGATGGCGCTGTGGCCGCGGCTGGGCGAGCTGGGCGTGCTGGGCATCACGGTCGAGGAGGAGTTCGGGGGCACGGGCATGGGATACCTCGCCCACATGATCGCGATGGAGGAGGTCAGCCGTGCTTCGGCCTCGATCGGCCTGTCGTACGGCGCCCACTCGAACCTGTGCGTGAACCAGATCCGTCGCAACGGCAATGCGGAGCAGAAGCTGCGCTATCTGCCCAAGCTCGTGCGCGGCGAGCACGTCGGCGCGCTGGCGATGAGCGAATCGGAAAGCGGGTCGGACGTGGTGTCGATGCGCCTTCGGGCCGAGCGCAGGGGCGGCCGCTATGTTCTGAATGGATCCAAGATGTGGATCACCAACGGGCCGGACGCCGACACGCTGGTGGTGTACGCGAAAACCGAACCCGAGCAGGGCGCCGGCGGGATCACGGCGTTCATCGTCGAGAAGGGCATGCGCGGCTATTCGACGGGGCGCAAGCTCGATAAGCTGGGCATGCGGGGCTCGCACACCGGCGAGCTCGTTTTTCGCGACTGCGAGGTGCCCGCGGAAAATGTGCTGGGCGAGGTCAACGGGGGCGTGCGCGTGCTGATGAGCGGCCTGGACTACGAGCGCGCGGTGCTGGCGGCCGGCCCGCTGGGCATCATGCAGGCCTGCCTGGACGTGGTGACGCCGTACATCCACGAGCGGCGCCAGTTCGGCCGGCCGATCGGCGAGTTTCAGCTGATCCAGGCCAAGGTGGCGGACATGCTGACCACGCTGTCGGCCTGCCGGGCCTACGTGTACGCGGTCGGCCGCAACCTGGACCGTCTCGGAAGCGATCATGTCCGCAGCGTCCGCAAGGACTGCGCCGGTGCGATCCTGTTCGCGGCCGAACGGGCCACCTGGATGGCGGGCGAGACGATCCAGATTCTCGGCGGCAACGGCTACATCAACGAGTATCCGGCCGGGCGCCTGTGGCGTGATGCAAAACTGTACGAAATCGGCGCCGGCACCTCGGAAATCCGCCGGATGCTGATCGGGCGCGAGTATTTCGTGGAGACCTCCGGCTGATGCAGCGCGGGAGGCCGGCGGGCGGCGATCCGGTCGCGGAAGCGGCCGATGAACCCGCAGCCGAGCCAGCGCGGTTCGACCGCTCGATGCCGCAGCCGGCGGCGATCGCCCATGCGATCCTGGAAGGCTTCGACCTGCACTACCGGCGCTTCCGCTACGAAGCGCAGCAGGCCAAAGCCCGCTTCGAACGCGGCGACTGGCACGGCATGCGGGCGTCGGCGCGCGAGCGGATCGATTTTTACGACCAGCGGGTGCTGGATGCGGTCGCGCGGATCCAGCGGGACTTCGACCTTGACTCGCTGTCGGAGCAGGAGCGCGACGCGCTGTGGCAGGCGGTCAAGCAGCAGTACGTGGCCGCCCTGGCGCGGCACCGCCAGCCGGAATGCGCCGAGACCTTTTTCAACTCCGTGTGCACCAAGCTGCTCAATCGCCTGTACTTCAACAATGCATTCATCTTCGTCCGTCCCGGAGTGGCCACCGACTACATGGACTCCGACCCGCCGTCCTACCGCAGTTACTACCCGGCCGTCGCGGGGCTGCGCCACACGCTGCGCCGGATCGTGATCGACGTCGGGCTGGCCTCGCCGTTCGTGGACGTCGAGCGCGACATCCGGCTGGTGATGCGGGCGATCTGCGAAGCCCACCGCGGCGCGGTGGGCATCGCCTCGGCCTTGAGCCGACCGTTCCACGTCGAGCAGGACTGCCAGATCCAGATCCTGACCAATCTGTTCTACCGCAACAAGGGCGCTTACCTGGTCGGGCGCTTCCTGAACGGCACCCGCATCATGCCGATCGCGGTGCCGTTCCTGCGCAATGCCCGCGGCGAGATCTACATCGACACGCTGTTGCTGTCGGCCGATACGGTGGCGACGCTGTTCTCCTTCACCCGCGCCTACTTCCTGGTCGACATGGAGGCGCCCTCGGCCTACGTCGAATTTCTGCGCTCGATCCTTCCACACAAGCCCGCCAGCGAGCTGTACACGATGGTGGGCCTGCAGAAGCAGGGCA
>DASZFP010000208.1:0-2837 GCA_035939615.1 Burkholderiaceae bacterium | reverse complement strand
GAGCCGGCGCGGGTGTCGGCGGCGGTCAGGGGGCTGCGGTCAGCCGTCCGCATCCTTGAGAGTCGTGGCCGTAACGCGATTGCGGCCGGTCTCCTTGCTGCGATACAGCGCCGCGTCGGCGACCCGGAGCACTTGCTCGGCCACCTTGTGGTCACCACTCGGGACCTGGTCCATGCCGCACAGGCCGAAGCTTGCAGTCACCTGGATGGTCTTCTTGCCGGCCTTGAAGGCGGTGTGCGAGACGGCAGCCCGCAACTTGCGGGCGACGTCGAACGCCGGTTCATAAGCCGTCTCCGGCATGACGATGGCAAATTCCTCACCGCCAATCCGCGCCACCCAGTCGATCCCGCGGCGCAGAGCCTGCTGCAGCCGCGGGCCGAACTGTTGCAGGATCTCGTCGCCAACTGCATGACCGAGCGTGTCGTTGATCTTCTTGAAGTGGTCGATGTCGCACAGAATCAGGGACAGGGCGCGCTTGTAACGCGCGGCCCGTTCGAGCTCACGCGGGAAGTGCTTGCCGAAGAAGCGCCGGCTGGCAGCGCGGGTCAGATCGTCGGTCGCGGACAGCTTGCGATTCTCCTCCAGCGTAATGCGCAGTACCGACTCGAGCTCGGTGATGCGCCGCGCCGCGCGGATGCGCGCGTCCAGTTCGACGTCGCTGACCCGACGCCCGACGCATTCGTCGGCCCCGGCGAGGATGCCCGCCTCGCGCTCCGCGGCGTCATCGACCTCGGCCACGTAGACGATGAACGGCGTCCGTGCGCTGGGCCGCGCCCGCAGTTTGCGTATCAGCTCCGTGCTGTCGGTGAGCACCACCGGGCGAAATTCGGCGCCAAACTGGCGCAGGGCTTCCTCATCGTCGGCGACCGCCTCGCATTCCAGCACATCGGGCGTGATGCGCCGCTGCATGAGCTGGCGCAGCGGTGCATCCTGAAAGACCAGGAGCGCCTTCGGCGGCGGCAGCACACGCACCATGACCGCGACAGTCGCCGTAGTCCCCTCCTCGATCGTCGCGGGCTTAGCCGCCCGTCGCTCCAGGCCTCGCTGGATGACTGTCGTGTGTCCCCCGGACGCCATCTGACCCCCTAATGTCAGAGGTTGCACGAACAGGCGAAGATTACAGGCACGGGTGCGTGGTGTCTTCCGGAATGTGATGGGGCAGCACTCATGCGCTGCGCGCGATCGACCAGCCGAGCTCCGCGACCTCCCGGTACGACGCGCCGCGCGTCAGTGCGTTGGCGTCGGCGGCGTTGCCGTCAAGCGCTCTGCGGTAGACCCCCGCGAGAATGGCCGCCGCCCGAAACAGTGAGAAAGCGAGGAAGTACGGCCAGGCGGCGACCGGCCCGCGTCCTGCGCGGCGGCAATACGCGCTGACGAAGTCCGCTTCGGAGGGAATGCCGGCGCTCGCCGCGAGCGGGGTGGCGCCGCTCATGAACACCGATCCGTGATACACGAGGCAGGCGTAGGCGAGGTCGGCCAGCGGGTGGCCGAGGGTGGCCAACTCCCAATCAAGGACCGCGATCACCCGTGGCTCGCTCGGGTGGATCATCAGATTGCCGAGCCTGAAGTCGCCGTGATGAATCGCGACCTCGTCCGGACCCGGGTCCTGCGCGGCGAGCCATGCCATGAGCTGATCCATCGCTGTGCAGCGCGGCAGTTGCGCTGCGGCGTATTGCCGTGACCAGCGCGCAATCTGCCGGGTCAGAAACCCCTCCGGGCGCCCGAAGCCCGTGAGCCCCACCTGCCCGATGTCGACCCGATGCAGATTGACGAGCGTATCGTTCATCGAGGCGTAGATCGAGGCCCGCTCGCCTGCGCTCAGCTGCGGCAGACCCGGATCGGCGAACACCCGGCCCTGGACGCATTCCATCAGATAGAACATCTGTCCGATGACGGACTCGTCCGTGCACAGCAGCAGCACCTTCGGCACCGGGACGGCGCTGCCCGCGAGCGCGCGCATGACCGTGAATTCCCGATCGACGGCGTGCGCCGACGGCAGCAGCACCCCGGGCGGCTTCTTGCGCAGTACGTACGCGGCGCCCGGCGTCGCCAGATGAAACGTCGGATTCGACTGGCCGCCCTGGAATTGCCGGATCTCGCACTCGGCGCCGAAGCCCGGCAGGCGTTCGTTCAGGTAGCGCACCAGGCGGACCTCATCGAATCGATGATTCGGAAGCACCGCTACCAGAGACGCGGTGCCTGCCGCCGCCGGGGTCGCGGCCACGGACCTGCTCACGGGAACGCCGCCGCGCCCGCGGGGACGAACCCGTTGGCCACGAGGATGGACTCGACGCCGCTGCGATGACGCCGCCGTACCCCGGGGTGTCTCATATGCGCAGTAAAAATGGCTGCGAGGAGAGCGTCATGAGAGCCACAACCTGGGCGGTGTTGGGATCGTTGCTCATCAATCTGGTCCTCGGACTGCTGGTGGCCGCGGTGTTCAGCGTGGCGCCGGCGCGCGCCGCCGAGCGCGCACCGTGTGCCGGCCGGCACCCCGTGCACGCTACGCCGACCCCGGATCGGCCGGTCCCGGTTCATCGTGGCTACCTGGTCGCCGTGCGCATGGGTTGGGCAGTGGGTTGAACGCGAATGCGCGGCTGTCACTCCACCGCGGCCGCCGGCGCCGCTGTTGAGGCGGCGCGCGCCGAGCGCAGCATCGAAACGGCCGCGTAGCTGACCACCACGATCACCAGCCAGCGAAGCTTGTCGACGGACAGCAGCTCCTTGACGATATAAAAGGCGATCAGCACGCCGAACACGCCGCCAATGGCGAGGCCCAGCGAGGGCCCGTGAGCGAAGCGTCCCGAGCGGAAGAAACCCAGGCTCGCCACCGGCTG
>DASZFP010000207.1:0-29927 GCA_035939615.1 Burkholderiaceae bacterium | reverse complement strand
CGCGGCAGCTATCGTCGCATTCGTCCTGTGTCTTCGCGGCTTTGTGGTCGAACCCTACCGGATTCCGAGCGGCGCGATGATTCCGACGCTGCGGATCGGCGATCTCATTCTGGTCAACAAGTGGCAATACGGTATCCGCATGCCCTTCGCTTACACGATGCTGATCGAGCGTGGTTCGCCGCGCCGTGGCGACATCATTGTGTTCCGATACCCGTTCGAGCCCAGCCAGTACTACGTCAAACGCGTCGTCGGCTTGCCCGGCGATCGTGTCCAGTACATCAATCGCGCTCTCGTCATCAATGGCGTGCCGGTCGAGCGGCAGCCAAAGGAGGATTTCTTCGATCACTCCAGAGTTCAGCGCTACCTTCAATTCCAGGAGCACCTCGGCGATCACAGCTACCCGGTGATTTACAGCGACGGTGTTTCCACACCTGTGCAGCCCGCTCCACGCCACACGGACCGCCAGGCGTGCACCTATGCGGACGGTGGCGTGTCGTGCACCGTTTCGCCTCAAAGCTACTTCGTGATTGGTGACAACCGGGACAATAGCGAAGACAGCCGTTACTGGGGACTCGTTCCAAGCCGCAACATCGCAGGCCGGGTTTTTCTGGTCTGGTGGAGCGAACGCTCGCCCGAACGGTCCTGGACAGCGATTCAGTGAGGTGCGACCCGTCATCGCGTGCCGCGCTCATAGGGCTGTGAGCCATGAATGAGATTGCCGACCTCCTTTCGCGACTGACTCTGGGCGTGTACGTAGTCGGCGTCGCGCACGGCGAGCGCCGCGATGCCTTCACCGCGGCGTGGGTGATGCAGGTGTCGTACGATCCATTGCTGCTGGCCGTCAGCGTCAATCCGGACAACGCGTCCCACGCTATCCTTCAGGCCAGCGGCGGCTTTGCAGTCAGTGTGTTGAAAGGAGGCCAACTCGAACTGGCCCGGCACTTCGGCACCCGTTCCGGGCGAGGGCAGGACAAGCTCGCAGGCGTTGCCTGGTCGCCCGGACACAAGGGCGCTCCGGTTCTACAGGAAGCTTTGGCGTATTTCGAATGCGAGCTGGTCAATCGCACGCCAGCGGGTGACCATGAAATCGCTGTCGGTCGCGTGATCGGCGGGCAGATTCTCGACCGCGACGCCACGCCGATGATCTACGCAGACACCGGAGCGATGGACGGCAGCAGCACGCTTTATCCGGCATCGTTCTGACGCAAGCGGATTTCCGACGCCGGACTCGACCCAAGCCGCCGCGCGTCGCGCTACCTCGTCATCGCGCGCCGCGCAAAGTAGCTCGCCGCATCGACCGCCAGCACCAGCGCCAGCATCGCCAGCAGGATGGTGGCGACGCGCCCCATCTGAAACAGCGCCAGGTGGTAGGACAGCAGCTGGCCCAGGCCTCCGGCGCCGACCACGCCCAGGATCGAGGCGGCCCGGATGTTGTTTTCCCAGCGGTACAGCGCGTACGACACCAGTTGCGGAGCGACCTGCGGCAGCGTGGCGTACAGCAGCACCTGCGCGGGGCCGGCGCCCTGCACGCGCAGCGCGAAGGCCGGGGCCGGCGGTGTATTTTCGATCGCTTCGGCAAACAGGCGACCCAGCACGCCGGTCGTGTGCAGCGCCAGCGCCAGCGTGCCGGCCATCGGGCCCAGGCCGGCCGCGATCAGCATCAGCGAGGCCCATACCAGCTCCGGCACCGCGCGCAGCGCGTTCAGCAGCATCCGGGTCGGAACGCGCCACAGCGCGCGCGCATGCGTGCGCGCCGCCGGCAACGCCAGCAGCAGTCCGAACAGCGACGCCAGCAGGGTTCCGAGGGCCGACATGGCCAGGGTTTCCGCGGTCGCCAGCGCCACCTTGCGCACGAACGGCGGCGAGGTGTCGGGCGGGAAGAATTCGGCGGCAAAACGGCCCATCGAGGCTGCCGAGCCGCGCGACCAGAACGCGCTCCATTGCAGATCCAGGCTCCAGAAGCTCGCCGCCACCAGCGCCAGCGCGGCCAGCAGCACCCAGCCGGTGCGCGCGCGCAGCGCGATCAGCCGGGCCGGCAAGGCCTCGCTCGGGCGGGCGTCGTGATCGGCGTTCATCGCAGCGATTTGCGCAGCCACGCGCTGGCCGCATCGGCCAGCGCGACCAGCCCGAAGAAAACCAGCAGCATGGTGGCCACCTCGTTGCCGGCCAGCATCTTGAGCGAACTGTCCATCTGCTGGCCCAGGCCACCGGCGCCGACGAAGCCCAGCACGACCGAGGAGCGGATCGCGCATTCCCAGCGATAGATCGCATACGACGTGAGCTCGGGCGCAGCCTGAGGCAGCAGGCCGTAGAGGAACGCCTGCAGGCGCCCGCTGCCGTTGGCGAGCAGCATCCGGGTCGGGTGTGCGTCGCTGCTTTCCAGGATTTCCGCGAACACCTTGCCGAGCATGCCGCCGTAGGTGAGCCCGATCGCCAGCACGCCGGCGGTCGGTCCCAGGCCCACCACGCGCACGAACACCAGCGCCCAGACCAGTTCGGGCACTGTACGCAGCGCCACCATCAGCGCGCGCGTCGCCTGCCGCACCGCGAATGGACCGGCCGCCATCCGCCCGGCCAGACTGGACACCGACAGCGACGCGGTGGCGATCAGGGCCAGTGGAACCGCCACCAGCAGCGCCAGGCTCACTCCGGCGGTTGCGATTGCGACCGTTCGCCAGGTTTCACGCGCCACTGTGGCCAGAAAGTCGGCATTCAAGGAAGGCGGCAGGAAGCCGGCCAGGAAGTGCGCCGTCACCCGCAGGCTGCGCGCCTCGAGCATCTGCCACGGCCGAAATTCGGTCAGCACCAGCAACGGCCACAGCAGCAGCAGCGACACCGCCAGCCAGGCGAGCCGGCCCGGCAAGGCCGGATCGCGCCGGGGCAGCGAGCGCGGCGGCGAGATCAGCGTGACGGGGTCCGTGGTCATGCGGGACCGATCTAGCGCCACATCATCGGCACCGCGGCCGATCCGGCCAGGTCTTCGGGGCCGAGCTCGGGCGGCGGCGGGACCGGCGGGGTGTGCGCGTACAGCCAGCGCAACTGCTCGGGCGATACCTGGGAGCTGAGCGCGTCGAAGCTGACCGTGCCGTCGCGCAGACCCACCGCGCGCGGAAAATTCGCCAGCGCCAGCTCGACCTGGTGCATAGAGACCACCAGCGTGATCCCGTGCAGCGAGGCCTGCTCGCGCAGCGTCTGCAGCGCGCGCGCGGCCCGCACCGGATCGAGCGAGGAGAGCGGCTCATCCAGCAGCCACAGTCGCGCCGGTGCCAGCAGCGCCCGTGCCAGGCTGACGCGCTGCCGCTCGCCGCCGGAGAGCCGGTCGACCCGATCGAACAGCCGATCGGACAGGTCGAACGGCGCCAGCGCCGCGCTCGCGCGGGCGATGTCCAGCGGAACCAGCAGCGAGCGCAGGCTCGCGGCCAGGCTCATCGCCGGCAGCCGCCCCGCCAGCACGGCCGTCACGACGCGCTGGCGCGGCGGCAGCGGCGGAACCTGAGGCGCCAGGAACAGGCGCCCGCGCAGCTGCCGGCGGCGAGCGGCGCCGATCGACCACGGATCCTCGCCGTCGAGCAGGACCCGCCCGTGCTGGGCCCGCAGTGCGCCCGCGGCCACCTGTAGCAGCGTCGTCTTGCCGGCACCGGACGGGCCGACCACGACCACGTGCTCGCCGCTGCCGATCTGCAGGTCGACCTGCTGCAGCGCCGGGCGTGGCGCCGACTGCGCGCCCGGATACCGGACCGACACGCGTTCCAGCCGCAGACTCGGACCGGGCCGGCCTGAGTTCACGCCGCGGTTCACAGCAGGCCGGCGCTGCGGGCGGCGGCCTCGATACCCTGATAGTTCTCAGGCCGGGTCGGAACGAAGCGGGAGGCCCGTTGCAGGCCCAGGATTTCCTTGCCTTCGGGCGTGTCGGGCGTCAGATCGAGAAACGCCTGGCGCAGCTGATCCCGCAGTGCCGCCGGCATCTTCGCGCTGACCGACCAGTTGTAGTCGTAAAACGTCGGCGTGGTGTAGAACACGCTGACCTGGGCCGGGTCGACCTTGCCGTCGGCGACGAACTTGTCCCACACCGAGATGTTCACGGCCCCGGCGTCGACCTTGCCGCCGGCCACGGCCGCGATCGTGGCATCGTGCGCCCCGGAATAGCTGACGCGGCGCAAGTCGCGGTCCGGATCGATGCCGGCCTGCAGCAGGTAGCTGCGCGGCATCAGGTGCCCGGAGGTGCTGGACTGCGATCCGAAACTGAAGGTGCGCCCCTTCAGTTCCGCCAGTGTGTGGATGCCGCTGGCGGCGCCCGTGATGAACACCGAGCGGAAGTTCTGGTCCTCGGCGCGCTGCACCAGTGGGATCACCTGCCTGCCCGAGCGCACGCTGGCCTGAACGAACGTGAAGCCGCCGAACCAGGCCAGGTCCACTTTGCCGTTGACCAGCGCTTCGACGGCGGCCGCGTAATCGGTCACCGGCGTCCACTCGACGGGCATATTCAGGCGCCCCTGCAGATACCGCCCCAGCGGCGCGAACTTGCGGGCCAGCTCGGTCGGCGCTTCATCGGGTATCGCTGTGACGCGCAGCATCTGCTGCGCCTGGGCCACGCCGGAGCCGACGCCAGCCAGGCTGATCAGCGCCAGAGCTGCGACGGCGGCGGCGAAAGGGCGGCGCGACCGGACCGGACGGTTCATGTGGTGCTCCCTGCAGGCTGCGCCTGAGCGCAACTGCGAAAGCCGCCGAAGATATCATTTCGGTCGGGACAGAAGAAGTTGCGGTAGCGCGGATGGCGCAGCCGCGGGTGGGTGGCGAACGAGCCTCCCCGCAGCACTTGGCGCGAACCGAACCACGGCAACGAGTAGTCGCGATACGGATGCGGCGCAAAGCCGGGGTAGGGCTCGAACGTCGAGGCGGTCCATTCCCACACCTGGCCGAAGCGCATGGGTGCGGTGGCCGGCGCCGCGGGCACCGTCAGCGCCGCCGCCTCCCACTCGATCTCGGTCGGCAGGCGCCGGCCGGCCCAGCGGCACCAGGCCTGCGCCTCGTGCAGCGTGACGTGGGTGACAGGAGCCCTTTCATCGAGCGGCGTCCATCGACCGAACCGGCACTGCTCCCAGCCGCCCGCGGCGGGCCGCCAGAAGCGCGGCCAGCGCGCCTCATGGCGCGCGCGCCAGTCCCAACCCTCCGTTGTCCAGTAGCCTGGCGCCTGGTATCCGCCGGCCTCGATGAAGGCCGCGAAGGCGCGATTGTCGACGGGCGCCCGGTCGATGCGGAAGCGCTCCACGTCGACCCAGCGCGGCGCGAGCTCGTTGTCGAACGCAAAATCGCCGTTCACCGAGCCGAGCTGGAAGCGCGTCGCATCGAACGTGAGCTCAGGCGGTTGACCCGGATCGGCCGTGGACGGTTCGATCTGCGGGGCGACCTCGACCGGTATGCCCAGCGCGTTGCCCATGTAAATGGCCGCCTCGCGGTGCATGTCCTCGTGCATCAAAGCGAGCCAGGCAAAGTAGAGCAGCCCACGTTCGCCCCCATCGGCCTGCGTGAGCACGCGCAGCGACTGCTCCAGCGTGCGCGACAGGTAGTCGCGTGTGGAGCCCGCGCGCGGCAGCGGCAGGTGCCAGCGTGTCGAATGCTCGACCCGGCTCGAGTCGTACAGCGCATCGGCCTGCGCCAGGCTCGATGCGGTGCGTGCCGCCTCCGGTTCGGCCGCGACGCCTCGCAGCCGCTGCGGATTGCGCCCGATCCAGTATTCCTGGAACCAGCCGACGTGACCCAGCTCCCACAGCGGAGGATTGACCTCAGGCGAATAAGGGATCTGCAGCTCGCTGGCGCGCAGCGCCTCCTCGAAGGCCGAGAAGGTGCGCAGCGTGTTGCCCCGGGTGTCGAGCAGAGCGGCGCTGAGCCGCTCGCGGTCGGCGCAGCGGATCAAGGTCGGGTCATCGACGGTCGGCATGCGCTATAACACTCGTATGGGTCGGCCCAGTGCAATCATCATCAGCCCCGCAGGGCCGCAAAGCAACAACGGTAATTGGCGCACCGCGCAGCGCTGGGGCCGGATGCTGGCGCCGGTCGTGCGCATCACGATCGCCCGACGCTGGGAGGGCGAGCCCTTCGATCTGATGATCGCGCTGCACGCCCGCCGTTCGGCCGACTCGATTGTGGCGTGGCAGCGGGGCCGCGCGCAAGCCGCCTTGCGGAGCCAGCGGCCGCTGATCGTCGTGCTGACCGGCACTGATCTGTACCGCGACATCCATTCGGACCCGCGGGCGCAGCGCTCGCTGCAATGCGCCGATGTGCTGGTGGTACTGCAGGACCAGGCGCCGGCGTCGCTACCGCGCCCGATGCGCGCCAAGACGACCGTGATCTACCAGTCGGGCGGGCGCCGGCGCACACTGGCCAAGACGCCACGCCACCTGCGGGCCGTTATGGTCGGGCATCTGCGCGAGGAGAAGTCTCCGCAGACGCTGTTCGACGCCGCCCGGCTGCTGCGCCAGAGGTCCGACATCCGGATCGATCTGGTGGGAGCGGCGCTCGATAAGGCCCTGGCGCGGCGGGCCGTGGACACCGCGCGCGCCTGCCCGCAGTTCCGCTGGCTCGGCGCCTTGCCGCACGCCGACACGCTGCGCCGGATCCAGCGGGCTCACGTGGTCGTCAACGCCAGCTCGATGGAGGGCGGTGCACACACCGTGCTGGAGGCGGTGCGATCCGGCACGCCGGTGCTGGCCTCACGCATCCCCGGCAACGTCGGTATGCTGGGAACGGACTATGCGGGGTATTTTCCCTGCGGGGATGCGGGCGCACTGGCACGGCTGCTCGAACGTTGCCGCGACGAGCCCGGCCTGCTGGCCGCCCTGCGCCGGCAATGCCGTGCGCGGGCTTCCCGGTTCGAACCGCGTCGCGAACAGCGTGCGCTGGCAGCCCTGGTTTCACGCCTGCTGACCGCCGCTCGCAGCACCACGGAGAAGTGATGATGGCCACGCCCGATACCGGATCTGCCCCCGCCAGCGGGTCCTCGCCGCCGCCCCGACTGACGAGCCTGTCGCACGGAGGCGGCTGCGGCTGCAAGATCGCGCCGGGCCTGCTGTCGGAGATCCTGCGCACGACCGCGCGCCTGCCGGTCCCGCCCGAGTTGCTGGTCGGCATCGAGACCGCGGACGATGCGGCCGTTTACCGGTTGAACGACGAGCAGGCGCTGGTCGCCACCACCGATTTTTTCATGCCGATCGTCGACGACCCGTACGATTTCGGCCGCATCGCCGCCACCAATGCGATCTCCGACGTCTACGCGATGGGGGGTCGGCCCATCCTGGCGCTGGCGCTGGTCGGCATGCCCATCAACACGCTTCCGGCTCACACGATCCGGCGCATCCTGGAGGGCGGCGAGGCGGTCTGCCAGGCCGCCGGCATCCCGATCGCGGGCGGCCACAGCATCGACTCGGTCGAGCCGATCTACGGGCTGGTCGCGCTCGGACTGGTTCACCCGGGTCGGGTCAAGCGCAACAGCGAAGCGCGCACTGGCGATCGCGTGGTGCTGGGCAAGCCGCTGGGGGTGGGCATCTACTCGGCAGCGCTGAAGAAGGAACGGCTCGACGCGGCCGGCTACGCGAACATGATCGCCGCCACCACCCGGCTGAATACGCCCGGTCCGGAGCTGGCACTGGTCGATGGCGTGCATGCGATGTCGGACGTCACCGGCTTCGGCCTGGCGGGCCACGTGCTGGAGATCGCGCGCGGGTCGGGTTGCCGGATTCGAATCGACTGGGCGCGCGTTCCCATGCTGCCGGGCGCGCGTGAGCTGGCGGCGGCCGGATTCGTCACCGGGGCGTCCGCCCGCAACTGGGCCGGTTACGGCGCCCAGGTCCGCCTGCCGCGCGATTTTGCCGACGTCGAGCGCGCGCTGCTGACCGATCCGCAGACCAGCGGCGGGTTGCTGGTGACCTGCGAGCCGCGCGCGCTGCCGGACGTGCTGGCGGCGTTCAGACGCCATGGCTTCGAAGCGGTCGCCGAAATCGGCGAAGTCGCCTCGGCCGACGGCGGACCGCCGCTCGAGGTGCGCGCCGGGTGAGGGCGCTCAGTCGGTGAACTCTCCTCGGCCCTTCGGGTACTGCGCTTCCCACTCGCGCCCGTTGACCAGGCCGATGCTCATCTGCTCGACCGTGCCCGGATCCAGGCAGCGGGCGTTGATGCTGAAGCCATCGGGGTGCGAGCGCGGCACGTAGAAGGACTTGACGCCGCACACCGAGCAGAACAGGTGCTTGGCCGTGTGGGTGTTGAAGCTGTAGGTGCTGAGCGACTCGCTTCCGGACAGCAGCCTGAAGCGGTCCGCGGGTACGACCAGGTGCAGGTATCCGGCCTTGCTGCAGATGGAGCAGTTGCATTCGGAAACCCGCAGCCTGGCCGGCGCGATCACCTCGAATCGGACCCGGCCGCAGTGACAACCACCCGTGTGCGCGATCATGCGTTCTCCCGTTCGCCCGAGCCGCGCCTGCGCCAGACGCTGGCCAGCCAGGGCTGCTGGTCACGGGGCAATCCGGTCGGCCGGTAATAGTGTTCCAGTTCCACGAAGGCCGCTTCGGTCAGATAGCGGCGCCAGGCGGGCAGATCGTGATATGCGCCGTAACGGCCGCGGTTCCAGCCTTCCTCGTTGTGACCGTGCGGGTTGGAGCTGAACAGCACGCCGCCCGCCTTCAAAGCGGCATGCAGTTGCCGCAGCACGCGCGGCAGCTCCTGGGACGGTACGTGGAACAGCGACGCGTTGGCGAAGATGCCATCGAAGCGCTCCCCGGGCAGATCGAGCTTCAGGAAATCCTGCTGCCACACTTCGCAGCCGGACTCGGCGCGCGCCATGGCGGCGAACTCGGCCGCGCCCTCCAGGCCGATCGCGGTGTGGCCCAGCCCGGCCAGGGTTGCGAGGTCGCGCCCCGGTCCGCAGCCAAGATCGAGAAGGGTGAAGGGCGGCTCGCCCCGGATGTGGCGCAACAGCGCTTCGATGTTCTGGCGCACGTCGTGATTGCGCGTGCCGGCGCGAAACTCCTCGGCCCGCTGCTCGTAGTGCGCCAGCGTGGTGCTGACGATCTGTTCCAGGTCCTGCGGCGCCAGCATGCTCCGACCTCGGGGGCGACAAGGCGATTCTAGGCCACTGGAAATCGCGCTTCGCGCCCATATCTTCGGGGGTGTCGCCGGCGGCTCGACCGGCGTTGAGCCAGGAGCACACGATGAAGAAGGTTCTCAGCGTTCACAGCAGCCCCCGCCCGCACTGGGTCGGCGACGGCTTTCCGGTGCGGTCGCTGCTGTCGTACAACACGCTGGGCGAAAACATCAGCCCGTTTCTGCTGCTCGACTACGCCGGTCCCGCCGAGTTCAAGCCATCCGATCGGCCGCGCGGCGTCGGGGAGCATCCGCACCGCGGCTTCGAGACGGTGACCATCGCCTACCAGGGCGAAGTGGCGCACCGCGATTCCACCGGCCGGGGCGGAGTGATCGGCCCCGGCGACGTGCAGTGGATGACCGCTGCCTCGGGGATCCTGCACGAGGAATTCCACTCGCCGGCCTATACGCGCCGGGGCGGACCTTTCGAGATGGTGCAACTGTGGGTCAACCTGCCGGCCAAGGACAAGATGTCGGCGCCGGGATATCAGCCCATCGTCGAGCGCGACATCCCCAGCGTCCCGCTGGCGGGCGAGGCCGGGACCGTGCGCGTGATCGCAGGCGAGTACGACGGTCACGCCGGGCCGGCCCGGACGTTTTCGCCGGTCAACGTGTGGGACGTGCGGTTGCGCCAGGGCGGCCGCGCCACGCTGCGGGTTCCGTCTGGCCATACGGCCGTGGTCGTGGTGCTGCGCGGCACGGTGCTGGTCGGCGACAGCGAGGTCGTGCGGGAAGCCCAGGTCGCGCTGCTCGAGCGCGAGGGCGGTGAGGTGACTCTGGAGGCCAACAGCGACGCGACGCTGCTGTTCCTGGGTGGGGAGCCGCTGAACGAGCCGATCGTCGGCTACGGTCCCTTCGTGATGAACACCGAGGAGGAGATCGAACAGGCGTTCGAGGACTTCCACGCCGGGCGCCTGGGCGAGCTGGCCGCGCTGCCGTGAGTCACTGCAGCCCGTGGGCGGCTCTTAGAGCCAGGTAGCCGCTGAAGAGGAACTCGATGCCGATGCACATCAGGATGAAAGCCGACAGGCGCAGCAGCACCTCGACGCCGGAGGCGCCCAGGAAGCGCGTCAGGTTGCTTGCGAAGCGGTAGGCCACGTAGATGCTGGCGCCGATCGCGACCAGCCCGCACACGGCCCCTACTCCGTACAGCGCGAAATCGGCCAGGTTGAATCCGCTCATGGGTTTGCGGCTGCCGATCGATACGGCCACCGACATCGAGCCCGGCCCCACGGTGAGCGGCATCGTCAGCGGATAAAACGCCCCGGCGCGCTGCATCGCTTCGGCCGGAACCTGCTGCGAGGGATGGTCGGACCATTGCTCCTGGCTGAGCAGCTTCCAGCCCAGTGAAGTGACGACCAGTCCGCCCGCGATCCGCACCACCGGCAGTTCGATCCCGAAAAAGACGAGCAGCCACGGGCCCAGCACCATCGATCCGAGCAGCAGCGCCAGGCCGTTGATCGCAACCTGCCGCGCCAGCACATGCTGGCGGGCCAGCGGCAGGTCGCGCGTCAGAACGAAAAACAGCGGCGCACCCTCGATCGGGTTGACGATCGGGAACAGCGCGGCGAAGGTCACCAGAAAGGCGGCAGCGAGCGTGTGCATGGCGGCAGGCGTCGTGGCGGAGCGGTCAGCCGCGCATTGTCGCCGCTTCCGGGCGGCGCGCGAAGCCCCGGACGAGACCCATCGCCCGGATCGGCTGGCTCAGGCCAGGTACCGGTTCAGCAGCGCCAGCAGGATCAGCAGCACGACCCCGGTGCCCAGGCTCCAGCCGATCAGCTTTTTCTCGACCGGCAGCAATGGCTCGACCGGGATCTTCTTCAGCTCTTCCTGGATGCCAGGCTCGCTCATGATGGCTCCGCGCTCGCGCCTCAGGTGGTCGCCAGCGGCGGTTTGACGCCGGCGAAGAACAGCCACGAAATGAGCAGGCCCACCCAGATGATGAATCCGAACAGGCTCAGCGCATACACCGCGACCAGTTTGCCGATGCCCTCCTGCCACAGCTTGCGGAAATTCGACAGCACGCCGATCGAGAAGAACGTCAGCACGAAGAAGATGACCCGGAACACGTTGGCCTGGCCCGCGGCCGACTTCAGGCGGCCAACCCCCTCGGGCGAGGCGCCCCAGGTGAGCAGCAGCACCACCGCGAAGGTCAGCAGGTAGCCGATGATGAACTTCGGAAATCGGTCCCAGATCTCGCGCGCCCGGGCCTTGTCGGTCGACTCGACGTTGATGTGATTGGTCCAGATGTACGCCAGCAGGAACGCCCACAGGCCGATGAAGACGTCGATGAACACCTTGATGGTGGCCGTCGTGCCCAGGATCCAACCCTTCTGGTAATTGATGCCCTCGGCGGCCGCCCTGGCCGTGATCAGCGCTTCCGCAATCGCGCCGCTTGCCACCGCGGCACCGTCGGTCTTGACCGACAGGCCCAGCCAGGCCCCGGCCACCAGCGGCTCGTGCGACAGGAACGCCTGCGCGGCGAACGGCAGGATCAAAACCTCGACCACCGCGAAGATAACGACCAGCGACGACACCAGAATGGGAATGGCGGGGCGCGCGCGGATCGCGCTGCCGGTGGCGATCGCGGCTGAAACCCCGCAGATCGAGATGCCCGAGGCGAGCGGAGCGGCCCACTCGCGGCTGAAGCCGAACCATTTCCGCGCGATGTAGTAGACGACCGCCCAGTAGATCAGGTAGGCCTCGACGATGGCCGCGATCCCGCGCAGCAGCAGCGAAGAGGCCAGGCTGAATTTCTCGGCGGCGGTGACGGCGACGAACCCGCCCAGGATCACGATCGCGATCTTGATGTACAGCTCGGGCCGGATCGCTTCCTGCAGCCACCCGGCGAACCGGGGCAGTGCGTTTGCGACCACCAGGCCGGCCAGCAGCGCGAGGATGTAGCCGCCTTCGTTCGTGAGCTTCAAGGACCAGTCGATTCCGAACTTCTTCAGGTCGGCCGGCGTCGTGACGGCGAAGTGGGCGTAGCTGCCCGCGAACCAGCTCAGGTACGCGATCGCGAACACGACCGTGAAACGGATGGCGAAGCGGCGTGGGTCGATACCGAGCGAGATGGACCCAAGCGTCAGCACCAGCACCAGCGCCAGGTAGGTCGCCACCAGCGCGCCCGCCCCGCCCAGAAAGGCATAGCCCTTGGACACGGGGGAGAGCGCCTTGGCCGGATCGACCCAGACGGCCGTGGTGACGGCCCAGCCGACCAGGTCGACGCCGGCTGCGCTGGCCAGGGCCAGAACGAACACCAGCAGGCCGATCCAGAGCGCCAGGATGTCCTCGTGGCTTCCGGTCGGGCCGGCACTGCCGGCCCGGCCGGCTCGCGCCGCCGTCTGCACCAGGGCGTTGGTTGCTTCAGCCATCGCGGCGTCCGATCGGACCTGACACGGTAGCAAGCGTGGGCGCCGGTCGGAACGAACAATTCCTCATATTCATATTGCGCGCGGCCCTCACCCCCTCCCCTCTCCCGCTTGCGCGGGCGAGGGGCGACCCCGCGTGCCCTTGCGGACTACCTACGTACTTGCGAGGCTTGATCGCCCCTCGCCCGCGCAAGCGGGAGAGGGGAGGGGGTGAGGGTGGTGAGGGTGGTGAGGCCCCCTCGCCCGCTCAGGGAGGGTTCAGTTCGGCCCGGTGCAGCTTGATCGCCTCGGCGACGATCGGCTTTAACTGCGGGGCGCCGTCGCGATCGAACTGGGCGTACAGGTCGCGCCGCATGCGCGGCTCCCAGAACCGGTGCAGGTGGGTGGCGATGTTCCGGCAGGCCTCGTCGCGGTCGGGGTAGGCCTCGAAGAAGTCCCCGATGCGGTTGGCCATGTGGATCAGGTTTTCGGCGTCCATGGGATTTTCGGACTAACCGGCCGCCGCCGGCGCGATGCGCCAGGCGTGCGAATAAACGGAAAACTCGTTGCCGCGGGCAAAGCCCACCAGCGTCAGGCCGCATTCGTGCGCGATGCGGGCCGCCAGGCGGGTCGGCGCCGAAACCGCGACCAGCGTGGTGGCGATGCAGGCCGCCTTCTGGACCATCTCGACGCTGGCCCGGCTGGTGACGACCACAAACCCGGGCTGGGCGTTAGCGCGCGTACGCAACACCGCCCCGATCAGCTTATCGAGCGCGTTGTGCCGCCCGACGTCCTCGCGTACGACCTGGGCCGCGCCTGCCACGCTGCTCCATGCGGCCCCGTGCACCGCGCCGGTGGCTTTTTGCAATTGCTGGGCCGCGACCAGCGACGACAGCGCCCGGCAGATCGCATCGGGCAGCAGGCGCGGGCCCTTTTGATCCAGCTCCGGCAGCGGCCGCAGCACCTGCTCCAGACTCTCGGCGCCGCAGATGCCGCAGCCGGTGCGGCCGACCAGCGTGCGGCGCCGGCTCTTCAGGCGGGCGAACGCTTCCGAGGTGATGTCGATCGCCACCGTGATGCCGCGCCCCGACGCCTGCGCTTCCACCCCGTAGATCTCATCGGGGCCGCCGACGATGCCCTCGCTGACCGAGAAGCCGACCGCGAAATCGTCCAGGTCGCCGGGAGTGGCGAGCATCACCGCGTGCGATACGCCGTTGTACTCGAACGCGACCGGCACTTCCTCGGCCAGCAACGCCCGGCGCACCTCGATCTGCCCGTCGCGGAAATGGATCTCGGTGGCCGCCTCGGCCGCGGGCGGTGCGCTCTCGGTCGAGTCCGGCAGCGGGCAGGCGCCCGCCGCTCGCGCACCCTGCTCGGCATTCACAGCGGTCACCGTTGCCTGCCCGCGAGAACTACTTGGCCGCAGCGGTCGTAGCGCGCTCCTCGTACAGGCGCTCCTGCGTCTGATTGAAGCTCTGGTAGGCGCGCTGCCATTGCGAGGGTTGCTCGACCGGCGTCACCTGGACCGCGGTGACCTTGTACTCGGGGCAGTTGGTGGCCCAGTCGGAGCTGTCGGTGGTGATCACGTTGGCGCCCGATTCCGGGAAATGGAACGTCGTGTAGACGACGCCCGGGGCGACCCGCTCGGTCACTGTGGCCCGCAGCACGGTCTGCCCGGCCCGGCTTTCGATCCCGACCCAATCGCCGTCGCGTATGCCGCGCTCCTCGGCGTCGTGCGGATGGATCTCCAGCCGGTCCTCGTCGTAGAAGCGCACGTTCTCCGTGCGGCGCGTCTGCGCGCCCACGTTGTACTGCGACAGGATGCGGCCGGTCGTCAGCAGCAGCGGGTACTTGCGAGTGACCTTCTCGTCGCTGGGAACGTACTTGGTCAGCAGGAAGCGGCCCTTGCCGCGCACGAACTCGCCCACGTGCATGATCGGCGTGCCGTCCGGGTGCTCCTCGTTGCACGGCCACTGGATGCTGCCGAGCTCGTCGATCTTGGCAAAGCTGACGCCGTGGAAGGTCGGCGTGAGCTGCGCGATCTCGTCCATGATCTGCGCCGGGTGCGCGTAGTTCATCGGGTAGCCCAGCTCGTTGGACAGGCGCTGCGTGACCTCCCAGTCGGCCAGTCCCGCCATGGGATCCATCACCTTGCGCACGCGCGAGATGCGCCGCTCGGCGTTGGTGAAGGTGCCGTCCTTCTCCAGGAAGGAAGAGCCTGGCAGGAACACGTGCGCGTACTTGGCCGTTTCGTTCAGGAAGATGTCCTGCACGATGATGCATTCCATCGCCGACAGGGCGCCGGCCACGTGCTGCGTGTCCGGATCCGACTGCACGATGTCCTCGCCCTGGCAGTACAAGCCCTTGAAGGTGCCCGACAGGGCCGCGTCGAACATGTTCGGGATGCGCAACCCCGGCTCCGGCGAGATCTGCACGTTCCAGGCCTGCTCGAACAGGGTTCGAGCCGTGGTGTCGGACACGTGCCGGTAGCCTGGCAGCTCGTGCGGGAACGAGCCCATGTCGCACGATCCCTGCACGTTGTTCTGGCCGCGCAGCGGATTCACGCCCACCCCCTCGCGCCCGATGTTGCCGGTGGCCATCGCCAGGTTGGCAATCGCCATCACGGCGGTGGAGCCCTGCGCATGCTCGGTCACGCCCAGCCCGTAGTAGATGGCCCCGTTGCCGCCGGTCGCGTACAGGCGCGCCGCTCCCCGCACCTTGGCGGCCGGCACGCCGCTGGCCGCTTCCAGCGCCTCGGGCGAGTTTTCCTCGCGCGCGACGAACTCGCGCCATTGCTGGAACGATTTGTCCTCGCACCGCTCGGCCACGAAAGCTTCGTTCACCAGGCCTTCGCTGACGATCACGTGCGCCATCGCAGTGAGCACGGCCACGTTGGTGCCGGGCCGCAGCTGCAGGTGATAGTCGGTCTTCACGTGCACGCCGTCGACCAGGTCGATCCGGCGCGGATCGAGCACGATCAGCTTCGCGCCCTGCCGCAGGCGCCGCTTCATGCGCGAGGCGAACACCGGGTGGCCCTCGGTCGGATTGGCGCCGATCACCACGATCACGTCGGACTTCTCGACCGACTTGAACGTCTGCGTGCCGGCCGATTCGCCCATCGTCTGCTTCAGTCCGTAGCCGGTGGGCGAATGGCACACCCGGGCGCACGTGTCGGTGTTGTTGTTGCCGAACGCGGCGCGCACCAGCTTCTGGACCAGGTAGGTCTCCTCGTTGGTGCAGCGCGAGGAGGTGATGCCGCCGATCGAATCGCGGCCGTACTTGGCCTGCAGCTCGCGCATGCGGCGCGCCCCGTAACTGAACGCCTCCTCCCAGCTCACCTCGCGCCATGGGTCCGAGATCTGGTCGCGGATCATCGGCTTGAGCACGCGGTCGGGGTGGGTCGCGTAGCCCCAGGCGAAACGGCCCTTGATGCAGGCGTGCCCCTCGTTGGCGTGCCCGTCCTTGTACGGCTCCATGCGCACCACCTGTGAGCCCTTCATCTGGGCCTCGAACGCGCAGCCCACGCCGCAGTAGGCGCACGTGGTGACCACCTTGTGGTCGGGCTGGCCGAACTGGATGATCGACTTTTCCTGCAGCGTCGAGGTCGGGCAGGCCTGAACGCAGGCGCCGCACGAGACGCACTCGGACTGCATGAAAGGCTGGTCCTGCCCGGCCGAGACACGCGATCCGAACCCGCGCCCCGAAATGGTCAAGGCGAACGTGCCCTGGATGTCTTCGCACGCGCGCACGCAGCGGTTGCACACGATGCACTTCGACGGGTCGTACATGAAGTACGGATTGGATTCGTCGGCGGCATCCTTCAGGTGGTTCTGCCCCTGGTAGCCGTACCGCACCTCGCGCAGTCCGACCGCGCCGGCCATGTCCTGCAGCTCGCAGTCGCCGTTGGCCGGACAGGTCAGGCAGTCGAGCGGGTGATCCGAGATGTACAGCTCCATCACGCCGCGCCGCAGCTGGGCCAGCTTGGGCGATTGGGTGACGACCTTCATGCCGGCCTCGACCGGGGTCGTGCACGAGGCCGGATAGCCTTTGCGGCCCTCGATCTCGACCAGGCACAACCGGCACGAGCCCCAGGCTTCCAGCGAGTCGGTGGCGCACAGCTTCGGCACGATGACGCCCGCCTCGGTGGCGGCGCGCATCACCGAAGTGCCGGCCGCTACCGTCACCTCGCGGCCGTCGATCGTCAGCGTGACCGCGGCGCCTTCGCGCTTGGGCGTGCCGTAATCGGTGTCGTCGTACCCGAGCGGAACCATCCGCGCGGGATCGTACGAGGCCTCAGGCGACTGCGGCTGGCTTCTGCGGGTTTCGACGACTTGCATGATCAGACCCCTTCTGAAAATCCTCGGGATAATGGTTCAGCGCGGACAGCACCGGAAACGGCGTCATGCCGCCCATCGCGCACAGCGAGCCGCTCACCATCGTGTCGCACAGATCGCGCAGCAGCGTGATCTGGCGCTCGGTGTCCTGACCGGCGATGATCTTGTCGATGACCTCTTCCCCGCGCACCGCGCCGATCCGGCACGGCGTGCACTTGCCGCACGACTCGAGCGCGCAGAAGTGCATTGCGAAGCGCGCCATTTTCGCCAGGTTCACGGTGTCGTCGTGGACCACGACGCTGCCGTGGCCCACCACGCCGCCGAACTTGGCGTAGGCCTCGTAGTCGAGCGGGATGTCCCAGTGCGACGGCGGCACGTACGTGCCCAGGGGACCGCCGACCTGGATCGCGCGCACCGCACGCCCGGACGCGGTGCCGCCGCCCCAGTTGTCGAGCACCTGGCGCAGCGTGACGCCGAAGGCCACCTCGATCAGTCCCCCATGGCGCACGTTGCCGGCCAGCTGCACGGTCAGCGTTCCGCGCGAGCGGCCCACGCCGAAATCCTTGTAGAACGAGGCCCCGCGCGCCAGGATGATCGGGACCGAGGCCAGGGTGACGACGTTGTTGATGGCGGTCGGCTGCCCGAACAGCCCGTTGATGGCCGGCAGCGGCGGCTTGGCGCGCACGATGCCGCGCCGGCCTTCCAGGCTCTCGAGCATCGCGGTTTCCTCGCCGCACACGTAGGATCCCGCCCCCACCCGCACTTCCAGATCGAAGCGGCGTCCGCTGGCCAGGATGTTGTCGCCCAGATACCCGGCCGCGCGCGCCGCCTGCATCGCCTCTTCGAGCGTGTGCACCGAATCGGGATACTCGCTGCGCACGTAGATGTAGCCCATCTCGGCGCCGACCGCCAGGCCCGCGATGGTCATGCCCTCGATCAGCACCAGCGGATCGCTCTCCATCACCAGACGGTCGGCGAAGCTGCCCGAGTCGCCCTCGTCGGCGTTGCACACCACGTACTTCGGGGTGGCCGCTGCGCGCATCGCGGTCTGCCACTTGATTCCGGTCGGAAAGGCCGCGCCGCCCCGCCCGCGCAGTCCCGATGCGGTGACCTCGTTGACGATGGCTTCCGGCTGCATCTGCAGCGCGCGTCGCAGGCCGGCAAAGCCTTCGTGCTCCACGTAATCCTCGACCGACACCGGGTCGGTCAGGCCAATGCGCGCGAACGTCAGGCGCTGCTGCGATTTCAGGTACGGCAGTTGCTCGACCGGGCCGATCGAGAGCGGGTGAAGGGCGGCGGGGTCCGGAAAGCCGGCGTCGAACAGCGCCGCCACGTCCTGGGGCTGAACCGGGCCGAAGCCGATCCGGCCCGATGCGGCCGCGCACTCCACCAGCGGCTCCAGCCAGGCGAGCCCGCGCGACCCGTTGCGCACGATCCGCAGCGGCAGGCCGCGCCGCTTCGCCTCTGCCGCAATCGCGTCGGCCACTTCGTCGGCGCCGACGGCGCGCGCGGACGAATCGCGCGGAACGTAGACGGTTGCGACCGCGCTCATCGGGCCTTGCCCGGTTCGAGCGCGCCGATCAGCTGATCGAAGCGCTGCGGGGTGACCCGCGCGTACACGCGTTCGCCGATCATCATCGAGGGCGACGAGGCGCACAGCCCCAGGCAGTAGACCGGCTCCAGCGAGAAGCGGCCATCGTCGGTGGCCGAATTCATCGCGCACCCCAGGCGCGACTGCGCATGCGCCGCCAGCGCCTCGGCCCCCATGCTCTGGCAGGCTTCGGCCTGGCACAACTGCACCGCATGCGCGGCCGGGGCGTGCTGACGGAAGTGGGTGTAGTAGGTGATGACGCCGTGCACTTCGGCGCGCGACAGGTTCAGCCCGCGCGCGATGGCGTCGACCGATTCGGGCGGGATGAACCCCAGTTCGTGCTGCACGTCGTGCAGCAGCGGCAGCAGCGCTCCGGGGCGTGTTCGATGTCGTTCCAACGCCCGCTCGACCGCGCCTTCCACGTCGAGGGCTGCCGTGCTCATCCGGCCTCCGCGGGGTTGGACCCGGTGCCCGGAAATTGGTGCAGAATATGCAAAGTCATGCCTATTAGATGCGGTCGAGCCGACGGGATTCGGCACTGCGGATAACCCCGAACACTACACCGGCTGTCGCCGCACTATCAATAAGCAAGACGCTTCATATATGTGGCGTATTTCGATTCATCCCGAATGGGTCGTTGCGCCGGCCGGCGGTCACCCCCATCCGCTGCCGGAGCTGCTGCCGCTGCTGACCGCCATCCAGAATTCGGGCAGCATCGCCAACGCGGCGCGCACTACGGCGATGTCGTACCGCAGGGCGTGGGGAATGCTGCGGCGCTTCGAGACCGAATTCGGCGCCCCGCTGGTGATCAAGACCCGGGGTCAGGGTACTCGCCTTTCCGCGCTGGCCGAAAAGCTGCTGTGGGCCGACCGGCGGGTTGCGGCGCGCCTGTCGCCGACGCTCGAAAGCCTGTCGTCCGAGCTGGAGGGGGAGCTCGAGTCGCTGCTGGCGCCGGCGCGCGCCAGCCTGCGGGTCAACGCCTCGCACGGCTTTGCGGTGGCTGCGCTGGTGGAGGCGCTGGGGCGCCAGAACGTGCCGGTCGAGCTGAAATACCGCACCAGCACCGAAGCGGTGGCCGCGCTGGCGCGCGGCGAATGCGACCTGGCCGGCTTTCACGTGGCGGAAGGCCCGCTTCAGAAAGCGTCGGTGGCCCCGTACCTGGCCTGGCTCGACCCGCGCCGGCACGTGCTGATCCACCTGGCGCATCGCACACAGGGGCTGTTCGTGGCCAGCGGCAACCCCAAGCAGGTCAGCTCGCTCGAGGACCTGGCGCGCCCGGACCTGCGCTTTGTCAATCGGCAGGTCGGCTCGGGCACGCGGGTGCTGGTCGATTTGCTGCTGGCGCGCCATGGCATCGACCCGGCCCGGATCGTCGGCTATGAAAACACCGAATTCACGCATGCGGCCGTGGCCGCCTACATCGCCAGCGGAATGGCCGACGTCGGCTTCGGCCTGGAGGCCGCGGCGCGCCGTTTCGGCCTGGATTTCATCGCGCTGCTGCGCGAGCGGTACTTTTTCGCGTGCGAGGCAGCGGCCGTCAATAAGTCTCTGTTGCGCAACGTGGTGGCGCTGCTGCGCGGCGAAGAGCTGCGCGCGGTGATCGATGCGCTGCCGGGTTACGACGGGCAGCTCACCGGCACCGTGATCGAGCTGGAGCAGGCCTTTGGCACCGGCTAGCAGCGCGGTGGAACTGGCGCGGCAGGTCGGCCGCGGGCTGGCCTCCGCCGAGCAGACAGTGCGCAACTACGTGGACGCGGTCGCAACGGGCGACGGCGCCGTTCAGGCTTTTGCCGCGTTCGATCCGGGCGTGGCGATCGAGTCGGCGCGGGCCGTGGACCGTTCGCCGGTCAAGGGGCCGCTGGCCGGCCTACCGGTCGCGGTCAAGGACGTCATCGATACGGCGCAGTACCTAACCTGCTACGGGTCACCGATTTACCTCGGGCACCGGCCGGCGCTGGACGCGGCGTGCGTGGTCCTGCTGCGCCGGGCCGGCGCCCTGGTGCTGGGCAAGACCGTCACCGCGGAGCTCGCAACCTTCACGCCGGGACCGACCCGCAATCCGCATGCGCCCGGGCACACGCCCGGCGGCTCGTCCAGCGGATCGGCCGCCGCGGTGGCGGCCGGCATGGCGCCCCTGGCGCTGGGTACGCAGACGGCCGGCTCGGTGATCCGGCCGGCGTCGTTCTGCGGCGTGGTCGGCTACAAGCCGTCGGCGCGGCGGGTGGCGCGTTCGGGCGTCAAAGTGAATTCGGACACGCTCGATGAAGTGGGCCTTTTCGCCTCGTCGGTCGACGATGCCGCGCTGCTCGCATCGGTACTGGCGCAGCAGCCCGAGTGGGCGGCCTTGCCGGCGCAGGGGCGGGCGGGAGCCGCGCCGGATATCGGCTGGACCCTGACCTCGCGCGGCGAGCGGCTCGAGCCTGCGATGCGACGCGCCGTCGAGCGGGCGGCCGAGCGCGCCTGCGAAGCCGGTGCGCACGACCACCCGCTCGTCTGGCCCGCGCCGTTTGACCGCCTGTTCGAGGCGCAGCTCGCGATCCAGTTGGCCGAGACGGCTCGCGCGCTTGGGCCCGAGTACGCGTATCGCAGGCCCCAGCTGTCGGTGCAGTTGATCGAGGCGATCGAGCAGGGACTGCGCATCACGCCGGATCAGTATGCCCAGGCTCTGCTGACGGCTCGATCCTGCGCGGCTTCGCTGGACTCGCTGTTCGCAGGCGCCGACGTGATCATCGCGCCGAGCGCGGTCGGCGAGGCGCCACCCACTCTGGCCAGCACCGGCGATCCGCTGTTCAATCGTCCCTGGCAGCTGCTTGGCTGTCCGATGATCGGCCTGCCGTTCGGCCGCGGCGCGCAGGGCTTGCCGATCGGCGTCAGCGTGATCGCGCGCCCCGGTCAGGACGCGCGGCTGCTGGTCGCCGCCGCGTGGCTGGAGCAGTGCTGGGGACGTTAGTCGAAGGCCGGAAAAGGGTCGGCGCCTCTACTTCGCCACCGACGGCATCATGATGCCCGGGAAGAACTCGTAGCAGGCCACGCTGATGATGATCAGGTAGACCAGAACCGCCAGGCACCAGCCGAAATTGTGGCGGATCACCTGGCCTTCGTTGCGCACGAAGCGGGTGGTGGACACGCCCACGCTCGCGGTCTGCGGCGCGATCGGCTTGCCGATCTCGGCACCGACCGAGTTCACCGTCGGCAGCAGCAGCGGCGGAAAGCCGAGGATCTGTCCGACCAGCGCCTGGAACTTGCCGAACATCGCGTTGGTCGAGGTGTTGCTGCCCGACAGCGCCACGCCGATGAAGCCCAGGATCGGCGCCACCACGATGAAGGCCGTGCCCAGCGTGGAGAACGCCTTCGCCAGGGACGCCGCCATCCCCGAAAAGTTGTAGACGTACGCCAGGCCGAAGATGAAAACGCCGACCAGCAGTGCGCCCCACATCTGCGACCAGGTCTTCTTGAAGATGTCGACGAGTTGCTGGCGGCTGATCCGCAGCAGCAGTGCGACGATGGCCCACGAGGCCAGGATGGCCGAGCCGCCGACGAACGGGGTCCATTTGAAGACCGCAGCGATCTTCGCGCCCTCGGAGATCGAGGAGGCAGCCGTCACCTGCATTTGCAGCAGCACGACGCTCGGCAGCTTCGACCATGGGCCCGTCCACGCCACGACAACGGCAACCAGGACCCCGATCGGCAGCCAGGCCTGCACCATGTCGCCGCCCGAGAGCCCATGTTCGGTCGCGCCTGCCGAGGCGGCGGCGACCGGCTTGCCGCCATAGGCGAGGACCTGTGCGGGCCGCCACACCTTCAACAGCATCAGCACGCAGATGAAACAGACGATCGAACCGGCCACGTCCGGCAGGTAGGGACCGAGAAACACACCCACCGGCAACTGCCCCGCGATGTAGCCCAGCGACCCGACGATCGCCAGCGGCCAGGCGCCCCACATCCCCTTGCTGCCCGAGACTAGGTACAGCAGGATCCAGGGCGGCAGCAGCGCTAGGATGGCGACGATCTTGCTGATGGACGCCGACAGGTCGAGCAGGTTGTATCCCGTGACCGCGGCGAGCGCGATGATGGGAGCCCCCAGCGCGCCGTACGACACGGGCGCGTTGTTGGCGATGGCTGCCACGCGGATGGCGTCCAGATCCGGAATGCCCA
Source organism: Burkholderiaceae bacterium (assembly GCA_035939615.1). Taxonomy (GTDB): domain Bacteria; phylum Pseudomonadota; class Gammaproteobacteria; order Burkholderiales; family Burkholderiaceae_F; genus VBCK01. Next base: position 7,365 of record DASZFP010000207.1, on the reverse strand, counting down.
GCGCGATCAGGATGGGCGCGACGAACGCCCATGGATAGCCGAACCCCACCAGGCCTTCCAGCAGCGCGCCGAACGCCCAGGCGAACAGGATCGTCTGAACCCGGATGTCCTGGGTGCCCTGCGCGATCAGCCACCGCCTGAGCTTGTCGAAGGTGCCAGTGACGACCAGCGTGTTGAACAGCATCACGCCCCAGAACGTGATCCAGTCGACGTTCCACACGCCGGTGGCCGAGCCGTAGGCGTAAGCGCGAATGCCCTGATCGAGCGGCATCTTCCAGATCCACAGGCCCAGCGCCAGCGTGATCAGGGACCCGACCAGGGTCGCCACCCAGGCCGACCAGCGAAGCCCCGCCAGCATGAACAGCAGCGCCGCGACGGGAATCAGGGCGACCAGCCAGGTGACGAACAGATTCCCGGTGGGGTCGAGAATTTGCGTGAACATGTGAGCCTCCTCCTTTTGTTCTTCTGGATGGCGCGCCGACACGCACCATCGGCAGCGCTACTATGGACCGCAGCGCGCCGGCCGGCAAGAGCGCGGCGCCGGCATCAGGACTGAACCAGCATGCTGCTGTGCCAGATCAGCGATTTGCACGTGACGGCCGGGCGCGCGCTGGCTTACGGCGTCGTTGATACCGCCGCGTGCCTGGAGCGTTGTGTGCAGCGCATCGCGAGCCTGGACCCGTCGCCGGATCTGGTGATTGCCACCGGCGACCTGGTCGACGAGCCGGACCCGACTTCGTACGGTCAGCTGCGCGAGATTCTGGCCAGGCTACCGCTGCCGGTCTACCTGATGCCGGGCAATCACGACGAGCGCGGCGCGCTGCGCGCCGCCTTCCCGGACCACCGCTACCTGCCGCGCGCCGGCGAGTTCCTGCAGTACGCGATCGACGAGTACCCGGTCAGACTCCTGGCGCTCGACAGCGTGATCGCCGGCCAGCCGCAGGGCATGCTGTGCGCACAGCGGCTGCACTGGCTGCGCGAACGCCTGGACGAGTCCGACGAGCCGACGGTGATCGCGCTGCACCACCCGCCGTTTTTCACCGGGATCGGGCACATGGATCGGATGGGGCTCGCCGAGCCGTCTGAACTGGAACGGATCGTGCGCCGCTTTCCTCAGGTGCAGCGCATCATCTGCGGTCACCTGCACCGGCCGATACAGGCCATCTTTGGCGGAGCGCTGGCGAGCGTGTGCCCGAGTACGGCGCACAAGGTGCTGCTCGATCTGAAGCCGGGCAGCCCGGCCCGCTTCGTGATGGAACCGTCGGCCTTTCAGCTGCACTTATGGACCGGGCAGGCGCTGGTGACCCACACCGCGTACACGGGTCGATACGACGGCCCATATCCGTTCGGCGATTGAATCCTTTTCCGGCCGAAGGCCGGAAAAAGGGCGAGAGCGCTGCTCAGTCTTCCAACGGGGGCAGCACGCGGGGCTGGCGCTGCTCGTCGGTGGCAACGTACACCAGCGTGGCCTCGGTGACCTTGGTGGTTTCGACCTTCAGCCGGCTGCGTTCGGTATAGACGCTGACATCGACCGTGATCGAGGTGCGCCCGGTGCGCACGATGGTTCCGTAGAACGACAGCAGATCGCCGACGAACACGGGCTGCTTGAACACGAAGCTGGTGACCGCCACCGTGGCCACCCGCCCGTTGGCGCGCCGGGCGGCCAGGATGCCGCCGGCGACGTCGACCTGCGCCATGATCCAGCCGCCAAATACGTCGCCGTGCATGTTCGCATCGGCGGGCATCGGAACCACGCGAAGGATCGGGTCCTCGTCCGGCAGGGAAACGCGGTCGGTCATCGTCGATCGGCGCAGGCTCGCGCGCTCGAAAGCAACCCGCGCGATAATGCCGCACTGTAATGGAAAGCAGGCGACCATGAGGACCAGCAGGTGAGGGGCGTGAGGCCGCCGCCCGGCCGCACACCGCACGTGCCGCCCGAGGCCGGACGCAGCCAGTGGCACACGGTGCGCATGCTGCTGCCCTACCTGTGGGCCTACCGGGCCCGCGCGGTGTTCGCGGTGCTGTGCCTGATCGGGGCCAAGATGGCCGTGGTGGGCGTGCCGGTGCTGCTCAAGTACATCGTCGACCGCCTGTCGGTGCCGCGCGAGGCGGCGCCGGTGGCGATCCCGATCGCGCTGATCGTGGGCTATGGGGCGCTGCGGCTGGCCACGTCGGTCTTCACCGAGCTGCGTGAGTTCTTCTTCGCGCGGGTCACACAGTCGGCCGTGCGCACGCTGGCCCTGAAAGCGTTCCGGCACCTGCATTCGCTGTCGCTGCGCTATCACCTGGAGCGGCGCACCGGCGCGGTGACGCGCGAGATCGACCACGGCATCCGGGGCATTTCGTCGCTGGTCAGCTTCACGCTGTACTCGATTGCTCCGACCCTGGTCGAGATCGGCCTGGTGTTCGGCTACCTGCTGACGCACTACGAACCATCGTTCGCGCTCATCGTCGGGGTCAGCCTCGCGCTGTACATCACATACACGCTGACGGTCACCAACTGGCGCACGAAATTCCGGCGCCAGGTCAACGAGCTCGATGCCAAGGCCTCGTCGCGCGCGGTCGATTCGCTGCTGAATTTCGAGACGGTCAAATACTTCAACAACGAGGACTACGAGGCGCAACGCTACGATGCGACGCTGGCGCAGCAGGAGCGCGTAGGGATCCTGGCTCAGCAGTCGCTCAACGTCCTGAACAGCGGCCAGCAGGTGATCATCGCGGCCGGCCTCACGCTGATGCTGTGGCGCGCGGCGGCCGGGGTCGCGGCCGGGCGCATGTCGATCGGTGACCTGGTGCTGGTCAACGCGTTCATGCTGCAGATGTATGTGCCGCTGAACTTCCTGGGCGTGATCTACCGCGAGTTGCGGCAGGCGCTGGCGGACGTCGAGCGCATGTTCCGGCTGCTGCAGGAACAGCGCGAAGTGGCCGACCGGCCGGATGCGGCGCCGCTCGCGCTGCCCCCGGACGGAGCCAGTCCCGGCGTGCGATTCGAGCACGTGAACTTCGGCTACGATGCGCGCCGCCAGGTGCTGTTCGATGTGGACTTGACGATTGCGCCCGGCACCACCTGCGCGGTGGTCGGCGCCACCGGATCGGGCAAGTCGACGCTGGGCCGGCTGCTGTTCCGCTTCTACGAGGTGCAGTCCGGGCGGGTGCTGATCGACGGACAGGATGTGGGCGCGGTCACGCAGAAATCGCTGCGGGCGGCGATCGGGATCGTTCCGCAGGACACGGTGCTGTTCAACGACACGATCGAATACAACATCGGGTACGGCCGGCCCGGCGCCAGCCGCGCCGAAATCGTCGCCGCCGCGCGCATGGCGCATATCCACGAATTCATCGAGTCGCTGCCCGACGGCTATCAGACCATGGTCGGCGAGCGGGGCCTGAAGCTGTCGGGTGGGGAGAAGCAGCGGGTCGCGATCGCGCGCACGCTGCTGAAGAATCCGCCCATCCTGGTGCTGGACGAGGCCACCTCGGCGCTGGATTCGCGCACGGAACGCGTGATCCAGTCCGAGCTGGCCGAGGTCGCGGCCAATCGGACCACGCTCGTGATCGCACACCGGCTGTCCACCATCGTCGAGGCGGCCCAGATCGCGGTGATGGACCGCGGCCGCATCGTCGAGCGCGGCACCCACGACCAGCTGCTGGCGCGCCAGGGCCTGTACGCGCGGCTGTGGTCGTTGCAACAGCGCGAGGACGAACGCGACCCGGCAACCGCGGTCTGATAGGGTGAAGGAGAGAACGATGACGCGAACCAAGGTCGGCCAGGGTGCGGGCGAGGTCCGCCTGGAACGGGACTCCCTCGGGGAGATGCCGGTACCGGCGCAGGCGTACTACGGCATCCACACGATGCGGGCGCTGGAGAATTTCCCGATCTCGTCGGTGCCGATCGGCGTCGTGACCGATCTGATCCGTGCGTTCGCGATCGTCAAGCGGGCCGCCGCCAGCGCGAACCGGGACCTGGACCTGATCGACCCGGCCAAAGCCGACGCCATCGTGCGCGCCTGCGAAGAAATCGAGTCGGGTCAATGGCACGACCAGTTCGTGGTCGATGTGATCCAGGGCGGGGCCGGCACCTCGACCAATATGAATTTCAACGAGGTGATCGCCAACCGCGGCCTGGAGCTGATGGGCCATGCGCGCGGCGAGTACAAGCTGCTGCATCCGATCGACGATGTCAACGCTTCGCAGAGCACCAATGACACGTATCCGACCGCGGTCAAGGTGGGCCTGTGCTTCGCGATCGGGCGTCTGCTGGCGGCGATGGCAGATCTGCGCGCCTCGTTCGAGAAGAAAGCGTTCGAGTTCCGCGAGATCCTGAAAATCGGCCGCACCCAGCTGCAGGACGCGGTGCCGATGACGCTGGGGCAGGAATTCACGACCTACGCGATCATGCTCGGAGAGGACGAGGCGCGACTGCGCGAGGCGATGGCGCTGATCACGGAGATCAACCTGGGCGCCACCGCGATCGGTACCGGGATCAACACCGATCCGGACTATGCGCCGCTCGCGTGCCGCTACGTGGCACAGTTCTCCGGGGTGCCCGTCACGCCGGCCGCCAACATGATCGAGGCCACCCAGGACACGGGCGCCTTCGTGCAGCTTTCGGGCGTTCTCAAGCGCATCGCCTGCAAGGTGTCCAAGACCTGCAACGACCTGCGGCTGCTGTCCTCGGGGCCGCAGGCCGGGTTGGGCGAGATCCTGCTGCCGGCCCGCGCCGCCGGCTCCTCGATCATGCCCGGCAAGGTCAACCCGATCATTCCGGAGGTGGTGAACCAGGTCGCCTTCGAGGTGATCGGCAACGACGTGACCGTCACGATGGCCTCCGAAGCCGGGCAGCTGCAGCTGAACGCGTTCGAGCCCATCATGGCCTACTCGTTGTTCAAGTCCATCACGCACCTGCAGGCCGCGTGCGGAACGCTCGCCCACAACTGCGTGGACGGGATCCGCGCCGACGTCGAGCTGCTGCAGAAGCGGGTCAACCTGTCGGCCGGCCTGGCCACCGCGCTCAATCCGTACATCGGCTACGAGGCCGCATCCGAGGTGGCCAAGGATGCGATCAAGTTCGGACGCCCGGTGGCCGAGCTCGTGCTCGAGCGGGGCCTGATCTCGGCCGCCCAGCTGCGCGAGATCCTGCAGCCGGAGGTCCTGACGCGGCCGACCCGGATCCGGCGCACGCCCAAGGCGTGACGGCGCCGATGCAGACGCTGGCCATCACGCGCCCGGACGACTGGCACCTGCACCTGCGAGACGGCCCGGCGCTGAAGGATGCGCTGGCGCACACCTCGGCCGTGTTCGCGCGCGCCATCGTGATGCCCAATCTGCGCCCGCCGGTGACGCGCACCGAGCACGCGCTCGCGTACCGCGAGCGGATCCTGGCGGCGCTGCCGCCCGGGCACCGCTTCGAGCCGCTGATGACGCTGTACCTGACCGACGCGACGGCGCCCGACGAGATCCGGCGGGCCCACGGTTCGGGGCTGGTACGCGCGGTCAAGCTGTATCCGTCGGGCGCGACCACCCATTCGGACAGCGGCGTGACCGACACGGCCCGATGTGCGTCGGCGCTGGAGGCCATGCAGGAGCTGGACGTTCCGCTGCTGGTGCACGGCGAGTCGACCGACCCGGCGGTCGATGTGTTCGACCGCGAGCGCGTATTCATCGACTCGGTGCTGCTGCCGCTGCGCCGGCGCTTTCCGTCGCTTCGCATCGTGTTCGAGCACATCACGACGCGCGAGGCGGTGCAGTGCGTGCAGGAGGGCGGCGAGCGGATCGCAGCGACGATCACCGCCCACCATCTGCGCTACGACCGCAACGCGCTGTTCGTCGGCCCTGACGGCCGCAACGGGATCCGCCCGCACCTGTACTGCCTGCCGGTGCTGAAGCGCGAGATGCACCGCCAGGCCCTGCTGCAGGCCGCGACCGGCGGCAGCCCGAAGTTCTTCCTGGGAACCGACAGCGCGCCGCACCCGGTGCACGACAAGGAATCGGCGTGCGGATGCGCCGGTTGCTTCACGGCCCCTCTGGCGCTGCCGATGTACGCCGACTGCTTCGAACAGGCCGGGGCACTGGACCGCCTCGAGGCCTTCGCCAGCTTTCACGGCGCCGATTTCTATCGGCTGCCGCGCAACCGCGACACCATCACGTTGCAGCGCAGCCCGTGGCAGCCTCCCTCCGATCTGCCGTTCGGCGGCGACCGGGTGGTCCCGCTCGGGGCGGGCGAGACCTTCGGGTGGAAGGTCGCGACCAGGGACTGAATCATGGAAGCGACGCAGCCCGGATTCCAGGATCTGCTGACGGATGCGCTGCGGTACTGGGAACCGCGCAGAATTGTCTATAACGCGGCGCTGTTCCTGGTGGTCGTCGGACGGTTCGTATCGGAATGGCCGGCTTCCGCCGCCGCGATCACGTTCGACGGCTTCGTGTCGCTTTTCATTCTGGGGGTGTTGGCCAACGTGGCCTATTGCGCGGCCTACGTGGTCGATCTTGGAGTGCAGCACTCGACACTGCGTGAAGCCTGGCGACCGCGGCGGAAGTATTTGTTGCTGGTGGGCGTGCTGTTCGGCTGTGCCCTGGCGTACTTTATTTCGCGAGGTTTGTCGACGCCGAGCGCGGCAAGTTAACTCCCGAAGCATCGCTTGGCCTGAGGAACAGTCGGTCCGCTGCGAGGGGACCGGCACCACCGAGCACCAGGGCCAGAAGCCCCGCTAAGTAGAGAAGATCTGTCTCATAACCCGGCTGGCCGAAGTGCGCCCCCGTCGCATCGACCGAGGTGAGCTTGATCGAGCTGAACCCGTTGGGCAGATGAACCGTGAAGATGGCGACCAGCAGCACAATGGTCATCGGCACGCTGACGAGCCGGACCAGCACGCCGAGGAGGATGGCCAGCCCACCGAGCAGCTCGACAAGGATGGTCGCCCACGCCAACAGTCCAGGCGCGGGCGTCCCAAGGGCATGCAAGATGCTCGCGAATGACTCGGGGCCACGAACGAGTTTTGCATATCCATGTTGCATGAACCCCAACCCCACGATCAGGCGCAACGGGAGTGCGTACCAGGTAGCAACAGACGATGGTGTGGAACGTACGAGGCGAGCGACAAGTTTGGTCATGTTTCAGTTCTTTTCTTTCGGCGTTAACAGGTGCCGCGGGCGGCAGCGCTCGCCCGGGTAGACTGGCCTGGGACCTTCCCGCTGCGTTAAGGTTCAGACGCGATTGAGAGATCTTCCGGTTCATCATCCGAAAGCCTCGAAGATCTTCAGGCGATTGGCGACGCCATCAAACTGCCGGACGGTTCGATGGCCGCGAGGATTCCCGGATTCCGCCGCTGGATGTGGGACGGAGATTTCTGCGGAAGCATTGGCCTT
>DASZFP010000206.1:0-4196 GCA_035939615.1 Burkholderiaceae bacterium | reverse complement strand
GGCGTGATGCCCGGCGGCATCAACTTGAGCTGGGTCTGGGAAACGGAGGTGACCTGCGCGTTGGCGGTGCTGATTTCGACGTTGGGCTGGAAGTAGATCTTGACCACCCCGAAGCCTGCATACGACACGCCCTCGATGTGCTCGATGTTGTTCACGGTCGTGGTCAGCGCACGCTCGAACGGGGTCATGATGCGGCCGGCCATCTCGTCCGGAGGCAGCCCGGTGAACTGCCACACGACGCTGATCACCGGGATGTTGATGTCCGGAAAAATGTCGGTGGGCGTGCGCAGCCAGGACAGCGTTCCGCCGATCAGGATCAGCAGCGCCAGCACCACGAACGTGTAAGGGCGCCGCAGCGCGATGCGGACCAGGGCGAGCATGGCGTCAGCTTCGCGTCGGTGAACCGGCGCGGCTCGCCCGCATCAATTTCAATCGTCTCATGACCCTTCTCCTGGTTCGATCCGGCGATACAGGTGTCGCCGGTGTCAGGAGAAATGTTGCCGGGCTGCTGTCTTCGGTTAATTGCGCAACACGCGGCGGGCGTTTCAGCCGTAATCCTGCTAGGCGGGGCTCAGCCGCGGACGCAGGATGCGTCCAAGGCATTCGGCCAGGTCCTTGCTCTGCAGCGGCTTGCGCAGAACTTCGCGCACTTCGACGGCGCGCGCTCGCTCGATCAATTGGACGCCGCTGTAGCCGCTCATCAGGACGATCGCGATATCGGGCCGCAGGCGGCGGATCTCCCTGGCGAGCTCGGTGCCGGTCAGGTCCGGCATCGTCTCATCGGTGAGGACGGCATCGAAGCGGTGCGGTGCTTCGCGAAAGGCCTGCAGCGCTTGCACGCTGGAGTTGAATCCGATCGGCTCGTATCCGAGCTCGGCCAGTGTCTCCTCGGCCAGCGCCACCAGCGGCTTCTCGTCGTCGACGACCATCACCGTCTGGCCGTCGCCCCGCGGCAGCTCTGCGGTGGCGGTGGCCGAGGGCGCGGGAGCCTCGCCGGCGACCGGCAACCAGATGGTGAACGTGGTGCCGCCGCCGACCGCGGTGCGCACGTCGATCGCGCCTCCAAGATCCGCGACAATGCCGTGTACCAGTGACAGGCCCAGGCCGGTGCCCTCGCCGACCCCCTTGGTGGTGAAAAAGGGGTCGAACATCCGCTCGAGCACCTGCGGCGGAATTCCGCTGCCGGTGTCGCTAACGCTCAGGCAAACATAGGCTCCGGGCGCCAGACTGCCGTGCGACAGCTCGCGCGCCTGCGCCAGCTGGGCGCGTTCCAAGGTGACCTCGAGCAGGCCGCCGTGTTCCATCGCCTGCAGGGCATTGGTGCACAGGTTCATTGCGACCTGGTGCAGCTGGGTCGCATCGCCCACGACGGCCGCGTCGCCGGCCTGCAGGCGGCTTTTCAGCTGCACGCCCGGTGCCAGCGAGGCGGCCAGCAACTCCAGGGTTTCCTCGATCACCGCCTGCACGTTGATGGGGCCGCGCTCGCCCACGCCGCTGCGGCTGAATGCGAGAATGCGTTCCACCAGCGCCTTGGCGCGGCCGCCGGCGTGCATCACGTTGTCCAGGTAGCGGCGCACCACGCCGTCATTGGCCGCGGCCTTCTGCGCGAGCTCGCCGTAGCCGAGGATCGCGCCCAGGATGTTGTTGAAGTCGTGCGCGATGCCGCCGGCGAGCGTGCCCATCGCTTCCAGTTTTTGCGATTGTCGAAGCTGGGCCTCGAGCCGCTCCTTTTCGACCTCGGCGTTCTTGCGCGCGGTGATGTCGATGGCCGATCCGACGAAGCGGACCACCTTGCCGGACGGATCGCGAAAGCAGCGCCCGCGCACCTGCAGCCAGTGCCACTGGCCATCGGGATGGCGAACGCGGTATTCGGACTCGTAAAGATCGGACCGTCCCTCGAAATGGTCGCGCGCGGCTGCCTGCATCCGGTCGGCGTCGTCTGGATGAACATCCAGGGCCGCGATCCACGCATCGCGGGTGGTCACCGGAGCGTCCGCGCTGCGGGCGTGCAACTGTTTCATGTGCGGCGACAGGAACGAGGGGCCGCCCTCGAAATCCCAGTCGAAATGCCCCTCGTTCGCGCCTTCCATGGCCAGTGCATAGCGCTCCTCGCTCTTGCGCAGAGCCCGCTGGCCCAGTTCAATGCGTCGCAGCTGATAGACCACGGCGCCGATCGCGGAAGTCCACAGCAGCATGAAAATCAGGGTGCGCGCGGCAACGCGGTAGTAATCGGCACGCCAGCGCGCGAACGCGACGCCTTTGTCCCGCGTCACCGCCACCACCAGCGGGAATGCCGCAACGTGCGCCAGCCCCACAAAGCGCGGCTTTCGGTCAACCGAGTTCGCAACGAGGCCGTCAGGGGCAGAATCTGCTGCGGCGAGTTCAGGGAATTTGCCACCCATGCCCTGGTCCGGCGCGGCCGGGGGCTGCCGGACCACCAGCGTGCCGTCGTCACGGAGCAGGTCGATGGCGCTGCCCAGACCCAGGTCGATCGCCCGGTACAGCCGCTGGAATTCCTCCAGGTCGACGCTCACCTGCACGATGCCGCCGAAGCTTCCGTCCGCCTTGTCCAGTCGCCGCGACAGCACGACGGCCTGGCGATGCTCGATTTGCGTGATCAAGGGATCGCTCAAAACGACGCCCAGATCCGGATGGTCCCGGTGAGCGATGAAATAGGCGCGATCGGAAAGGGTGGCCGTATCGCCCGGCAACTGGCGTGATTGAAAGCGCGGTATCCCGTGCTCGTCGATGATCCTCAGATCGCGCACCTGGGACAGGCCGCTCACTCTGGCGGCCAGCCTGCCATTGATGGCAGGCCCGGGCGCCGGGTGCTCGTGCTCGTACCATCCCACCGTGTTGCGCACCAGCAGGTCCGAGGTCTGCAGGGTGTCTTGGGCCTGCTCGGCCAGCGTCCTGGCCAGATTGTCCAGTTCGCGTTTATTGGCGGAGATCACATGCAGGTACGACCGCCACGAATCGTAGGCGGACGATGCCACGAACGCAGCGATGACCAGCACGCCGACAATGACGATCCAGAACCGCAGGCGCGCCGCCCGCGTTGCGTCCGCCAGCAGCGATGAAGTGGAAGTGGCGGACGCTTCCGACATCGACGCTGTGCCGGCCGTCAGCGCGGCGGGCCGATCACGCAGTGCACCGCCGTGAGCAGGTCACTTTGCGAAAAGGGCTTGCCGATCATCTGGCAGACGCCCAGCTCGTTGGCGGTCGTGCACGATCCGGTCAGTCCCGGCCGGAACTGCCCGGATATCGCGATCAGGGCTGCCTGCGGATGCGCCGCCCGGACCTCGCGCAGCCGTTGCGCGCCCTCATGGCGCGGCCTGTAGACATCGACGATCACGAGTTCGGCTTCATCCGGCGCCTGGGCGTCGCCCGGGGCGCGCGCGCGCACCGGGTAGCCCTCCGCTTTCAGCCATTCCGCCAACAGTCCCCGCATAAGCGGGTCTTCTTCAATGATGACAATACCCGACATAAGCCGTTCCGGAGGACGTCCGCTGTTTTCTCGTGTTCTGACAGCGACATTGGATCGCTCCGGCGCTGCAACTTCGTTTCCGATTCCTGCGCGCGCATTACAGATTTAGCGCGGGCGGCGGCACGAGGAGCCGTCAGTGCAGCACTTCCACCGGCGCGGCGAAGACGTAGCCGGCGCCGCGCTCGGTCTTGATATAGGCGGGGTGTGACGGATCGGCCTCGATCTTGCGGCGCAGCCTCAGGATCTGGACGTCGATCGAGCGGTCGTAGACTTCGGCATTGTGCAGTCGTGAAAGACTGAGCAGCTGGTCGCGCGAAAGCACGCGCTGCGGCGCGGCGCAGAAGGCTTCCAGCAGGTTGAATTCGCCGTTGCTCAGCTCCACGCGCTGGCCGCCCGGTTCGGTCAGCCGGCGCGTGCGCAGATTCAATTCCCAGCCAGCAAACCGATACGCGCGCCGCTTTTCATTGCGGGCCGGCATCACCTCGCCTGCGCTCTTGAAGCGGCGCCGGACCGCGCGTACGCGCGCCAACAGCTCGCGCGGGCTGAACGGCTTGGTCAGGTAGTCGTCGGCGCCCAGCTCGAGCCCCATCACGCGGTCGGCCTCGTCATTGCGGCCGCTGACGATGATGATCGGGATCTCGGACGTTTCGCGCAGCTTTTTCGCGTGCTGCATTCCGTCTTCGCCGGCCAGGCGCAAATCAAGGACGAT
>DASZFP010000205.1:0-5617 GCA_035939615.1 Burkholderiaceae bacterium | reverse complement strand
CCCCAAGGGGAGAGGGGTGAGCGACCATCCGAGCTGGCGTACCCACCTTACTGCCTCCGTCGGTCAGATGTAATAGGCCGTCGCGGTCATCACACGGGCGGCCATTCGCATTGCGAGGCGCGCGGGCGCCGGCAGGTCGGTGCCGCCCAGCTCGCGGGCGGCCAGGCCGTGCAGGTGCTCGTCTTCTCTCATCTGGGCCACGATGGCGCGCGAGGCGTGATCGTGCGCCGGCAGTCGCTCCAGGTGTCCGAGCAGGTGCTGCTCCACCTGCCGCTCGGTCTCGACCACGAAGCCCAGGCTGACACGATCGCCCAGCCGCGAGGCCAGAAAGCCGATCGTGAAGGCGCCTGCGTACCAGAACGGGTTCAGCAGGCTGGTGCGATCGCCCAGATCTTCCAGCCGCTTGCGGGTCCACGCCAGATGATCGACCTCCTCGCGGGAGGCCCGCTCGAGCGCGGCTCGCACGCGTGGCTCGCGGGCGCCCAGCGCCTGCGCCTCGTACAGCGCCTGCGCGCACACCTCTCCGACATGATCGACCCGGATCAGCGCAGCCGCGTGGCGACGCTCGGGCTCCGATAACGCGACCGTGGGCGCTTCGGCCGCCGTGGCTTCCAGCTTGGAGGCGGCTGCCAGCGGGGGGTAGGGGCGGCTCGCTATCGACTGTCCAGCGACGGTCTGCAGCGCGCGCTGCGCCGCGGCGAGCAGTCGATCCAGCATCGAGAGGTTTTGCATACCAGCTCCAGTCTAGTCGGCCCAGTGACGCGATCGTTCGACCGCCCGCCGCCATTGCGCCAGGCGGGCCTGGCGCTGATCGGCCGCCAGCGCCGGCTCGAAGCGGCGGTCTACCGCCCACAGGGACCCGATTTCGTCCATGGAGCTCCAGAAACCCACCGCGAGGCCGGCCAGGTAGGCCGCGCCCAGGGCGGTGGTCTCTGTGACCGCCGGGCGTACCACTGCAATGCCCAGCATATCGGCCTGAAACTGCATCAGCAGATCGTTGCACGCCGCCCCTCCGTCGACCCGCAGCTCGGTCACGCCGCCGCCGCAATCGTCCTGCATCGCCGCCACCAGCTCGGCCGATTGCAGCGCGATCGACTCGAGCGCGGCGCGCGCCACGTGCGCTTTGGTGCTGCCGCGCGTCAGCCCCACGATCGCGCCGCGTGCGTCGGAGTCCCAATAGGGCGCTCCCAACCCGGCGAAGGCCGGAACCAGGAACACGCCGCCGGTGTCCGGCACCTGTCGAGCCAGCGCCTCCACTTCGCCGGCGTGCCGGATCAGCCCCAGGCCGTCGCGCAACCACTGGACCACGGCCCCGCCGACGAAGACGCTGCCCTCGAGCAGATAGGTGGCCGGGGCCGTGCCGACCTGCCAGCCCACCGTCGACAGCAGCCGGTTGGCCGAGGCGTGCGGCTGGGACCCGGTATTGGCGAGCAGGAAGCAGCCGGTGCCGTACGTGTTCTTGGCCATGCCGGGGGCAAAGCAGGCCTGGCCGAAGGTCGCTGCCTGCTGATCGCCGGCGCTGCCGGCCAGCGCCACCGGTGCACCCAGGCTGTCGGCCCGCGTGCGGCCCATGATTGCGCTGGAGGGGGTCACGCGGGGCAGCATGCGGCGCGGCACGCCGAACAGCGACAGCAGCCGCTCGTCCCAGTCCAGCGCGGCCAGGTTGAACAGGGACGTGCGGGAGGCATTGCTGACGTCGGTGACGTGCTCGCCGGTCAGATTCCACGCGAGCCAGCTGTCGACGGTCCCGAACGCCAGCTCTCCGCGTTCGGCCCGCGCCCGCGCGCCGGCCACGTTGTCGAGCAGCCACCCGATCTTGGTCGCCGAGAAATACGGGTCCAGCACCAGTCCGGTCCTCGCAGTGACGTCGGCCTCGTGGCCCTGCTCGCGCAGCCGCGCGCACAGGCCGGAGGTTCGCCGGTCCTGCCACACGATCGCGGGAGCGATCGGCCGGCCCCCGGCGCGTTCCCAGATGATCGTCGTTTCACGCTGATTGGTGATCCCGATGGCCGCGACATCCTGCGGGTGAGCTTGGGCCATCTGCAACGCCTGGCGCGCGCACTGAAGCTGACTGGACCAGATCTCGACCGGGTCGTGCTCGACCCAGCCCGGCTGTGGGTAATACTGGCGCAACTCCTGCTGGGCCACCGATACGGGGCGGCCGGCCCGGTCGAACAGGATCGCGCGCGAACTGGTCGTGCCCTGATCGAGCGCCAGGATGTATTTCATGTCGGCTTCATTCACCGACCCATTCGCCGACCGGTTGTTGCAGACGCTCGATCATCGCTGCAATGGCGGCAATCTGCACGCCGCTGCGCACCGCATAATCGGCGCCCGAATAGCCCCACCAGTCCCAGCAGCCGTCGGGATTCAACTCCAGCCAGGGGGTGTACCACGTGAAACGGGTCGTGGCGATCTGCGGGTACAGGATCACCGCTGGATGTCGCGTGGCCCAGGGGTTGTAGCCCGCGTACCGGACGAATTCCTGGTTCGAACCGGTTGCCCCTTGCCGGCAGCCGTGCAGCGCAACATGCAGCCGGCAGCCCCCACGACGGCAAGGCCGTGGAACGTACAGGTAGCCGAGCTTGGCCAGCGAGTCGTTGCCCAGCAAACGGCGCCACCCCGGTATGAATTCGGCCTGCTCGAACGAACGCAGCTCCCCGCCGGCGTCCGGTTCCTCCGCAGCCTGCGGGTACAGGTAGTCCAGCATCTGAGAGGCGGCATCGAAGCCACACGCGTTCAGATAAGTCCCGCCGGTCTGGCTGCAACGGCCCCCGTGGTCGACCGTGGGCATTGAGTGCCCGGCGCCGCTCAAGACCATGAACTTGACCTTGTCGCCGGCGTAAGCGCCCAGAAAGTCTCGCGCCGCCTCCACCACGTCTGGGCCGACGACCGGGTCGGTTCCGTCGGCCAGCACCCAGGCCCGTATCCGGTCGAGCTGCGAGGGCGTATCGATCGACCCGAGCGAAGCCGCGGCAGCCGCCGCGGCGACCGATTCGCGCGGATCCGGGCGACCGTGCAGGCAGACGTCCGAGACCCACAGCGGATGGATCTGGGCGCAGGCGTAGGGCCCGGCCGCAATCACCCCGACCCCTCGCACCATGGCGGAATGGGCCACCGCGAACTGAACCGCCATGAAGCCGCCTGACGAGACGCCGGAGACGGTGACGCCTTCCGGATCGATCGCCAGCGAGGGCAGCGTCTGGGCACCGGCGGCCGCGTTCAGCGCGCAAACAACGAGGCTCGTCGCCGCCGGGCGCCATGCCCGCCCCGTCGATCGGATGGATGTCGGGAATTGAGCCCTTTTTACGAATAATTCGTTGAGCAGCATGATTTCCCCTCAATCTTGCGCTGCGGTCATCCGAACATCTGATTGAAGCGTTCAGATCGGTGGCAGCACGCGATTGGCGGCAGGATCCGGAGCAGACCATGCGGTTGCAAGTGCGAGAGCAGGGCGACGAGGTCCACATCGAGGTCAGCGGTGTGGCGGGCCGCCATCAGCGCGTGCTGCAGGCCCTGACCGAATGCAGCCGCGGGGTGTGCGGCGCAAACGGTGAAACGTCGCTGCATCCGAAGGACGTGTCGGTCCGGGCCGGCACCGACGAGATCCGGATTCGCTTGAAGGGACGCGGCGGCCTGCGCTTGGAGCCGCTGGCCATTTACCGCTGCATGCGCCATGCCCTGATCGAAGAACGGGCCGTGCCCGTGGCCGGCGCGGTGCTGCCGGCCACCTGAAACAGGGCCAAAAGCCCTACGGTACGACCTGGTCGATCCGCACATCGACCCCGGCGCTTCCCACCTTCACCGGTTGGCTGAAGCCCTGCAGGTCGCCGCTCGCGGGCATCGCGTCGCCGGCCTTGGAGACCCGGGCCCCGATCACCACGGACGAGAAATTCGACAGTTTCAGATTGGGCATCATCGCCATCGAGTCGTCCAGTGCGAACTCGAGCGGCAGATCCTTCACGGTTCGCTTCATCAGCGCCAGCGGCATCCGCGGGCCCTGGGCGGCCCGCGCGAACACGAACAGCGTGTCGTCGGGCGAGGCCTTGCCCACGAGCGAAGCGGACAGCTCGACGCGCCCCTTGACCGTTGCGCCGGACGGTGCGGCCGCAGCGGTCATCGGGGCGCCTTCCGGCTCACGCGCCGCCTGTGACGGCGCTTTCGGGGCGGCCGCCTCGGGCGGCGCAGCGGGCATTCCGGCCAGCTGGCGGGCCTCTGCCAGCCCCGCCTCCAGCTGCTTGGCGAACTGCGGATCGGGGGGCCCGGCTTTGACCGCCCGGTCCCAGTAGCTCACTGCACTCGCATAGTCCTTGCGGTCGAAGGCGTCGCTGCCGGCCAACGCCAAAGCCTTGACGTCCTTCGGATCGATTGCAAGGGCGCGCTGGATCAGCTTCATCGGGGCGCCCGCCAGGCGCCTTTCCTGCGTCATCGCAAGCGCGTCGGCGTAGTCGGCCAGCAGGTGCGAGTCGTTGGGCAGCAGCGAGGTGGCTTTTTCGAACGCTTTGACCGCTTCCGGAAAGTTGCGGACGAAGGCGTACGAACGCGCCAGCATGGCCCAGCCTTCGGCGTCGCCCGGATTCTGTTCCAGAGCCTTGGCCAGCTTGTCGATCATCGCCTGCACCTGCGCCGGGGTGATCGGATGCGGGGCCGCTTTGTCGCCGCCCGCTTTGTCGCCGCCCGCTTTGTCGTCGCCCCCCTTACCCTCCGCCTCGGTCGCTTGCGACTGCGCGGACGAGCCGATCGCCTCCGGCCGGCCCAGCGCGAGATACATCGCGATCGGCACCACGACCACGAACCCGCCAAGCGCGGCCGCGGTCAGACCGATCCGGCGCGATACGTGGGCGGCCGGAGCCGGCTGGCCGATCTCGTCGAGCAGGCGCCGCTCGAGCTCGCGCCGCCCGATCTCGAACTGCTCCTCGTTGATCGCTCCAGAAGCGCGGTCCGCGCTGAGCTCGCGCAACTGGTCGCGGTACACAGAGACGACGGCGCGATCGCGCCCACCGACTGCGACCCGCCCGCGCAGCAGCGGCCACAGCAGAAACGACACACCCACCGCCAGCAACACGGCGGCGCCCAGTACGAAGATCGTCATGACGGCTGGCCTTCGTCTTCGGACAGCAAGGCGAGCGCGCGCTCTTCCTGGTCGGGGTTCAGCGGCTCGTCGGCGAGCAGGCGGCGGCGCCGCAGAATCGCCAGGTACAGCGCCGTCAACCCGCCCACGAGCAGCACACCCGGTCCGAACCAGAGCAACCAGGTCTGCGACTTCAGCGGCGGCCGGTACAACACGAAGTCACCGTAACGAGCCACCAGGTACTGCTTGACCTGCTCGTCCGACTGACCTTTCTGCATCAGCTCCCGGATCTCCTGGCGCAGATCGGCCGCAAGGGGGGCCTGCGAATCGGCCAGCGTCTGGTTCTGGCAAACCAGGCACCGCAGTTCCTGTGCCAAGGTCATCATGCGTCGTTCGATGGCCGGATCCTGCCCGACCGGCACCGCCTCGCGCCCGGCGGCGCAAAGCGCAAGGGTCAACAGGACCAGCGCGAGCGGCAGGATCCGACTAGGCATTGAGCTTCCTGACCAGCGGCACGATCTTGTCGTGCAGGACTTCCGGCGTGAT
>DASZFP010000204.1:0-51779 GCA_035939615.1 Burkholderiaceae bacterium | reverse complement strand
GTCTCCTTCGACGTCCTCGAGCACGAGATACGGGCGATCATCGGCCCCATCGGCGCCGGCAAGAGCTCGCTGCTCAACCTGATCAACGGAGTCTATGCACCAGAGGCCGGCACCATCAGCTACCTGGGCCAGGTGCGCGAGCGGATGCACCCCCACGAGGCGGCGTGCATGGGGATCGCTCGCACCTTCCAGAGCCTGGCGCTGTTCAAGGGCATGAGCGTACTCGACAACATCATGACCGGTCGCACCCTGAAGATGCGGTCGGGACTGCTGGCCCAGGCGTTGTACATCGGCCCGGCCGCGCGGGAAGAAATCGAGCACCGCAAGCGGGTCGAAGCGATCATCGATTTTCTCGAAATCCAGGCTTACCGGCGCCAGAGCGTCGGCAGTCTCCCGTACGGACTGCAAAAGCGGGTCGACCTGGCCCGCGCGCTCGCGCTGGAGCCGCGCCTGCTGCTGCTGGACGAACCGATGGCGGGAATGAACCTCGAGGAGAAGCAGGACATGTGCCGCTTCATCCTCGATGTCAATGAAGAATTCGGCACCACCATCGTGCTGATCGAACACGACATGGGGGTGGTAATGGACATCTCCGACCGGGTGGTGGTGCTCGACTACGGCCGCAAGATCGGCGACGGCACGCCCGACGAGGTGCGCGCCAGCCAGGAGGTCATCAATGCCTACCTTGGAGTCCCGCACTGAGCGGGCCCCTTGAGCGCCGATGAAGCGCCCCCCGATCGCCCGGCTGCGCCGCCACTGGCCGGTGGTGCTGCTTGCAACGCTGCTGGCTGCGGGCCTTGCGGCGCCGCTCGCCAGCGGCGCCGCCACGAGCGGGTTCTTTCTCGAGGTGGTGCTGGGCGGACTGATGGCCGGCGTCTTGTACTCGCTGGTCGCGCTGGGCTTCGTGCTGATCTACAAGGCCTCCGGGGTGTTCAACTACGCCCAGGGCGCCATGGTGCTGTTTGCCGCGCTGGCGACCGCACGCCTCGCCGAGCATGTGCCGCTGGTGCTGGCAATGGTGGCGGCGTTGGTTCTGATGATCGCGCTGGCCTGGCTGGTCGAGCGCCTCGTGTTGCGGCCGCTGGTCAACCAGAGCGGTGCCACGCTGCTGATGGCGACGCTGGGAATCAGTATTTTCCTGGAGGGCTTCGGCCAGGCCGTCTGGGGCAATGATATCTATCGAATCGATCTCGGGCTGCCCAAGGACCCGATGATCGTCGGCGTGCACCTGTTCGAGGGGGGCGTTCTGGTCAGCCGCGAAGACCTGGTTGCGGCCAGCGTGGTGGCGGCGCTGGTGCTGGCGCTGTCGCTGTTCTTCCAGAAGACGACGACCGGCCGGGCCCTGCGCGCGGTAGCGGACGACCACCTGGCGGCGCAGTCGATCGGCATCCCCTTGAACCGCATCTGGGTGATCGTCTGGTCGGTGGCGGGCTTCGTCGCCCTGATCGCCGGGCTGGTGTGGGGCTCGAAACTCGGCGTGCAGTTCTCCCTGTCGCAGGTGGCGCTCAAGGCCCTGCCGGTGGCAATCCTGGGGGGACTCACCTCGATCCCCGGGGCCATTGTCGGCGGCTTGATCATCGGCGTCGGCGAGAAGTTCGCCGACGTGTTCCTGGGGCAGGCGCTGGCCCGCTGGTTCAATCTCGAAGGCGGCGGCATCGAACAGTGGTTTGCCTACGTGCTGGTGCTCGCCTTCCTGCTGGTGCGGCCCGAGGGCCTGTTCGGCGAGCCGCACATCGACCGGGTGTGATTCCCGAAGGCCCGCTGATGCTGTACCGCGAAAACGGCCAGTTCAAGACCAGCTATGCGGCCGACCGGCAATTGCTGCCGATCGCGCAGGACCGCTGGCTGATGATCGCTCTGGTGGCTTCGTCGTTCGTCGCCGTGCCGCTGCTGGCCGGCGATTACGCCCTGCGCGCACTGATCATTCCGTTCCTGATCCTGGCCATTGCCGCCATCGGGCTCAATATCCTGGTGGGCTACTGCGGCCAGATCTCGCTCGGCAGCGCCGGCTTCATGGGCGTCGGCGCCTACGTGGCCTTCAACCTGACCGTGCGCGTCCCGCAGCTCAATTTCCTGCTGGTACTGCTGCTGTCCGGGACCAGCGCGGCACTGGTCGGCATGGCGTTCGGCATTCCCAGCCTGCGCATCAAGGGCCTGTACCTGGCGGTTGCCACGCTGGCCGCGCAATTCTTCCTCGACTGGGCTTTCACCCGGGTGCGCTGGTTCACCGCCGATTCGCCTTCGGGTTCGGTATCGACCAATCCGATCGACCTCCTCGGCTGGAGGATCGAACGCCCGATCGACAAGTACCTGCTGGTGCTCGGGATCGTGTGCCTGCTGACACTGGCCGCGAAGAACCTGACCCGGTCGCATATCGGCCGGGCCTGGATGGCGACCCGCGACATGGATGTCGCGGCCGAGATCATCGGCGTGCGCCCCTTGACCGCCAAGCTGAGCGCCTTCGCGGTGAGCTCGTTTTATGCGGGGGTGGCCGGGGCGCTCTGGGGTTTCGTCCACCTGGGCTCGTGGGAACCGGCGGCCTTTGGCGTCGTGATGTCGCTCAATGTGCTGTTCATGATCATCATCGGCGGCCTGGGATCGATGGTCGGCAGTTTCTTCGGCGCCGCGTTCATCGTCGTGTTGCCGCTGCTGCTGAATCGCCTTCCGGCAGCGCTTGGAATCGACCTGTCGACCACGATGAAGTCGCACATGGAGTCGATGATCTTCGGCGGCCTGATCGTATTGTTTCTCGCGATCGAGCCGCTCGGGCTTGCGCGCCTGTGGGCGATCGGCAAGCAGAAGCTGCGCGTTTGGCCCTTTCCACATTAATCGAACGATGATCAACAAGGAGGCAGCATGAAAGCGACGACGTCGTACTGGATGGGCTGGATGGCCGCCGCAGTCTGCGCCGCGGGCCTGGCGGCCGTCGGGGCGGCCGAGGACCCCGGCACCGCCAAGGAGCAGTTCATCCCGTTGCTGGTCTACCGCACCGGGCCCTACGCCCCCAATGGGACCCCGTGGGCCAACGGCAAGCTGGACTACCTGAAGCTGATCAACGCCCGCGACGGCGGCGTGAACGGCGTGAAGCTCACCTACGAGGAATGCGAAACCGAATACAAGGCCGATCGCGGCGTTGAGTGTTACGAGCGTCTGAAGGGCAAGGGGCCGACCGGCGCTGCGCTGTTCGATCCGCAATCGACCGGAATCACCTTTGCGCTCACCGAGCGCGCGCCGGTCGACAAGATCCCCCTGATCACGGTCGGTTATGGTCGCTCCGAATCGCAGGATGGAGACGTGTTCATGTGGAACTTCCCGCTGCTCGGAACCTACTGGACCGCGGCCGACGTGCTGATGCAGCACATCGCAAAGAAGGAAGGCGGGCTCGACAAGCTCAAAGGCAAGAAGATCGCGCTGGTGTTCCATGACTCACCCTACGGCAAGGAACCGATTCCGATGCTGGAGGAGGGTGCCCGGGCGCGCGGATTCGAGCTGATCAAGATCCCCGTGACTCCGCCGGGAGTCGAGCAGAAATCGGTCTGGTTGCAGGTTCGACAGCAGCATCCCGACTATGTGCTGCTCTGGGGTTGGGGGGTGATGAACTCGACGGCGCTGAAGGAGGCCCAGGCGACCGCGTTCCCGCGCGATCATCTGCTGGGCGTGTGGTGGTCGGGTGCGGAGCCTGACGTCAAGGATGTCGGCGAGGGCGCGAAGGGTTACAGCGCGCTGACGATCCAGTACGGCGCCGGCCTGAGCAAGGTGCACCAGGACATTTTCAAGTACGTGCACGACAAGGGGCAGGGCACCGGACCGCGCGAGGAGGTCGGCACGGTGCTCTACAACCGCGGAATGTTGATCCAGATGCTGTCGGTCGAAGCGATACGCGGCGCCCAGGAGCGGTTCGGCAAGGGCAAGCCGATGACGGGCGAGCAGGTGCGCTGGGCGCTCGAGAATCTCAATCTCGACCAGAAAAGGCTGGATGCGCTCGGATTCGGCGAGATGCTCAAGCCGGTGCGCACATCGTGCTTTGACCACGTCGGCGCCTCGTATGCGCGGATCCAGACCTGGGACGGCAGCCGATGGGTCCCCGGGGAGATGTACGAAGCCAACCAGCAGATCATCACGCCGATGGCGCGCAGCGCTGCCGAGGCCTATGCGGCGTCGAAGAAGATCACTCCCCGCACGCCGCAGGAGTGCCGGGCTTGAGCGCCACCGATACCGCGCGCGGTGAACTGCTGGTGGTCAACGGCATCGAGGTGATCTACAGCCATGTGATCCTGGTGCTCAAGGGCGTGTCGCTGTCGGTGCCGCGCGGCGGCATCGTCGCCCTGCTGGGCGCCAACGGCGCCGGCAAGACGACCGCCCTGCGGGCCGTTTCGAACCTGTTGCGCGGCGAGCGCGGAGAGGTGACCCGGGGCAGCATCGTCTACGACGGTCGGCGCGTTGAACGCCTGACGCCCTACGAGATGGTTCGCCGCGGCGTGGTGCAGGTGATGGAAGGTCGCCGCTGTTTTGGTCATCTGACCGTCGAGGAGAACCTGCTGACCGGCGCATATACCGGTTCGGCCGCAGGCTCGGCCGCGAGGAACGCCAGGTCGAGCGCCGATGCGCTCGAGCGGGTTTACGGCTACTTTCCGCGCCTGAAGGCGCGCCGCGCCAGCCTGGCCGGCTATACGTCGGGGGGTGAGCAGCAGATGTGTGCGATCGGCCGCGCGTTGATGGCGCAACCGTCGATGATCCTGCTCGATGAGCCCTCGATGGGGTTGGCGCCACAGGTGGTCGAGGAGATCTTCGCGATCGTTCATGATCTGAATGCGCGCGAGGGCGTCTCGTTCCTGCTGGCAGAGCAGAACGCCCATATCGCATTGCGCTACGCGCGGCACGGCTACGTGCTCGAAAGCGGGCGGGTCGTGATGGACGGCGAGGCCGGATCGCTGGCGCGCAACGAAGACGTCAAGGAGTTCTACCTCGGATTGTCGCGCGACGGCCGCCGCAGTTTCCGCGAGGCCAAGTTCTATCGCCGTCGCAAGCGCTGGCTGGCCTAGAGCGTTCAGATGTCCGAACATTTCGATGCCCGGGAAACCTGCGATCCAGCGGCACGCGAACGTGACCTGATGCGGCGGCTGCCGCAGTTGATCGCAGCGGCGCTGCGCGCGCCGGGCTGGCACCGCCACCTGGGCGCGCCGGACCCGGCGAGCATCGATTCGCGCTCCGCGCTGGCGCGGTTGCCGCTGCTTCGCAAATCGGCGCTGGCCATTCTGCAGGAGGCCACGCCGCCGCTGGGCGCACTGGTGGCGGCGCCGCTGTCCGATTTCGGCCGCCTGTTCGCCTCGCCCGGGCCGATCCACGAAGTCGAAGCGCGCCGCGACGATGCGTGGCGCTCCGCGCGCGGGCTGTTCGCCGCCGGACTGCGCGCGGGCGACCTGGTGTTGAACACTTTTTCGTACCATCTGACCCCGGGGGGATTCATCCTCGACGCCGGTGCCCGGGCGCTCGGCTGCACCGTGATTCCGGCGGGGCCGGGGAACACCGGGCAGCAGGTGCGGCTGCTGTCACAACTGAAACCATCGGCCTACTGCGGAACCCCGGACTTCCTGAAAATCCTGCTCGACGCCGCCGAAGGCGCCGGGGTCGACCCTTCACTGCGCAAGGCAGTGGTCTCCGGCGCCGCCTTTCCCGCGTCGCTGCAGGACGAGTTCCGGACGCGTGGAATCGACGCCTACCAGATCTACGCGACCGCAGACCTCGGTCTGATCGCCTACGACACGGCCGCGCGCGCAGGCCTGGTGGTCACCGAGGACGTACTGGTCGAGATCGTCCGTCCGGGTACCGGTGACCCGGTCGCCGACGGCGAGGTGGGAGAGGTGGTGGTCACCTCGTTCGATCCGGACCGACCCTGGATCCGGCTGGCGCTCGGTGACCTGTCGGCGATCGTGCCAGGTGCATCCGCATGCGGGCGGACCAATGTGCGCATTCGCGGCTGGCTGGGGCGCGCCGATCAAACCGCCAAGGTCAAGGGCCTGTTCGTGCGCCCCGAGCAGATTGCCGAAGTGGTTCGACGACACCCCGAAGTGGAACGGGCGCGGTTGATCATCGGCCGCGCCAACGATGTCGACGTGATGACCTTGCTCATCGAGGCCGGGCCGGCCGAGGGTCTGGAAGCCAGCGTTGCCGAGACGCTGCGATCGACGACGACGCTCGGCGGCCGCATCGAGCGGGTGGCTCGCGGCAGCCTGCCCAACGACGGCAAGGTGATCGAGGACAGCCGGCCCACCGGCGCCTGACTACCCGTCCCCCCGGGGCAGACTGAAGAAGAACGTGGCGCCTTCGTTCAATGTGCTCTGCGCCCAGATCCGGCCCAGGTGCTTTTCCACGATGCGCTTTGTGATGGCAAGACCCACCCCGGTGCCGGGAAATTCGTCGCTCCGATGCAAGCGCTGGAACATGCCGAACAGGCGGTCGACCTTGGATTGCTCGAAACCAACCCCGTTGTCCTTGACGCCGAAGACGCTTTGCTCGCCGTCGTCGAATCCGAATATCTGCACGTGCGGCCTGGTCCGCTTCCCGCTGTACTTCATCGCATTGGAGATCAGGTTCAGCCACACCTGGCGCAGCAAGCTGCGGTCGCCCGCAGTCGTCGGCAAGTCGCCGACGGAGACTTGCGCGTTCAGGCCCCCGCCGGCCGCGACCAGCTCTTCGCAGACCTGTGAGACCAGCTCGCGCGTGTCGAATCGGGTCTTCTGGACCGCTTGATAGCCGATCCGGGACAGCGCCAGCAGGGCGTCCACGATGGTGCCCATGTTCTTGACGGCGCCCCGGATGATCGCGATTTTCTGGCGCGCCTCGTCGTCCAGCGCGGCAGCGTGCTCCTCCTCCAGCAAGCCCGCAAATCCGTCCAGCGCGCGCAGCGGCGCGCGCAGATCGTGCGACACCGAGGAGGAAAATGCCCTCAGATCCTCGTTGGCGTGCGTGAGCTTGGTCAGCAGTTCGTCGCGCGCCCGCGCCATCGTCAGATGTGTGCGCACGCGCGCCAGCAGCTCCTGCGACGTGAACGGCTTGGCCAGGTAGTCGTCCGCGCCGGCCGACAGGCCCTCGAGCGAGGCATCCTGACCGGCACGCGCCGAAAGCAGGATTACCGGCAGCGTTCGCGTCTCCGGGTCGCTGCGCAGCGCGTGCACCAGCGCCAGGCCGTCCAGGTTGGGCATCATCACGTCGCTCAATACCAGATCGGGCTTTCTGGCCTGGACGGCGGCCAGCGCTTCCCGGCCATCGGCCACCGCCTGAACTTCGTAGTGCGGGGCCAGCAAGCTGGTCAGGAATGTGCGCAGGTCGCTGTTGTCGTCGGCGACCAGCACGCGCCCGGCGCTCCTGCCGGACACCGTGGCGACCGGCTCCGATTCGTACGGCAGCCACTGCAGCGCCTCGTCCAGGTACGCGGCAGCGCCGCGCATGGGCGCTGCGGCGTCGGAGGCCTCGGCCACGTGCTCGGCCGCAAGATGATCCCGCCCGGCGCGAAGCTCGATCGCAAATTCGGTGCCCTGGCCTTCCTCGCTCGCAACGCGGATGGTGCCGCCGTGCAGTCCGACCAGCTCGTGCACCAGCGCCAGTCCGATGCCGGTGCCTTCGTACGAGCGCGAGCGCGCGCCCTCGACCCGGTGAAACCGCTGGAAAAGGTGGGGCAGCTCGGCCTGGGGTATGCCGGTGCCGGTGTCCTGGACCGTCAGGCGTGCGCCGCCCGGCACCGGGGCCAGGTGCACGCTGACTCCGCCCTCGAACGTGAACTTGAGCGCGTTCGACAGCAGATTCATGATGATCTTTTCCCACATGTCGCGGTCGACGTAGATCGGAACGGCGAGCGGCGGGCAATCGACCTCGAACGAAAGCCCGGCCTTGTCGAACGCGGAGTGAAAGGCGCTCGCCAGATCCGCCGTGTAGCGGGCCAGATCGGTCGGCGCGAATCGCGCCGAGTGGCGTCCGGCCTCCATGCGCGAGAAATCCAGCAGGGCGTTCACCAGCCGCAGCAGGCGCAGCGCATTGCGCTGCATCTGGGCGAGGCGTTCGCGCGTTTCGGCGGCGAGCGTGCGCTCAGCCAGCAGCGTCTCCAGCGGCCCGAGCAGCAGAGTGAGCGGCGTGCGGAATTCGTGAGAGACGTTGCTGAAGAACGTCGTCTTGCTGCGATCGATCTGGGCCAGCGCCTCGGCGCGGTTCTTTTCCGCCTCGTACGCGCGCGCGGTCGCAACGGCACCCATGACTTGATCCGCCGTGGCCTGAAAGAACCTCAGATATCGGTCGTCGAGCGCACGATGGGGGCTGATGCCGGCGACCATCAGCGCGTACGGCGGCGATGGGCCCGCGCGTGACAGGGGCAGGATGATCGCCCGGTTCGGCCGCGCACCCCAGCGGCCTGCGGGCAACGGCCCGAAGCGCGCCGTCAGGTCCTCGATGACGAGGTCACGACCGCTGCGGACAACCTCGAACAGGGGCCATGAGTCTGCAGGGATGTAGCCGGCCAGCGGCACCTGAACGGACCTGGCGGGACCTTCATGGTCCTTCCATCCGCTGACAGCGACCAGCTGCGCATCTTCACCCTTCTGGCCGAGAAGATAGAAAAGTACGAACGGCAGATCCAGCTCGTTGGCGGACAGAGCCTCGGCCGCGATGCGATAGGCGTCCAGTTCGGCCTTCGCCTGCGCGGCTCGCGCCGACAGATCGTGCAGCATCCGGATCTGCCGTTCGCCTTGCACCTTTGCGGTCGTTTCCTGCACCGTATTCAGCAGGCCGCCGATGGCCCCGTCGTCCCCGGGCACGGGACTGTACGAAAACGTGAAGTACGTTTCCTCGGCCATGCCCCCGCTGTTGATGAACAGCTGAAGGT
This sequence comes from Burkholderiaceae bacterium, assembly GCA_035939615.1. Classification (GTDB taxonomy): domain Bacteria; phylum Pseudomonadota; class Gammaproteobacteria; order Burkholderiales; family Burkholderiaceae_F; genus VBCK01. Next base: position 42,907 of record DASZFP010000204.1, on the reverse strand, counting down.
CCTCGGTCCACGTGGCCGGACCGCCCTCCTGAACACTCCTGGCCAAGGGGCCGGCGACATCCCAGACCTCGGCCCAGATCTGTGCCGCGGGAGCGGCCAGCGAGCCGGGGTGCTTGTCTCTCAGAATCGGGCGATACGCATCGTTGTACAGGTGCAGCAGCTCGGGGCCCCACCAGAGCAGCATCGGGAATCGGCTGCCGAGCACGACGCCCAGCATCGTCTTCAAACTGGCCGGCCAGTTTTCCACTGGACCGAGTTTTGTCCTGGACCAGTCGGTCGCGCGCATCAGCGCGCTCATTTCGCCGTCGCCAGCGAATAGATCCTTCGGAGAGGCGGTGCCCCGCAGCTTGGCTTCGGAGTCCTTCTTTCCGTGATTCAAGCAAAACCCCTGCCTCAAGCACAGTTAATGCGTCCGCGACGAGGCCGATCGGGCCGCTGGCCGCGCGCGAAGCATAACCCGCCACGCGATGGGCGCTCGCGAAGACTTGTCGTGGTGGTTCGGAGTAATGTCAAGGGGGAGGGGAGCCCGTTTTCGCGCCGGATGACGAAGCAGTCGGTGGACCGATGCGCTCGTGCGAGCGCGCGCACCGCCCCGGAGCGATAACGACCCTCCGATTACGAGCCGGAGGTGCAGATGTCTCGGACGGTTGCAGATGTCCTGGTTGGCGTGCTCGAGCAGATCGGGGTCCGCCATATTTTCGGGTTGATCGGCGACTCGTTGAATCCGATCGCAGATGCGATTCGCCGCAGCCGCATCGAATGGATCGGCGTGCGCCATGAAGAAGGCGCGGCATTGGCCGCGGCCGGCCAGGCAAAGCTGTCCGGCCGTCTGGCGGTTTGCGCCGGCACCACGGGTCCCGGCAGCAACCACCTCGTGGCCGGACTCTACGAGGCCAGCCGCGACCACGCACCCGTTCTGGCGCTGTCCGGCGAGATGCCGCGCAAGCTGCAGGGGATGGACTTCTTCCAGGCGACCGAGGCCGATCTTCTGTTCCGCGACGTCTCGCTTTACACGCAGACCATCTCCTCGCCGGCCCAGGCGCCCGGCGTCATTCACCAGGCGATCGCCGCTGCCTATGCAGGCCGTGGCGTCGCCCATCTCACGCTCCCTCAGGATGTGCTCGCGTCCAAGGCCGAAGGCGCGGTCTCGAGCGTTGCTACCCTGAAGCCGCCGCCCGAGCTTGCCGCTCACGAGGACGACATCGGCGAGGTCGCCCGACGGATCGATCAGGCCGGCAGTGTCGTGATCATGTGCGGGTCCGGATGCCACGGCGCCGTCGAGGAACTGCGCGCCCTCTCGGACCGGCTCAAGGCGCCCTTGATCCACTCGGTCAAGGGAAAGGACATCATGCCGTATGACGACCCGCGCTGGATGGGCGGTATCGGCATGATCGGCACCCGGCCGGTGTACAGCGCGGTGATGCATTGCGATCTTCTGCTGATGGTCGGCACCGACTATCCCTTCTCGAACTTCCTTCCCACCGGCGGCACCGTCATCCAGATCGATGAGCGTCCGCAGGCGCTGGGGCGGCGCGCGCCGACCGCGGTGGGCGTCGTCGGCTCGGTCAGGCCGACCTTGAAGCTGTTGCTCGACCGGGTCGCTCCCAGGAGCGACACGGCGTTCTTCGACAAGCTGACGACGGAGCGTCGCAAATGGGATCAAATGCTGGATCAACAGGCCGATCCCGCGCGCAGCAAGGATCGCATCCATCCGCAGGCCGTGGCGCGCATGGTGAGCGATCTGGCCAGATCCGACGCCGTCTTCGCACTCGACACGGGTCTGAATACACTCTGGTCCGCCAACTGGATCCGGCAGAGCGGATCGCAGCGGATCATCGGCTCGTTCAACAACGCGGCGGTCGGAACGGCGCTCGGACAGGCCAACGGCATCCAGGTGCTGGATCGATCCCGCCAGGTCATCGCGCTGTGCGGTGACGGCGGCTTCAATATGCTGATGTGCGAGTTCCTGACCGCCGTGCACCACCGGTTGCCGGTGAAGGTCGTGATCTACAACAATTCGGCCTTCGGGTTGATCACCTTGGAGGCGGAATCCGTTGGTTTGCCCCCGTACCGCAAGGGCATCGAATTTCCCAATCCGGACTTCGCGGCGCTGGCGCGTGCGTGCGGCGGGCATGGGTTCGCGGCCAGGAAACCCGCTGAGCTCAAGGCCGCGATCCGCGAGGCCTTTGCGGTCGATGGCCCCGCCATCGTCGATGCCGTCGTGGCCGCAGACGAGGTTCCAAACCTGCCGCACGTCGACCTCGATACGATCGGCAATTACGCCGTGGCCAAGATCAAGGAAGCTGTGCTCGCCGTTACTCGCTCGTGACCATCAAGGAGAGGCCATGCGAAGCTCGTATTCTGAAGCGGGATGTCTGCGCCGCGCGTGGCCGACATCATGGTAAAGGCCGACATCGGGCCGGCCGCCAGCGCGCCGAAGCAGTCGCGCCCCTGGTACCGGATACTGTATGTGCAGGTGCTGATCGCCATCGCGCTGGGCGTGCTGGTGGGGCATTTCTATCCCAAGACCGGAGCCGCGCTCAGACCGCTGGGCGACGGCTTCATCGCTCTGATCAAGATGATGATCGCGCCGGTGATCTTCTGCACGGTCGTGCACGGCATCGCCTCGATGACCAACCTGGCCAAGGTCGGCCGGGTCGGACTGAAGGCGCTCGTCTATTTCGAGGTCGTCTCCACCGCCGCGCTGGTCATCGGATTGGTGGTGGGCGAGATCGTCAAGCCGGGTCAGGGCTTCAACATCGACCCGAGCACGTTCGACCCGCACACCGTGGCCGGGTACGTGACCCGGGCAAAGGAGGAGGGCATCGTCGCCCACCTGCTGGGCATCATTCCGACCACGTTCGTCGATGCGTTCGCCAAGGGCGATCTGCTGCAGGTCCTTCTGATCGCGATCCTCACGGGCGTCGCTGTCACGCGTCTTGGCGAGGTCGGCCAGCGCGTCAACAACGCCGTCGATGCCGCCGGCAAGGTCTTCTTCCGGATCATCGGCCTGATCGTCCAGGTTGCGCCCATCGGCGCGTTCGGCGCGATGGCCTTCACCATCGGCGCCTACGGCCTTAGGTCGCTGACAAACCTGGGCGAGCTCATCGCCACGTTCTACGCGACCAGCATCCTGTTCGTGCTGCTCGTATTGGGCGCCATTGCACGGGCGATGGGATTTTCGATCCTGCGCTTCATCGGGTTCATCAAGGACGAGCTGCTGATCGTTCTGGGCACGAGCTCATCGGAGACCGTGCTGCCGCGGATGATTCAGAAGATGCAGCACCTGGGCGCGTCTTCATCGGTCGTGGGCCTGGTGATTCCGCTGGGATACAGCTTCAATCTGGACGGTACCAATATCTACATGACGCTGGCCACGCTGTTCCTGGCGCAGGCCACCAATACCCCGCTGACGTTTGGCCAGGAGATGACCGTGCTGCTGGTGGCGATGCTGACCTCGAAGGGCGCCTCCGGTGTCACCGGCGCCGGCTTCGTGACGCTGGCCGCGACGCTGACGATCATCCCCGACATCCCGATCCAGGCGCTGGCGATTCTGGTTGGGATCGACAAGTTCATGAGCGAATGCCGCGCGTTGACCAACCTGGTCGGCAATGGCCTTGCCACGATCGTCATCAGCCGGTGGGAAGGCGAGCTGCATCGCGATGAGCTCAATGCGGCGTTGGTTCATCCGGTCGACCTGGGTGAATCGCTCGAGCGCGAACCGGCCTGATCAAACCAGCGCCGCGTGCCCCACCACGGTCTTCGGAGGACGCCATGTCTGAGCCTGCCAGCCCGCGCGGCACCGCGCTGCTCGAAGATCCAGCCCTGAACAAGGGCACCGCTTTCACGCTGGAAGAGCGGGCGGCGCTCGCGCTGGACGGCCTGCTGCCCCCGGTTGTTGAGACTCTAGAGCAGCAAAGCCGCCGCTGCTACGTGGCATTTTGCAGAAAGCAGGACGACCTGGAACGGCATATCTATCTTCGCGCGCTTCAGGATACCGACGAGACGGTGTTCTACCGGCTGCTGCTCGATCACCTGGAGGAGATGCTGCCCATTGTTTACACGCCGGTGGTGGCGCGGGCGTGTGCGGAGTTTTCGCACATCTACCGCCGCCCGCGGGGTCTGTTCATCGCCTATCCGCTGCGCGACCGGGTCCGCGAGCTGCTGGCAAACCGGCCGCGCCGCCAGGTCGACGTGATCGTCGTCACCGACGGCGAACGCATCCTCGGCATCGGCGATCAGGGTGTCGGCGGCCTGGGCATCCCGATCGGCAAGCTCTCGCTGTACTCGTTGATCGGAGGCATTCATCCGACGCGCGCGCTGCCGATCGTGCTCGACGTGGGCACCAACAACAAGGAACGGCTGGACGACCCCGAGTACCTCGGCTGGCGCCACGAGCGCGTCACCGGGCAGAGCTACTTCGACTTCATCGACCAGTTCGTAACGGCCGTCAAGGCGGAGATGCCCGACACGCTGCTGCAGTGGGAAGACTTCGCAACGCCGCACGCGCGTCCGATTCTGGAGCGCTATCGCGACCAGTTGCTGACCTTCAACGACGACATCCAGGGGACGGCCGCCGTGGCGCTCGGTGCGATCAGCGCCGGCATCAAGGTCGCGGGAAGCGCGATGCGGGAGCAGCAGGTCGTTTTGCTGGGCGGCGGGTCGGCCGCGATGGGCGTGGCCGATTACATCTGCGCCGCGATGGTGGCCGACGGGCTGGCCGGGGAGGATGCGAGGCGGCGCTTCTGGATCGTCGATCGGGGCGGTCTGCTGCACGCCGGTCGGACCGACCTCACGCCCGAACAGCGCCTGTACGCGCAGCCGCAAGAGCGCTTCGGCGGTTGGCGGCGGGCGGCGGCCGGCCCGGTCACGCTGGACGATGTCATCGCCAACATCGAGGCCACCATCTTGATCGGACTGTCTACCGCCGGGGGCGCGTTCACGGAGTCGATCGTGCGCGAGATGGCCCGCAAGGTTCGGCGCCCCATCATATTTCCGTTGTCGAACCCGACGGAAAAGTCGGAAGCGGTCCCGGCCGACCTGATCCGATGGACCGAGGCACGCGCATTGATCGCGACGGGCTCGCCGTTTGCTCCGGTGCAGTTCGGCAATCTCCGCATACCCATTGCCCAGTGCAACAACGTGTTCATCTTTCCTGCAGTGGGCCTGGGCGTGATCGCCAGCGGCGCTCGACGCGTCACCGACCAGATGCTGCTGCTCGCCGGACGCGCGCTCGGTGAGCAGACGCCGGCGCTCGGCGGTGCAGACGCGCCGCTCCTGCCCGCCATCTCCGATCTGCGCCGGATCGCGGTGGAGGTGGCCGTCGCGGTCGGCGCCCAAGCGCAGCGCCAGGGCCTGGCGCCGGCTTCGACCGCTGAGAACCTGCGGCGCAGCATCGTCGATCGCCAGTGGGAACCGAGTTACGCCGCCGCCTAGGTCTGCAGGTTGCTGTCGGGCGGACCAACGAACAGGTGCCCGTGATAAGCGCCATACACGGTGCGGCTGAACACGATCAGCCAGAACGCCCCCAGCACCAGCACGAAGGCCGCGCCCAGGACGATGAAGACAGATACGCCCGTCATGTAGCCCAGCGTCAGCGTGGCCATTGAGTACACGCCGATCGGGAACGTGAAGGCCCACCAGCCCATGTTGAAGGGCAAACCCTCGCGGACGTACCGCAAGGTGATCAAGACGGCGAGCACCAGCCACCACAGCCCGAAGCCCCACAGGATGGCGGCACCGATCACCCCGAGACCGTAGGCGGCTCGGCCGATCTCGACGATTTGGGTGCCGATCAGTATCCGCGGCGCCTGGGCTCCGAGGAGCAACAGGCCGAGCGCGCCCGTTCCGATCGGTCCGAGCGATAGCCAGCTCGACGCGGCCATGTCGCGCCTTGGCAGCTTGTGCAGCGCCATGCGCAGAAACAGGATGGCCAGAATGCCGATGGCCGGGAGCACCGACACGCCCCACAGCGCGTAGCTGACCAGCAAGATGCGCGTCGCCGCAGCGCCGGCTCCCAGATGCGCAATCAGCAAGCCCCCGGAAGCGGCGGTCACCTCGGCCGCAACGATGGGCAGCAGCCAGACCGCGGTCATGCTCTCGAGGCTGTGTTCCTGCCGGGTGAACATCAGGTAGGGCACCAGCCAGGCGCAGGCGACCGCCATCGCGGCATCCACCCACCACAGCGCATGGGCGATTTCGACGGCTCCGTTGCCTGGATGCGAGGCGCCGAAGGCGAGAAAGCCGTTGACGATGGTTGCCAGGCCCATCGGGATCGCGCCCAGGAACATGCACATCACTCCGTGCTGGAAGATGCGCCTGGCGCCATCGAAGAAAAATACCCAGCGCGCCGAGTAGAGCAGGGCGCACAGAATGAACACGCCGATGTTGACCAGCCAGAGGCCCTGGGCAAAGCCTCTGAGGCCGGGAACGGCCAGCGGAAACTGATTGAGCGCCAGCGCCAGAATGCCGGTTCCCATGGTCGCGGTGAACCAGTTGGGTGTGAAGTGGCGCACCACTTCGCGCGGATGCTGCAAACGGGATAGCGGTGGGGTCCACATGGCGGATCGGCGCTTTCGATGACGGTGCGTGGATTCTGGTGCGCCCGATTAATTCAGTCCAACTCATTCTTCAGATGACGAGCATCAATTTAATTGATACGATCCCCCAATGCGCATCGCCGTCACCCTGCGTCAACTGGAGATTTTTCTCGCCGTTGCGCGCGCGGGTCAGGTCACGCAAGCCGCCAGGACATTGCACCTGACCCAATCGGCGACCAGCATGGCCTTGGCGCAGCTGGAGAAGCAGCTCGATATCGAGCTGTTCGAGCGTCAGGGCCGCAGCCTGAAACTGACCGAGCGCGGCCGCCTGCTGCTTGCGGAGGCTCCCGACCTGCTGGACCGCGTGCGGCAGCTGCCGGCGCTGCTCGGCGGACGGGGCCGGGAGTTGCGCGGAGAATTGCGGGTGGCCGCCAGTACCACGGTGGGCCGCTATCTGCTGGCCCCGACCCTGGCGGCATTCGCTCAGGCGCATCCGGCCGTTGCCGTGCAGCTGATCATCGGCAATACCGAGACGGCGACCGCGGCCTTGCTGTCGCATCGCGCCGATATCGCCTACGTCGAAGGCTCGGTCGTGCAGGCGGGGTTGGTCGCCGAACCGTGGAAGACCGACGAGCTCCAGATCGTCGCCAGTGCGCGACGTCGGAAGCAGCGCTCGGCGCCGTTGTCGCGAGCTGAGGTGGCAAAGCTCGGCTGGATCATGCGCGAGCCCGGCTCGGGCACGCGCGAGGTCCTTGAAAATGCCCTGCGGGCGGCGAAGCTGCCGCCGCCCAAAGCGCTGCTGACGCTCGACGATTCCGAAGCGGTTCTGCAGGCCGTGGCGTCCGGCGTTGGCGTCGCATGCCTGTCGCGGCTGGTCGTGGCCGAAAGTCTCCGCAGCAAGCGCCTGCTGGCGCTGCGGGCACCGTACCTCAATCTGGAAAGGGCGCTGTGGGAGGTGACGCGCGATCACTCAACGTCAGGACCGATCCAGAAGGCCTTGCAGATGTCCTTTGCCGCGAACGGTCGGCGCGGAGGCTTCGCCTGAAGGGATCTGTGGGTCCCGTAGAGCTGCGCGGTTTGCGCCGCCTCAGCCGGGCGGCCGCAGCGCCGCAGCCGGCACCGCGAACTGCGGAAAGCGCTTGCGCAGCAACGCCAGTTCGCGATCGGCTTCGTCCTGGCGTCCGGCGCGACGCAGGGCAACGATCCGGTCGACCCAGTGCTGCGGCGTTTCCGGCTCCGCGTACGCCCTGGCAGCAGCTGGTACGGGCGTCTGAACCTGAACCGTCATCTGCCCGGCGGTCGCCGAGGCCGCGTCCCGCCCCGCCGATGACTCAATCACCTTGCTCTGCACTTGTTCCGAAGGCGCCGCGTCAGTCTGGGATGGCTCCTGCCTGAAGCGAGTTGGCTCCGACAATGATCCTGGAGCCGCCGGCGCGGCGGCGGGCGCTGGCGGCGCAGCGTTGGACGATTCGGCCAGCGGCGATGCGGATTTCGTGGCCGGCTGAGCCGCGCCTGCTGCACGCTTGGCTGCTCCGGTGGCCGGCGCGCGCGCCGCAAGCTCGGGCCGGGCCGGCGCGATTGGCTCCGGTGTGGCGGCAGCGGCCTCGCGCCGGCTCGGCTCCACTGGCTCGGGCGCGGGCGTTTTCTTTACCTCCGGAGCCGCGGAGGCCAGCACCGCAGGTGCCACCGGCTGGGTCGCACGCTGCATTTCAATGACGACGCCCACCGCGATGGCGCCGACCAGCACCGTGGCGGTCACTGGAAGCGACCAGTTCCAGGTGCGCGGCCACCAGCGCCACCCTGGCCGGGCGGGCCCGGCCCCTGCAGGCGGCGCGGCTGTCATCGACGCCGGATTCAGACCCGCCCGGGCGGCCTGTGCGGCCGCACGCAGCACCGCCTGGCGCACGCGCGGCGCAGGACGCTCGCCGAGCGTCGCCTCGGCATCGCGCACCTGCCGCAGCAGACCGGCGTCGTCGGTGTCGCTCACGTCCACTCCTGGCGTACGGCGCGCAGCTTGTCCAGCGCGTAGCGCAGCCGGCTCTTGGCGGTTTCGAATCCGGTGCCGGTGATCTCGGCGATCTGGGCCAGCGTCAGTTCGCCCTCCACGTGCAGCAGTAGCACTTCGCGCTGCGGCGCCGGCAACGCCTGCACCGCGGCCAGCAGCGCGAGCGCCTGAGCGCGCGCCATCACCCGCGGCGCCGGTTGCTGCGATTCGTCGGCTGCGACGGTCTCGCCCAGGGTCGCCACGCATCCGTCCGGATCGTCGCTCAGCGGCGCATCCAGGCTCAACACGATTGCGGGGTCGCGCGCGCGCCAGTGGTCGATCAGTCGCGAGCGCGCGATGCGGTAGAGCCACGTGCGAAAGGCGGCCTGGGGCCGGTAGCGGCCGGCGTTGCGCACCACTGTCAGCCACACTTCCTGTGCCAGGTCGTCGGCCACCGATGCGATGGCGACCGAGCGCAGCAGGAAACGGAAGACGGGCGCCTCGTGCCGGTCGTAAAGCCGCTCGAATGCGGCCGCCTCGCCCGCCCCGTAAGCCAGCATCAATTCCTCATCGGACTTTGCGCCGGGCCCGGGTACCGGGCGGGACGCCTGGTCGGGCCGCGGCTCGATGTCCGCATCCGCGGCCCCGGCAGGCGCTTCCGACATGCGGTCCATGACACCGATTATCGCGCCGGCCGCGTCCGGCGCAGTTCGCGCTTGCGGCCGCAACCCGGGCTCAGCGCGCCGGGGGATCGGGCACGAAACCGACAACGGAGGATGGAAACGGGTTCGGCCCCGTCAGCTGAGGTGCGATCACGCCCATCGCGATCAGGTTCTCGCGGCGGTCATATCGGATCGTGATGACCTCGTCCGGGCTGGGCCTGGCCCGCTCGAAGTCCGTGAAGGAGACCCATGAGTCCTCGCTGCGGCCGTGCGCAGTTCCCAGGCGCGAGGTTTCATCGGCGCGCTTGGCGGTGGGGGCCTGGCTGCCGACATCGGCGAGCGGGCGCGGCGCGGCCGGGGAATTTTCAGCGCGGTCGCGCCGGTCCGGGTCGGCGCCCTGCGGCGTCGGCGTCAGGGCATTGACGGCCGGCTGGACCGCCTCGCGAAACAGGGCCACGCCAATGACGCCGACATTTTCCGGGCGCCCCGTGCGCGCGGCGTAGGAATCGGGCAGCGAGGCAAATTCGAAGGCGGCGATCCGGTCCTGGCTCTTGCGCCAGCCGGCGACCTGGTAACGCTCGCCCGGGGCGAACACGTAGCCGCGCTGATCCCAGCCCGCGGTTTCGCCGCTCAGGACATTCAGGCCGTCGACCGACATCACCGCCAGCAGCCGCACGTCGGTTCGGTTGTGCACTGCGATCGCGTAGCGGTGACCTGGCACGCCGGCGACCCAGCGCTCGCCGCGATGACCGTAGATCGGCAGGTGCTCGCCGCTGCTGCGGTCGATGACCTCGACCGCCGCCAGCCGCATCGGGGCGTACGCGGTGACCGGGACCGCGCCGGCGGACGCGATTCCCGCGCAAGCCGCCAGCATCAGGACCGGCAGGCCGCTGATCGCGGCGATTCGAGTGGGCTTGGGGCACATCGTTTCTCCTTTACGTTGGGGTTCTCCTTGCCGTAAACGTGGCGCCGACCCGTTTGGGGTTAACAGCGAGGCTGGACTCGGAGTGTCGGGATGGCGTAAGGTGGCCGTCACACGTTCAGACGAGCCGCCATGAGGAGGAGTCATGAGGCAGAGCATCGCCGGTTGCTGCGCTGCAAGTCTGGTGTTGGCGGTCTGCCACGGTCCGGTCGAGGCGCGGATCACGCTGCTGCAGATCACCGCGGTCCAGTCCCCGACGTTTCAAGGTCGCACCTTCGGCGCCGTGGGCGCCTATGAAAAGTTGATCGGGCGAGCCTACGGCGAGGTCGATCCCGACGATGCCCGCAACGCGTTGATCACCGACCTGGCGCTGGCGCCGCGCAACGCCAGCGGCAAGGTCCAATACTCGATGGACGTCTATATCCTGAAGCCGGTGGACCTGGATCTGGGCAACCAGAGGCTCTTCTTCGAGGTCAACAACCGGGGCAGCAAGCTGTTCGGCGCGTTCAACGGCGCGCCGCTCGGCAACGATCCCACGACGGCAGCCGACGCAGGCAACGCATTCCTGATGAACCAGGGCTACGCGCTGGCCTGGAGCGGATGGGATCCGACCGCTGCGCCAGGAAGCAGCCGGCTGACGATCCAGGTGCCGGTTGCCCACAACCCGGATGGCAGCTCCATCACGGGTCCGTCCTACGAGTACCTGGTGTTCGACAACGCCACCACGGTCCAGGCGGGCATTACCTACTCGGCCAGCAGCCTCGATACCACGCTGGCCCGGCTGACGGTGCGCGAGCACCTGACCGACACGCCCACGCTGCTGGCGCCGACCGACTGGCAGTTCGTCAACGCGAAGGCCATCCAGTTGTTGCCCGCAGGATCCATGTTCCGGCAGAGCGCCATCTACGAGCTGTCGTACACCGCCAAGGATCCGGTCGTCGCGGGTCTTGGATTTGCGGCGACGCGCGACTTCGTCTCCTTCCTGCGCGCCGCGACAACGGACGACTTCGGCAATCCCAACCCGCTGGCGGGCTCGGTGCGGCACACGGTCGCCTTCACGGTGTCGCAGCCGGCGCGTTACGTGAACGATTTCGTCTGGCTCGGATTCAACGAGGACGAGGGCGGCCGGCGCGTGTTCGACGGCATCGAGAACTGGATCGGAGCGGGTGACGGCGTGGCCCTGAACTTCCGTTTCGCGCAGCCCGGGCGTACCGAGCGCAATCGCCAGAATCACCTGTACCCGGAGGGCATCTTTCCGTTCGCCTTCGGAACGACGCATGACGATCTGACCGACAAGACCGATGGTCGCGCGCTGCGCTGCCACCGGAGCGACACCTGCCCGAAGCTGTTCGACGTCATTTCAGCCAACGAGTACTGGGTCAAGGCCGGCTCGCTGGTTCATACCGATCCCGAGGGACACGACCTGGCCGCGCCAGGCCGCCAGGAGCACGGTGACGACGACGGCGATCGCGTCGATGCGAGCAACGTGCGCCATTACCTGCTCTCCAGCGTGGAGCACACGGTCGCCGGGGCCGCGCCGTCTTCGTCCGGCATCTGTCAGCAGTTCGGCAACACAACCGACCCCAACCCCGCGCTGCGGGCTCTGTTCGTTGCGCTGGGGCAATGGGTCGGCGAGCATCGCGCACCGCCGCCCAGCCAGGTCCCGCGGGTCGAGGACGGCAACGCCGTCTTCTCGGTGCCGCAAGCAGACGGCCTGGGCGCTGTTCCGCAGAAGGCCCTCGGCTGGCCCGACATTCCCGCAGTGACCTACACCGGTGTGATCACGGTCCGACACCTGTTCGATTGGGGGCCTCGGTTCGACCAGGGCGTCCTGACGAACGATCCGCCGGCGTTCTCCGGGCCGGCGTACCCGTCGTTCGTGTCGAAGGTGGATTCGGACGGCAACGAGATCGCCGGCGTGCGGCTGCCCCCGGTGGCGGTGCCGATCGCCACAACCAGCGGCTGGGCGCTGCGCGCCCCGGCCTTCGGCGGCCCCGACGGCTGTGAGTCATCGGGGCAATGGATCCCCTTTGCCGCGACCCGCGCAGCGCGGCTCGCTGCCGGGGATCCGCGACCGTCACTGGAGGAGCGCTACACCAGCCACGACGACTACGTCGAGCGGGTTGCGCACGCGGCTCGGGAACTGCAGCAGCGCCGCTTGCTGCTTCCGGACGACGTGCAGGCTTACATTGACGCGGCAGCGGCCAGCAGCATTCGTCGCTAGCCTAGGGGGCGCTTACCCGGGTCTGGTCCGTGATCCAGTTCACCTCCCAGGTCTTGCCCCCGTCATCCGAGAATGACTGTTCGAAATGGGGCGAGTTCGTCGTCATGTCGGTCCACACATATCGAATCAGAACGGTCCTGCCGTTGATCGTATCCTGGGCGAAAAACTCGCCGCGCCCGTTCTTGAATTCTCCGATCTGGGGAGGGTCGATGATGCCGTTCTTGCTGTTGGCCCAGTAGAGGCGCCACTGGCGGGATTGAGGATTGTAGGTGCGCAGGGTCAGACCTTCGATGTGGCCCGTCGGCCCATCGACGACGATCGTGTCCAGTTGGGCGCGGCCATCCCAGATCTTGAAGCACGCTCCAGTCCCATCCGATTCAACCCACGTGCTGGAGCCTGTCAGGGGATGCAGGCGCCGCTTCAGGTGATACTTCCACTTGCCGATGAGGGGGTCAAAATCGTGCTGACCATCCCGCTCTGCGGGAGTCTGCTGCGCACCGGTCTTTGGCGCGTCCGCATTCTGCTGCGCAAATCCTGCGGGAATCTGCGCGATCAGCAGCAGGCCGCCCGCGACGCTACAAGTCAGGATGCGTCCCGGAGTGCTCATCAGTGCCTCCCTGCCCTCTGTGCCGCCCGTCATGCGGCTGCGCCTGAGAGGTGCTGGGCGTAACGGGCAAGCGACCGATTGTATCTGGGCAGATGACGCGACAGGGCGGCGAGGCTGATCGCAACCGCTTCACGCTCGCGCCCGAGATCGACGAGCGCGAGAGCGAGAAACGCGCGAACGGCGTCGTCGAGCTCATCGCTGGGCGCTTGCAGTTCCGCGGTCAACAGGTCGGCGGCGCGCTGCGGGTTGCCGAGATTGCGCAGCGAACTGGCCAGTTGAATGCTGGCTCTGCGACGACGCACGCCGGTCAGACCGGCGGCGAGCGCGGCCTGATAGAGGGGAACCGCCCGATCGGGATGGCCGGTGGAATCCTGAGCCGCGCCGCGTTCGAACAATCCGATCGCGCTATCAGGCGGCAACTCGGCGGCGAAGACCTCGATCCATTTGACGAATTCCTCCGGGTCGTACACGTCGATCGACGCCCACAGGTCGGCAACCGTCTTTTCCCACTCGGGGCATGCGATATTCATAAGGGAGGATTCTAGTCTGTTGTCGCGCTGGCTCGACCGGCGGGTGGCGTGCGGCAGCGGGCTAGGCGGCTTCGCGCGCATCCGGTGGATCGGGCAGGCCGATGAAGATCCGGGAACCGTCCACCAGCACTTCGAAACAGGCCGTGTCCTTGACCGCCTTCTCGAAAAAGAGGACCTTCGCTCCCGAGACAGCCCGGCCGGTCCTGACGTCGAAGCGGGCGCCGTGCCGGGGGCACTCCACGATGACGGATACCAGGGTGCCCTCGGACAGCGAACCTCCAAGATGCGTGCATCGATCGGCGATGGCGTAGAAATTTCCGTCGACATTGACGAGCACGATGTCGTGGCCCTCCAGCCGGGCCTTCTTCATCCGGCCCGGCGCAAGCTCCGACGTGTCGGCAACTCTCACGTACTCCACGCCGCTATCTCCTCCTGGTCGGCGGACGACATTTGAAGCGCCAAACATCTCTGCGATGTTTGAGCCTGGTAAAGATTTGTGAGCGCGATGCGGTCGGTTGCGCGGCTCGCGGGCGCAGCTGGAGTCACCGGTGTTTACAAAACTTCACCGAGCTCGCACAGTTCCGCAATCCGGAACGACGACCATCGCCCTGTGGCGTGTGCGGTGATCCACAGGCTGGCGCGTGAATCGAGCCGGTCTCCAAATCGTTTAGAGTGCTCCGATGAATCAACGACTCCTGATGATCGAGGACGACACGCGGCTGGCCGGCATGCTGGGCGAGTACCTGCGTCAGAACGGCTATGGCGTCGTGCACGCAGCCGATGCCGAGCATGGGCTGGCCGCCCTGCAGGCCGACTCGTTCGACCTGCTGCTGCTGGATCTGATGCTGCCGGACGCCGATGGGTTGGAGTTGTGTCGACGCCTTCGAGTCGAATCCTGGAGCAAGGCCCCCCTTGCGATCATCATGGTGACGGCCAAGGGCGATCCGACCGATCGCGTGGTCGGTCTGGAGCTCGGCGCCGATGACTACGTGGCCAAGCCATTCGAGCCGCGCGAACTGCTGGCTCGAATCCGTGCGGTGCTGCGACGCTGCTCCGGCGCCGAGGCGGCCGGTGAGGGCGACCTGCTGCGCTTCGGCCGGATGCAGATCGACGCCGGTGCGCGCCTGGTACGCATCGACGGCATCCCCCGCAGATTGACCGCGTATCAGTTCGATCTGCTGGCGGCGATGGCACGCCGGGCTGGCCGCGTACTTTCACGGGAGCAGCTGATGGACAGCGTGCGGGGCGAACCGATCGAGGCGTTCGACCGGTCGATTGACGTTCACATCGCCCGGATCCGTGCCGAGATCGAGGACGATCCGAAGCGCCCACGCCGGGTCATCACGGTCCGGGGGGCCGGCTACGTATTTGCCAAGATTCAGGACGACTGAAGCGATCCAGAGGCCCTGCGCAGTGGAGCAGCGAACGTGAACGGGGCGGTTTTTTGGCGCCTCATCGGTGCTCCGGCGCAGAGCGCTTCTGGCGCGCGCGCGCGACAAGCGGTGCGCGGACGCGATCGACTGTACGTGCGGATTTACTTCGCGCTGCTGGCTGGGCTGCTTCTGGTGGCTTCGCTGGTCTGGGGGGTCTGGCGCTGGAATGCCGAACAGCACGCGCGGGCAGGGTTCGACACGTACGCCCAAACGGCCTTCCAGCTCCTGCCGCCCGCCGCCGCACCGGCGGACGTCCAGCAGCAGTCGCTGGAAGCGTGGGGCCGGCGCATGGAGGCGACGTTGACCTTGTACGCTTCGAACGGCGAGCTGCTGGCACACGCCGGAGAGGTGCTGCCGGCCCCGGGCGTGGAGCGTACGCAGAGCGGCTGGCTCGATATCGACTCCGGCATGGTCGCGTTGAAGCTGCCCGATGGCCGGTGGCTGGTCGGGCGCAAGTCCACCACGATTCCTCACCAGCCGCTGCGGATTGCCGTATTACTGGCGCTGGTCGCACTGGTCGTATCGACGGTCGCTTATCCGGTTGCGCGCCACCTGACGTCGCGCCTCGAGAAGCTTCAGGTCAGCGTCGAGGCCCTGGGCGCGGGCGATCTGAAAGCCCGTGTCGACGCGAGCGGGTGCGACGAAGTGGCCCACCTGGCGCAGAGCTTCAACCAGGCGGCGGCACGCATCGAAACGCTGGTCGCTGCCCAAAAGGCCCTGCTGGCGAACGCCTCGCACGAGCTGCGATCTCCGCTGGCACGCATCCGGATGGCCGTCGAATTGACCGAGACACAGCCGAGCCCGGGCGTATGCGCGGAACTGCGCAGGAACATCGTCGAGCTCGACCAGTTGATTGACGAGATCCTGCTTTCGAGCCGACTGGAAGCGGCTGCAACGGAACCAACGTCGGGCTTGGAGCAGGTCGACTTCACCGCACTGGTGGTCGAGGAATGCGCTCGGTCCGGGGCTCGCTTTTTCGGCACCCAGATCGAGCTGCGCGGTGAATCGCGCCTGCTGCGCCGGCTCGTGCGAAACCTGCTGGACAACGGCCGGCGCCACGCGGGCGACTCGGCCCTCGAGGTTTTGCTGACCGAGCCGCGCCCCAACATCGCCCAGCTCGATGTCTGCGATCGCGGCCCGGGAATTCCCGAACACCTGCGGGAACGGATCTTCGAGCCGTTCTTTCGCGCGCCCGGCACCCGGGAAGATGACGGCGGCGTCGGCCTGGGATTGGCGCTGGTGCGGACCATTGCCGGTCGACACGGCGGCACCGTGACCTGTCAAGCGAGACGCGGAGGCGGTACCTGCTTCACCGCGAGTTTCGCGCGTTCATAGCCATCTGTAAAATGCGCCGATCCAAAGGGGGACCCACATAAAGGAGGACCAACATGTCGGCGCGCGACAAAAGTCTGCTCAGCATGGGTGCGCTCATCATTTCGATTCTGGGTTGTGGCGTGGCGGCCGCACAAGGAACGCGCAGTGCGACGGTCACTCAAAGCATGCTCGACGCAGCCGCCGCGGACGGCAAGAACTTTCTGCATACCAACGGCGACTACACGCAGAAGCGCTTCTATCCGAATGGCCAGATCAACGCTTCGAACGTGAAGCAGCTGCACGCGGCCTGGATCTTCCAGACCGATGTGAAGGATTCGCTGGAGACCTCGCCGATCGTGGTGAACGGTGTCATGTACGTGACGACGTCTTTCGATCACGTCTATGCGCTCGACGCGCAGACCGGGGAGCAGTTGTGGCATTACAAACATGCACTCGGACCGATCACGACTTATTGCTGCGGACCCAACAATCGCGGCGTGGCGGTCAGCGAGGACAAAGTCTATCTAGGTACTCTCGACGCGAAGCTGGTCGCGTTGGACGCCAAGACCGGAAATAAACTGTGGCAGTCGGACATCGGCGATCCGGAACTCGGCTACAGCGAGACCATGGCGCCCACCGTGGTCAAGGGCAAGGTTCTGATAGGAACCAATGGCGGCGAATATGGCATCCGCGGATTTGTAAAGGCTTACGATGCCAAGGACGGCAAGCTGCTCTGGACCTTCAGTACGATCCCCGAGAATTCGGTTGGCGTATGGGCCCAGAAGGATGCGACTGGCCGCGACCTGCACCGCAATATCGCAGCCGAGAAAGATGCGCTAACCAAGATCGGGGATCCCTACAAAACGCTGGGCGGCGGTGTATGGCAAAACCCGGCGGTCGATCTGGCCGCCGGCCGCATCTATTTTGTCGTCGGCAACCCTTCACCCGACCTCGATGGCTCGGTTCGGCCCGGTGACAACCTCTATACCGATTCGCTGGTCTCGCTCGATCTGGACACCGGCAAATACGTCTGCCACTTCCAGTACATCCCGCATGACATATGGGACCTTGATTCGACCAGTCCGCCCGTTCTGGTCGATGCCAAAGACAAGAGCGGCAAGGTTGTCGCGGCCGTCCTTCACGCCGGCAAGACCGGTCATATCTACGTCCATAACCGCAAGGACTGCAGCCTGATCCGCTTCTCCGAAGCGATGGTGCCGCAGGAAAACATGTGGACGCTGCCAACAGCACAAGGCGCGCGCATGCTGCCGGGCGCCAACGGCGGGGTTGAATGGTCACCCATCGCTACGAACCCGGGCCTCGGGCTGGCCTACGCCATCAATCTGCATCAGCCCATGACCTATCAGGTCCAAAGCTCGCCTTACCCGCAGGGCAAGCTATGGCTCGGGGGCGCCTTTAAATTGATCCCCGGCGAAGAGCAGTCCGGTAACGTGACCGCGGTTGATTACAACACCGGCAAAATCCGCTGGCAGGTGAAGACCCCGCAACCGATGATCGGCGGCATCCTGGCCACTGCTGGCGGCCTCGTATTCGCCGGTGAGGCCAATGGACGGTTCAGGGCCTATGACGCCAACGACGGCAAAGTGCTGTGGACATTCCAGGCCGGAGCCGGCGTCAATGCGCCGCCATCCTCCTACGCGGTCGGCGGCAAGCAATACGTCGTGGTGGGAGCGGGCGGGAACGTTCAGATCGACGCCAAGCGCGGCAATGCCATCATCGCCTTCAGGCTGGACTGATCGGCGATCCCGGTCGGCGTCGCTACCGAAGACCGCGTGCTCGAGTGCCGCCGGCCTGATTGCCGCGCTGGCGGCCGCACTCACGGCCCTTCCTGAGCGTGCGGGCGCTCAGACGATCGAGCAGAGGGCGCAGCTGTGCGCCGCCTGCCACGGTGACAATGGCGTCCCGCAGCAAAAGACCACGCCCGCGATTTGGGGCCAGCAGCTCGGATACCTTTACCTGCAGCTGCGCGACTTCAAGAGCGGCGCGCGCAAAAACGAACAGATGTCGGCGGTGGCGGCGACCCTTGAGCGCGATGACATGATGGCGCTGGCGCAATATTTTTCGCAGAAGCCGTGGCCGAGTCTAGCGGAGCCGCGCGCATCTGAGACGGTGGCCGCGCAGGCACTGCGCGCGACCACCGCGGTCGTATGTACGAGCTGCCACCAGGAGGGCTACCAGGGCGACGGAACCCAGCCCCGGCTGGCTGGACAACAGAAGGACTACATGGCTCAGACCATGCGCGATTTCCGGGACGGCAAACGCGGCAACAATCCCGGCATGTCCGATCTGATGAAGTCGATTTCCGAAAGCGATATCGACCCGATTGCAGAGTATCTTGCGGGGCTGTGAGTGACTTGGTGCCAGTAGCAGCTCGGTCGGGACTGCAGTCTTTGTCGACGCAATTTGCAGATCTGCAAGCTATTGCAGTGCCGTCCTGACGGGCTATTCCGGGCGTTTTTTCGCTGCCTCGCAGTGCCGTTCATGACGGCCCACGACTCTGCGCCCTCCCAACACTTGCTGGCACCAACCTTGCCTGTCTAGCCCTCGGAGGTTTCAAAGGGAGGCGCTTCATGGCGACGTCGCGTCATTCGTCGGGCCCGTACTTTTTCATCTTGTACCAGAGCGTCCGCTCGCTGATGTCGAGCAGGGCTGCAGCCTTTGGCTTGCTGCCATCGGTCCGCTCCAGAGCCTCCCGGATCATCCGGGCCTCCAGGGCCTCCACCGCCGGGCCGAGTCGGCCCAGCGGAGCTGGCTCTTCGCCGCGGTCTGGCGATTTCCTCGCAGCCGGTTCCACGTCCAGCGGGAAGTGCTCGGGTCTGAAAGCGCCACCTCCCGCCAGCACCAGGGCGCGTTCGATCATGTTCTCGAGCTCCCGAACATTGCCCGGCCAATCGTAGGAGTGCAGCTTGCGGATCACTCCTGCGTCCACCGACGCCTCGGCGGCCGACCGGCGGCCGTGCTTCGCGACGAAATGAGCCGCCAGACCGCCAATATCCTCTTTGCGCTCCCGCAGCGGGGGCAGGTTGATCGCAAAGACGTTGAGCCGGTAGTACAAATCCTCGCGCAATTGCCCGTCGCGAACCGCCTCGCGGGGGTTGCGGTTGGTGGCCGCAATGACGCGGATATCCAGCGAGATGCTGCGATTGCCGCCCAGTCGCTCCAAGGTGCTCTCTTGCAGTACCCGAAGCAGCTTGGCCTGAAGGGCGATGGGCATCTCCGTGAGCTCGTCGAGGAAGAGCGTTCCGTGATTGGCCAGTTCGAACTTCCCGACACGGTCCTTGACGGCTCCGGTGAAGGCTCCCTTGTCGTAGCCGAAAAGCTCCGCCTCCAGTATGTTGGCCGGAATCGCAGCGCAGTTGATGGGGACGAACAGTTTGTCATGCCGGGTCGAGGCGTTATGAATGGCTCGAGCCGCCAGCTCCTTGCCCGTACCCGTTTCCCCGTAGATCATCACCGAGGTTTTGTTGGGTGCGACCTGGCGAATCAGCTCGTAGACGGCCTGCATCGCCTGGCTGCTTCCGACAAACGCATCCCAGCCACGATTCAACTCCTCGCGCATGAAGCGGTTCTGGCGGGCCACTTCGACGCCGCGCAGCACGCGAGAGATGGTCATTTCGAGCGCTTCGACATCGAAGGGACGAACCAGGTAGTCGATCGCTCCGGCCTTCATCGCTTCGACGGCCGACTCGATCGAGCCGAAAGCCGTGATGACGATCACCGGAGTCGCCAGGCCTTCCTTGCGCATGCAGGCCAGCAATTCGATGCCGTCCATTTCCGGCATGCGCAGATCCGTGATGACCAGGTCGATGGAGCCGTCGCGGATGACTTTCAACGCCTCGCGTCCATTGCCGGCCGCGAATACCCGGTAGCCGGCCTGCTTCAGCATGATTTCCAGTACGCGCCGCATGTGCGGCTCGTCATCCACCACCAGAACGTGCTGCGGGTCAACCTTCATCGGTTCGCCTCTGCCTGTGCTTTGCGCGGCAGACGGATGATAAAACGGGCGCCCCCCAGATCGCTCTCGCCAACCGTGATTTCTCCCCCATGAGCGGTCACTATCTGCTGAACGATCGCGAGCCCCAGGCCGACGCCGCCCTCCCGACCAAAAAAGAATGCCTCGAAGATACGCGTTCGCGCCTCCAGCGGGATGCCGGGACCATTATCGGAGATCTCGATGAACAGTTGTTCGCTGTCATCATGCGTTCTCAATTCGATGTGCCCGTTGTCCGGCAGCACTTGCATCGCATTCAGAAGAAGGTTGAGGATCACCTGCGTGATCTGCTCGACATCACAGTCCATCAGCGGGTTCGCCGCATCCAGTTGATAACCAACCGATATTCCGTGCTTTTCCATCTGCGCCGCGAGCATGCCGCCGCACTGGCGGGCTTGAACGTTGAGGTCGGCCAGGGCCTTTCGCAACGGGCGTGGTCTGGCGCTGTCCAGCATGGCGGACACCAGTCTGTTGAGCCGTTCTGTTTCACCTTCGATGAATGCCATCAGCTCGCGCCCCTCGTCGGAAATCCCTTCTTCGCGCCGCAGAATCTGCGCCGACGATCGCAAAATACCCAACGGCGTTCTGACTTCGTGAGCGATGACGGCCGCCATCTCGCCGACCGCCGCCAGCTTGGAGGCTTGAATCAGCTTTCTTTGCGATTGCTCGATGTCCAACATCAACCGGATAAACGCCTCGCCCAGCTCGCCCACCTCGCCGGATGCCGCGGGCAGGCTGGTCATCTTGGTCTGACCGTGCTTGAAGCGGCGCGTGAATTCCGTCAGCGCGACGATCGGCCGTGCGATGGCACGGCTGACCCAGCCGGCCGCCGCCAGCGTCGCCATGGCCAATCCGGCCAGCAAGGCGAGCGAAATCACCGCCATGCGCCGTACCGGCGCGAGCGCATTCTGCGTCGGCTGAATGATCAACGTGCTCAGCCCGAACCCCCCGAATCCGGCGAAATCCTCGGCCCGACCCACTCCAACCACCACATCGGAGTCCCAGACGGGAGGACCGGTGTGCATCAAGGCCCCTTTGAAGCGCGGAGCAAGACGCCAGTCCGCCAGAGGGTAGCCGCGCAACAAGCCCGCGTCTCTGAGGGTGCGCGATGCCGCCAGCATCTGCCCGTGCTCGTCGACCAGCGCCGCCATGCGTCTGCCTCCGCCCACCGCATCCAGGATCTGGTCGATCTGCGCCCAGTTGAAGACGAGTTGCAGATCGCCCAGCGTGTCGCTGCCGAACTGCGATCTGATCGGCGTGCGGATGGTCAGACTGACGTTGTCCCCATCGCGGCTTGGCCGGTCCAGCGAGAGCTGTGCGCCCGCCAGCGCCAGCTGGCGCCATGGATCGAACGAATCGAGCTCGCGCCGAAGATCGGCCGGATTGCTGCTTGCGATGATGCGATGTCGGGTATCGAGTGCGTATAACTCGCGATACACTCCTCCGTACCCGGCCTTGAGTTTGACGAGAAAATTACTCAAGCGCTTGTCGACATCCTGCACCTGCAGGTCCTGCATGACGTCGAGCGTGCTCCACGTTGCAGCGTTTTCAAGCCGCTCGAACATGACCTTGTTGATGTCCGAGGCCACTGCACTGGCTTGCGCCGCCAGGTCGTATTCAATTGCCGACTCCATCGCCTGGTCTGCGTGAGTAAAGTCCAGGATGGCAAGCAGTATCGCGGGGACCAGGCCGATCAGCAGGAACGCCCGCATCAGCGTTTTGCGGATTGTCACGTGTCCTCGCAGCTCGCCGGATAAGAAGGTGAAGACCCCCATGATGAACTGCGCCTATCCGAGAACGGTTCTCTGGTGCCTGGCGGCCGGCCTGATGTCGCTCGCAAGCGGCGCCTGCCTGGCAGCAGATGAAAGCAAGAATGGGACCAAGGAGGCGGCTCCGCAGTACGAACTTGGGAGCGGACTGCGGTTGGGGAACAGCGGCTTCTACGTGGGCGGCTACGGCTCGCTGGAGTATAGCGCCGCGGAAAACGCCGAGCCCGATTTCGCTCTGAGCCACGCCGATCTGTTTCTCTGGTGGGAGGGTCGGTCGGGGCTGAAGTTCTTTTCCGAGGTGGACGCCGAGTACGAGCTGGCGACCAAGCGCAATCCGGACCTGGGCGAACAGCGCAATTTGTCGCTGGCGCGCCTGTACCTGGACGACACGTTCAGCGACGCGGTGACCCTGCGCGTCGGAAAATTCCTCACCCCGATTGGCCGCTGGAACCTGATTCACGCCGATCCACTGGTGTGGACCACGTCGCGACCGTTGCCGACGAAGCAACCGTTCCCGCAGAGCGCCACCGGAGCCATGGCGCTGGGCACGTTTTCGCTGCTCGGGCACCCGGTTGACTACAACCTCTACGTATCAGCCAACGGGGATCTGCACAAGGACGTCAACGAGAGCGAATTTCACAAGGCCATTGGACTGCGCTTCAATGTGCCGGTCAGCGATGCGACCCAGGTCGGATTTTCCTATGTCAAATTTTCCCAGAACCCGGATGTAGAGAATCGACAGACCCTGATCGGACTTGATCTGCTGTGGTCGCATCACGGCTACGAAATCATGGGCGAGGCGATCCGGCGGGTGTCCAGCCAGGGGCCGCAGGACGACGAACTGGGTGGATATCTGCAGGCAGCCGTGCCGCTGTACGGGCGGCTGTACGGGGTCGTTCGGCTGGAAGCCAATCACCAGGCCTCACCGGAGCAGACCATCCGGAATGGCATCTTCGGCCTGGCCTATCGGCAGAGTCGCGCTGTTTCATACAAGGCCGAAATCGACCGCGGCCTTTCCACCACCGGAAATGCGTCGGTCAGCTTCCTGACCTCCGTCAGCGTGTTGTTCTGACCAGGGACATGCAGCTCTCGCGTCGGTATTCGTTGCTGCTGGGCGTGCTCGTCGTGGGGCACGCCGTTTTAGCGCAGAGCCCGCCCCAGCGGGGCATTGCCGTCATCATGGCCGAAGGCTCCGCAGCTTCCTCGATGTCGAGCGAGAAGCTGGCATTGATTTTCAAGCGCAAGAGAAATTTCTGGGACAACGGAGATCGAATTCAACCCGTCAATCTTCCCCCGGCGCATCCACTCCGACGCGCATTTTCCCAGCAGGTGCTCGGCCGCAGTCCGGAAGAACTTGATGACTACTGGCGTGACATGTACTTCCATGGCGTTCTGCCCCCATTCGTGCTGGCTTCCGAGGAGGCGGTCATGCGCTTCGTCGCAACGACCCCCGGCGCCATCGGCTACGTTTCCGCGTGTACACCCGATCATCGCGTAGCGGTCGTGCTGCGATTGGATGAAGGGCCGGGGTGCGCGCGCCAGAGCCAGTAGCTCTGCGTTGTTGCGTTGCCCCGGCGTTGCCGGCAGGCTGCCGGGCCCGACGCGCAGCGGGCAGGCCTCTACTGCAAGGTCTGTCATCGCAAGCTGCACAGCCGGCGAGTTCTTGCAGTTGACCGTTGCGGGCAACATAGCCGCTCGGTTCATCAACTTCTCTTTCGCATTCAGCGGGTTACTCGGCGCAGGCGGCGCTTTCGCGGCTTGGCATCAAGCTTGCGTCAATGCGGTGGGCGGCCGCGGGGGCCGCACGATCGCGGGCAATACCCGCCCGCATGCGACGAAAAGGAGTGCTTTGGTGAAAATCGTTGTCCGGATGTACGCGTCAGCCGCGCTGCTGGGTCTGACCGCCTGTGCCCATGTGCCGACCGACCCGACTGCGCGAGCCGAATATGAAAAGGCCAATGATCCTGCGGAGCCCACCAACCGAGCCATCTTCGCGGGCAATCAGTTCATCGATCGCCACGTCTTGAAACCCGTGACGAACGCATACCTTGAGCACGTTCCGGAAGGTGCCCGTCGAAGCATCCACAATTTCGTCACCAACCTGGGCGAGCCCGCCGTTCTCGTCAACGACGTGCTTCAAGGCAACATGGGTCGAGCCTGGACCACGACGCAGCGTTTCGCGGTCAACACCACAGTCGGCGTTGCCGGGCTGTTCGATCCTGCAACGCACTGGGGCTTGTCCCATCACACCGCCGATTTCGGCCAGACCTTCGGGGTCTGGGGGATGGGTCCCGGGCCCAGCGTCCAACTTCCCTTGCTCTCCTTTTCCAACGTCCGTGACACGGCCGGCCGCATTGTCGGCTTTGTCGCGAACCCCCTGGACTACGTGGTGCCGGACGCAACCGCCGCCGGCGGCGGGCTCGACGTGGTCGATACGCGCGCCAAGTTGATGCCGCTGACCAACCAGCTCGAGGAAACCTCGCTCGACTACTACGCGGCTTTGCGCAGCGCGATGGCGCAGCGGCGCGCTGCGCTGGTCGAGGAGGGCAAGTCGGGCGGACGGGAGCCGGCTCCGACTTCGGCAGCACCGGATTCCCCCAGCGCCGCAGCCGCACCGTGAGCACGCCAGGTGCTGCCTCATGTCCCTCCCTCCTTGGCCGACGCCGGAGACAGCGGGAATCGTCATTTTCCTGCTCGTGCCCTTGCTGCTCGAATGCGATGCCCTGCGGCACCACCGCTTGTCGCCGCTGCTCGGCGCCGCCGAGTTTGGGCTTGCCTCGGCAGCCGTCCCTGATGCCAGCGAGCGGCTTTCGAGATTATTCGTCCCTCAGTTGGCGGTACGTCTTCTGGTCGGGGCGGCGATCTGGGCGGGCCTGGCCGTTCTCGGCCCTTCCCATTCCGTATTGTTGGCCCATGGGGACGTGTTCATTGGCCATGCCCGTATCTTCCTGACCCGGCGGATCGGTGGCGGGCTCTTGCGACGCTGTCCACCAAGGAGTGCTCGATGACAATGCACGACAGCGCGCTCTTGAAGCGGCGAACGGATCGTTTGGAATTTCACCTCAGGGACGGCGCCATGAAACGGCCTCAGATGATGCTCACGTTTTTCGCACTGGTCACTTCGGCATTCGCGAGCGATTCGATGATGCCGCAGGACGTGGCCGCCATCGCGCACCGCTGGGCATTCATCAGCTACCAGATGCCGGAAAAGGAGCGCGAAGAGGCGTTCAAAAATCTTGCTGCCGAAGCCGACCGCCTCGCCAGTGCCTCCCCCGGCCGCGCCGAGCCTCTGGTGTGGGAGGCGATCGTACTGGCCAGCTATGCGAAGGTTCAGGGCGGGATGGGCGCTTTGTCCAAGGTGCGCAAGGCGCGCGATCTGCTGCTGGCGGCGAAAAGAATCGACCCGGATACCTTGAATGGATCGATCTACACCGCGCTCGGACACCTGTATGCGAAAGTGCCCGGATGGCCGATCGGCTTCGGCGACAGGGAAGAGGCCAGAGCCTTGTTGCAGACGGCGCTGGAGGTCAATCCGACCGGAATTGATCCGAATTATTTTTATGCGGACTTCCTGGCGAACCAAGGCGACTACGCGAAGGCCAGAGAGTATTTGAATCGTGCCCTTGCCGCCCCTGCGAGGCCCGGGCGCGAGGACGCCGACGCAGGGCGCCGGCGCGACATCGAGCGGCTGTTGGCCGAAATCAGCAGCCAGTCGCATATGCCCAACCAGTGATTGATGCGAACGGACTCAATCGACCGGAAGGTCCAGCAGCGGGACGTATTGCTGGCCGCCATAGCAGTCGCTGTCCTGCAGCTCGCCCTGGAAGATCGGCCGCGGCATCGATGCTTTGATGGCAAGCGCGTGATCGTGATAGACGAGCGTTATATCCTCCTCGGCCTGGCCGTACATCCGCGCCAGCAGGGCTTTTGTCAAGGGGCGAGCTCGCTTGGCGCGGTCATAGTTTGCCTGGCTCGAAAACATCAAGTCGAAGGTCAGCACGAACGGACCCGCATTTTTCGAGCGGATCAGGTCGCACAGCTCGAACAAGGTCGCCATCCTCACAACTCCAGCATTTCGGTGCGAAACATCTCGCAGGGGTCATCCGGAAGGACGACGTGGTTCAGCGAGAACCGGTACACCGGACCGCGGGGCAATTCGGGCGGGGAGAACGGATAGGCGAGGCTGCTGATGATGCCCTGGTAGGCCGGCACTGGAAGATGCGCGCTCACGTGACTGACCAGCGTGGCGATCTTGTTGGCGAGCTCCTGGCTGGGCGCCGTGATCGTGATCAACACGCCGACTTCATAGGCTGCCCGCGAATCGCGCAGGGGCTCGAGCAGGCCCATCACGGCGTCACGGCCGTAGATCCGATAGCTGATGTCGTAGTCGTCGCCGCAGAGCTGTCCAGGGAACAGATCCGCAATCCTCGCGTCAAAGTAGGCCCTGGCCTTGGGCAACAGAGCATCCAGGCTCCGGATGATGTGGGGGTCGCGAATTCCTCCGATCACCACCGTCTGATATCCGACCAGCTGGGCGCCTTCCAGCTTGATCGTATATTCCTTCGCGGGCGTGAAGCGCGATCCGGAGACGCGAACCGAGCGCTCCGAGTTCGCGACATATTCGGCATGCTGCGTGTCGATCACACCGGACGGTTCGGTGAGCAAAAATGGATTCGCATTTTCGTACAGCGTATGCGCTGCGATGCTTTGCGGCGTGCATCGCGCCGCCGGATCGAGCGGTTCGATATCGAAATGGTCGTCCCGGATGAAGGCGAACATGCCGTCAGCCGCGGGCACCACCGCGCACGCCGCCCCGCACTCCAGTGTCTTGGCCGCGTGCCAGACCAGGCCGGCGTGGGCACCGTGCATCAACGGCACGGCGGCGTAGAGCGCCGAGTCGCTCGCCCGGCCCGCCAGAACGACGTCGGCACCGGCCGCGATCGCCGCTGCGATCGGCTCGGCCCCCATCATGCCAACGATATGACTGGACTCGATCACGGCTTCGGTCAGCGGTGGGGCAGGGTGCAGCGGCCTGATCCGACCGTGCTCGAATCGCATTTTCAGATAAGCGGGCGACTGATCCGCCTTGATCAGCGCCGCCCTAAAGTGGATGAGCTCCTCCGCCGCGATCTGGCGTGCCATGTCGGCGACCCAGTCCACCCCCACGTCGCGTCCACTGGTGCCGCACGAGCCGATGATCAGAGGCACGTCCAGCGCATCGCGCGCGTTCAGAAGAAGGCGCAGGTCGCGCTTGCAGGCGTCCCAGGATAATTTGGGCTTGCCGGAACCCAGATAGGCCGGGCCGGAGTCGGTCGATCCGGCGTCGCACGCAATCACGGTCGGCGCCAGTCCGACTCCGCGCTGCAGAGACTCCACCTTGAATCCCGCGCCCAGGACCCCGGTAGCGGCCAGGACTCTTATTTCCATGCCGCCAATCCGAAACTCATTGGGACGATTCCTCCAGAGTGAGCCCGCGCGTGGGCGGCCCGAAAACACCCACCGCGATCACGACGACCAGCATGCACAGCGCGATGAAGGCAAACACGCCGGTCGTACCGAAATCGCGCAGCACGATCGCAATGGCAAATCCGGACAGCACCGTGGCCAGTCGACTGAAGGAATAGACAAAGCCCACCGCGCGGGCGCGAATGCGGGTCGGGTACAGACTGGTCTGATACGCGTGGTACGAGTAGGACAGCAGAATATTCGAGACCGTGATCAGAACGCCCAACGCGACCAGCATGACCGGGCTGGACTGCCGCGCGAACGCCAGGCCGAAGACGGCCGTTCCAAGCGCACCGGCGACGATCTGCCACTTGGCCTCGAAACGGTCGGCGAACAGCGCGATCAAAAAGGGGGCGATCGGATAGACGATGGCGATCGCGAAGGAATACTCCAGGCTCTTGACGAACGTGACACCCTGGGAGGCCAGCAGCGTGGGCACCCAATTGCTGAATCCGTAGAAACCCAGCGCCTGAAAGATGTTCAGAGCGAGCAGCATCAGCGTGCGGCGCCGGTAGCCTGGGCGAAGCAGCTCTGCCAGGCCGGCCGCTCCCTCCGTCGGCGGCGCCGCGACCTGCGGCAACGGCAGTGGGCCTTGCAGGTCGGAAGCGACACCTGCCTCGATCGAGGCCACGACCTGTTCGGCCGCTTCGAGCTGGCCTCGCTGAAGCAGCCAGCGTGGAGACTCCGGCAGCACGCGGCGAACCCACAGGACAACGGCAACTGCCAGGGCGGCAAACAACGCCACCCACCGCCACCCCGCCATCAGCGGCGGATGGTTCGGAAGCATCCACCAGCACAGCAGTGCAGCCGTCGGCACGCCCAGGTACATCAGGCCATAGCTGACCGCGAAGGCCTTGCCGCGGACGGTTTTCGGTACCAGTTCGGCCAGGTAGCTGTCGATCGTCACCAGTTGGACACCCACGCCGATGCCGGCGATCAGGCGCCACAGGTCGACGGCGACAGCGGTGTTCTGCGCGGCCATCGCGACTGTGCTGATGGCGTACCAAAGCAGCGAATACGTCAGGACGCTTCGCCGGCCGTACCGGTCCGCCACTGACGAGAACAGGGCCGCGCCGATGAAAAGGCCCGCGAACGTCGCGGCCGCAAAGCCGGCCTGATCCGTCAGCCCAAACAAGCCTTTTGCGCCCGCATCGAATATGCCGTCCCGGATCAGCCCCGGGCTCAGAAACGCGGTCAGGGCGATCTCATAGATCTCGAAAAATCCGCACAGGGAAAGCATGACTACCAGCCGCCAGATGGTGCGGGAGGGCGGCAGGCGGTTCAGGCGGGCCGTCAAGGCCGCGATCTGCTCTGCGCGAGTTGCGGGCGTTTCGATCTGATGGCTCATGGATTTCCCAGTCGTACATCGGGCCCCAGGCGATTCCTCTTGGCTGCGCAGTACGGCTGTCGTAACATTGACCCGTGTGATCAATATCCGTATCAAAATTGCTTCATTGGGGCGGAAGGTACGGCCAGCGATCTCTTCCGTCAATATTGATTAATCTGATGCACATATGAGTCGGAAAGACGGTTAGCGACATGAACGACGACCGGCTGTGGGTCACGGCCAAGCAGGCTTCGGCCGCGTTGGGCGTGAGCCTTCCCACCCTGTACGCCTACGTGAGCCGCAAACTGATCCGGTCCCGCAGCGTGCAGGGATCGCGGCGGCGGGGCTACTGGAAGGCGGACATCGATCGGCTCAGCGGCGAGCAGCCCACGACCGAGCACAGCAACGTGGCTCTGGGACTGATCAATGAAACAAAGATAACGCTGCTGACCGAGCAGGGGCTGTACTACCGGGGCAGGAACGTGGTGGACCTGGCCGAGACGGAGACTTTCGAGTCGGTCGCCGCTTTGCTGTGGGAGGCGGACGTTCGGGCGATCTTCACCGAACGGATGCCGGCAGTTCCGAAATCGTACGCGACGCTGAAGCGGGGCCTGGGCGATCTGACCGTCGCTGAAAGAGCCATGGCGCTGCTTCCGATGATCGAGCGCGCCAACCCGCGGCTGTATGACCTGTCCAAGGCTGGGATCGCCCGTGCGGGAGCTGACCTGACGCGTTGGTACGCCGCCATCATTGCAGGAGCCAATGGCCCGAGCTGCGCTCCGCTGCATGAATTCATCGTCACGACGCTGGGCGCGCCGGCAGCGGCTGCGGACGTCGTGCGGCGGCTGCTGATCCTGGCAGCTGATCACGAGTTCGACCCGACCACCTTCGCCGTGCGGGCGGTTGCCAATGCGGGCATCACGCCCTGCTATGCCGTGCTGACGGGCCTGATCGTATCCGGAGGTCAACGGCTGCAAGCCGGCAGGGCGGGGGCTGCGTCCCGCCTGCTCGAGGAAATTGTCGGATCGTCGGACCCCCGGGATTGCATCGTGGCGCGTTTCCGCAACGGCGAGCCCTTGCCGGGATTCAGCGTGTCCAGGAACAAGAACTGGGATCCGCGGGCTGAAGCGATGATGCGCGCCCTGGAGGCGTCCTTGGGTGACGACGCGGAATTCAAGCGCGTGCAGTGCGCAACCGACACCGCTCTGGAAATCGCCGGCCTGAGGCCGGACTTCATCCTGCCGGCGACCTTTGTCGGTCGCAAACTGGGGTTGAAGGGCCAGGAACTGATGGTCGCCTCGCTCGGTCGCATCGCCGGCTGGATTGCTCATGCCATGGAGCAGTACCACGCCCACGAGCTGATACGCCCGCGCGCCAACTACACCGGGCCGCTGCCGGTGTAGGGCCGCAGGCCCGATCCGCTGCCAGCCGCATTTCGCCCGCGTATCTGACGCCGGGTACGCCCCGGCGGGGCTGCCGCGCGACCGTCCCAAACATTGATCCGAAGCATCAAGATTGACCTAGCGATTCGCACGTTGTACATATGCGCCCTCGGCCGTCATACAACAATAAATATTGATTTTCTGAATCAATATAAGGAGGAGCGATGAGAAGGAGCGAGCGTCGGGCGCACTCACCCGGCACGGGGGGTCCAGCTGCAGCGATTGAGTTGAGTCGGTTGAGCCGGCAACTGCTGCTGGTGATGGCGTCCGGCGCCTGTGCGGTGTCGTGCGAGATGGCGATGGCGGATCCTGCCGTCGACGAAGACGCTCTTCCGGAAATCGTCATCACGGCGCAGAAGCGAAAGACGAAACTCGAGGACACGCCCGTTGCAGTGTCCGCGTTCACACCCGAAATGATCGAACGCGATCACATCCAGGGCCTGGATGACGTCGCGCTACGCGCCCCCGGCATCACGTTTGTGCAGGTCATCAAAGGCGAGACCTACATTTCGATTCGCGGAAGCCTGATCAATACTCCGGGTGCCGGCTGGGACGACTCGGTTACTACGTTCATCGACGACGTTCCAACGACCGGCGTCGGCGACAACAGTCCCGACCTGTACGACCTGAGCAGCATCGAGGTGCTGCGCGGCCCGCAAGGGACCCTGTTCGGACGCAATGTGACTGGAGGCGCGATCGTCATCCATACCCTCGAGCCGAGCTTTCAGGAAATGGGCAGGATCGAAGGCACCTACGGAGCAGACAATCTGGCGCAAGTCCGCGGACTGTGGACCGGGCCGCTGATCGGGGACCAGCTCGCCGGCAAGGTGACGATGGATATCAAACATCGTGACGATTACCTGAACAACGTCACCTTGCACGACAAGACCTATGGCGATGACCTCGGGAACGGGCGCGGTCAGCTGTTGTGGAAACCCGGCGCCGATCTGAAGGTGCTGTTCAGCGGCGACTTCACGCACGATCTTTCGACGCCCAAGATTGTCCAGCTCTCCGGCAATATCGAGCCGTCGCAGTATCCGACCCTGTCTTATGGCTCAAAGGATACCAACCAGGGCATCAACGCGACCGGCAACAGCAACGTCGGGGGCAGCAGCGTGCGCGCGGAATGGGACCAACCGTGGGGCACGCTGACGTCGATTTCCGGCTTTCGGCGCGTGCACGACAGCACTTCCCGCTCGCGCCTGGGCGATCCCGACAATCAGGCGCTGGCCTCGACCGACATTCAAAACAAGCAGTACACCGAGGAAATCCGCCTGGGATCGCCGTCAGGCGGGAACTTCAGCTGGCTGGGCGGCCTGTTCTACCTCCACGCCAGCAAACGGCAGGACGATCGCTATACCTTCGACTTGAACCATAACACGGTCAACGCAGGTCAATTTCCTGTGCCGATCTTGGGTGTGGCGCAGGACGTGAACCAGCAGATCTCCAACGACGTCGGCGCGCTGTTCGGCGAGGCCGGTCTTCCGGTCTTCGACAAGGTGCGGCTTACCCTGGGAGGTCGAGGCCAATGGGAATACAAGAGCGGCTCTTCGGCGATCGCGCCGTCGTTCGCGCCCGGCAATCCGTTCAACGTGATCTATCCGCTGATCTTTGCAAACGCCTCGGCCGATTACTCGGCGAAATGGTGGTCCTTTACTCCCAAGGCGACGCTGTCCTTCGAGGCGCACCAGGGCTTGCTGCTCTATGCGACCGCTGCAAGAGGCTACAAGAGCGGCGGCTGGGACACCTCCGCGTCGTCCGACTACGGCAGCTCGAGCGCAGCCGTGTCGCAACACCTGGGCACGCCCTTCCAACCCGAAAAGGTCTGGAGTTATGAACTCGGCAGCAAGTACTTCGCACCCGGACGACGCTTTGAGCTCAACGCGGCCGCGTTCATCGCGAACTACAGGGACATGCAGACCAACCAGTTCAATCCGCAAACCGCGGTGTTCGAGACGCGAAATGCGGGCAGAGCCCGCGCGGAGGGACTTGAACTGGAGGCGCTCGGAAGGCCGACCCGCTGGCTGACCTTGGGGTTGGCCTACACCTATGATCTGGCCAGATATACGGAATACGTTCAGTCATCGGCGCAGAACAACAGCGGCAATCGCATTCCGGAGACCCCGAGGCACAACGTTCACCTGAGCGCCGATACCCGGTGGTCGCTCGGGGGCGTCCCCGGCGAATTCAACGTAGGCGGCGACTACACCTATCGAACCAAGGTCTATTTCGCAGACTCCAATTCCGAACCGGATTTCATTTTGAACCAGAGCAAGTTCGACGGAGTGATCAACCTGCACGCGATCTGGAACTCGGAATCCGACAAGTGGCACGCCACTTTGTTCGCCAACGATCTGACGAATCGAAACCCGGTCGTGTATGCGACCGACGTGTCGGGCTTTTATCTGACGCCGACCGAGGCGAGAAATCCGGCCAACAAGCTCTATGTCGTTACCCGGGCGCAGTCGCGCCTGTTCGGCCTGACCCTTCGACGTGACCTCTGAACGCTCTCGCAACCAGGAGCCGGGTATGAAACACCTTTTAAGGCTTGCCGTGCTGAGTGTGCCCGCTTTGGCGGGACTGGGTGGTTTCAGCGTGGCGGGCGCGCAGACAGGCGCCGGACCGCTGGATCTGACGCTGCTGCAGACGATCTCGGATGGCGACGGAGATGCCCGCTTCGATCTGGCTGCGGTCGACTCGAAAGCGCATCGGCTGTACGTGGCACGCGGCTACGGCGTCATGGCCGTCGATCTGGCAAGCGGCCGGGTGACGCATCAGCTCGTGTCCGGAAAGCACGTCCACGCGGTGGTGCCGTTGCCGGACGGTCAAGTGCTCAGCACCAACGGGGATCTGGACACCGCAACGCTATTCGACGGTCTGTCGGGGAAGGTGCGCGCACAGATCAACACCGGGCAGAACCCGGATGCCGCGGTTTTCGATCCCGCCAGCGGGCTCGTCTTTGTCATGGATGGCAAGGACGGCACCGTCACCCTGGTCGACCCGGTCCACGGCAACTCGCCCGGCCGGTTCACCGTTGGAGGCAAGCTGGAAGCGGCCGTGGCAGACAACCACGGTCGGATCTTCGTCAACGTCGAAAGCAGCAACGAAACGGTCGTCATCGACGCGGCGCAGCGCAAGGTAGCGGCGCGCTATCCGCTCGCGGGTTGCGATGGTCCCACGGGCCTTGCGCTCGATCAGGAACGCGGGCTGCTGGTAGCCGCCTGCAGCAATCGAGTGGCCGTGGGCATTCGCGCGAGCGACGGCAAGCCGGTGTCGAGCGTGCCCATCGACCGGCATCCTGACGCCGTGATTTTCGACGCATCGCGGAAAGTCTTCCTGATTCCGTGCGGTCGCGACGGGACGCTCCCGATCATCGCTGAGAGCGGAGCAGGGGACCTTACAGTCGTGGCCAAGGTTGCGACGGCCGTTGGCGCCCTTACGGGCGCGCAAGATGCCGAAACGGGCCGCGTCTATCTACCCACCGCCAATTTTCACATCACGCTGACCGGTTTTGCGCCCGCGGACGGATCCTTTCGGATTCTGGTCCTTGGATGGAAGTCCTAACGCGCGGGTGTGGTCGGGCCGCAACGACTACAGACTGCACCTCACATCGATGTAATAGCTGCGCTCGGCTGGGACGCCGTTTGCGAGCTCCAGGTGCTGAGAGTGCAGAAGATTGTAGCCACGCGCTGAGATCTGCAGGCGTTCGGACAGGCAAAGATCGAGAAGCTCCGGCGCCTCGGATGCCAGCGCCGGGCTCGCGACGACCAGGCTGAAAAAAGAAATAAGGACAAGTAATGGCGCCGCCGCGAAATGACCGAGGGGTTGCGTGCGGCTGCGGACGGATCGGGCGCCGCGATCGTCTTCGGTGTGCAGGCGGTGGCTCGTTTGTTCTGTGCGATTGGTGGCCGAGATCGTATCGAGGGATCTGAAAGAACTATTGGTCGAACAACGCGGTGTATCGACGCTGCATTTCGTCCGGCGTTACCGTCTCGAGGTGACCGCCCAGCAGCCATTCGTGGCCGAACGGATCACGCAGCCTGCCCGAGCGCTCACCATAGAACTGGTCCTTCAGCGGCCGAATGACCAAGGCACCGGCGCTGACGGCCTGCTCGAAGGCCTTATCGACGTCATCGACGTGCAGATGAATCGAAAAGGTCGTTCCGCCCAGCGAGCGGGGCCCCCGGATGCCGTGCTCCGGGAACTCATCCGCCAGCATCAGCGTGGCCGGCCCGATCTTGATCTCGGCGTGACCGATTCGGCCGCTGGGCTCGGTCAAGCGAAACAGCTCCTTGGCGTCAAAGGCACGCGTGTAAAAATCGATGGCCTCGGCGGTGCTATGGACGCACAGGTACGGATAAACCTCATGGACCTCGATCATGGCAGTCTCCTTTCCTGGTTGGCCACTGCAGGAAGCGGCCGATCATCTCGGAATCTGCTGTCAATTGTCCGCAGCGCGGCCGGTGAAGTCTTGAAGTTTTTTTACCTGTTCCCGGCGCCGCAGGTCGGATCCTGCCCGGTGATGGAAAACGCTTTCCGGCCCCCTGGGCCGATATTGCGTGGGCGTGATGCCGGCGAAGTCGCGGAACTCCCGGCTCATGTGAGACTGATCCGAGTAGCCCACGGATGCGGCCAGATCAGCCAGGTCAGCGCTGCCGCTCGCAAGACGCCGTAAAACGGCCGTGAACCGCTTCACGCGAAGGTAGTGCTTCGGCGCCAGCCCGACTGCCGAACGGAACACGTCGATGAAGTGCTTGTGGCTGTACCCGGCTTGCCGCTGAATGTCCGTGACACGACTGCTCGACCACGCGGTCGAGTGCAAGGCCAGCGCACCCGCCACCGCCGGGTGGATCAGAAGAGGGCGCTGCAGGCGCGCGATCAAGTACTGCTCCAGGATACGAAGCACGGCCGACGGGTCTGCGACCGCCAGCAGCCGCTGATGCAACGCGCGACCGCGAGAGCCCCACAGCTCGTCGATGGTCACGTGTCGATCGGTCAGCTCCGTCATCGGTACCCCCAGCACGGCAGCGGCCGCGCCGGGGCGAAAGGAAACACCCGCCACCGCGCCGGCAGGTTTCGGACCCGACACGAAGTATCTGGCCTGGGGCCCATGCACCAGGCCGCGAGACCAGACGATGGGATCCTCAGACGATCCACTCGGCAGGCAGACCATCCGCGCTTCGTGCAAGGCAAAGACCAGTGCGGCGTTGCCGGACGGCAGCATGTGTTCGCAAGAAAGCTCGGGTTCGTCACGCTGCGACCACCAGAGACATTCGACGACGGTGTCCAGTGGCGCAGCCGGGCGGTAGCGAATCATGTGCATCGGGAAATTCTACTGGTTTGCCGCGGAATATCTGGCGCGGCCGAACGCTTGCAGTATGGCCGGTCAGCTGTTAAGGTTACATGTAACCATCCGGGGGACTGCCATGCCGGAAGACTCACGTTCGTCACGAGACAAGGTGCGCCTGTACCGCGAGCGTCTACGTGCCCAAGGCCTGCGCCCGGTGCAGATTTGGGTTCCTGATGTGCGGGCGCGCTCGTTCATCAGCGCGGCGCGAAAGCAGTCGAAGGCCGTGGCCGCAAGTCAGGATGCGAAGGCCGACCAAGGATTCATTGATGCGGTTTCAAAAGACATCGCCAAATGAAGCGCGGCGAAGTGTGGACGGTGTCCGGCGGCGGTCCGTATGCGGGCAAACCGCGTCCAGCGGTGATCGTGCAGGAAGACCGGTTTGAGGCTACGGCCTCGATAACACTCTGCGCGTTCACCACGGACCCCACGGACGCACCCCTGCTGCGAATGCTGGTCGAGCCCACCGATCGCAACGGTCTGTCGACCGCGTCGCGCTTGATGATCGACAAGATAACGACCGTTCCGAAGGCGCGGCTCGGAAAGCGGATCGGCAAGCTGAGTGATGAGGATAGCGTGCGACTGAATCGAGCCCTGACGGTTTTTCTCGGTCTTGCCCGATGATCGAGGCGGCTCTCGAGTTCTAAAAGCGGCACCTCATGTAAAACACCAGAAAGTGAAAATATCCTATTGTTTTAAAACAATAATTTTACTGGCTCATGGGGACACCAATTGACCCGCGACCGGCTGGTCAGCCGTTCCCATCCCAGCGAACGGGCTGACCAGCGGTAATGGGCATCCTCGCTCAACCCTTGATGAACGCCAGCAGATCCGCGTTGATCGTTTCGGCATTCGTGGTCGGCATGCCGTGCGGAAACCCTTTATAGGTTTTCAGGACGGCACCCTTCACCAATTTGGCAGTTAGCGGTCCGGCATCCGCGTACGGCACGATCTGATCGTCGTCACCATGCATCACCAGCGTCGGCACCGAGAACTTTTTGAGGTCTGCCGTGAAGTCGGTCTGAGAGAAGGCCACGATGCCATCGTAGTGCGCCTTGATACCGCCCATCATGCCTTGACGCCACCAGTTCAGAATAATTCCTTGCGATGGCTTCGAGCCGGCACGGTTGAAACCGTAGAAGGGGCCGGTGGGCAAATCCATATAAAACTGCGCGCGGTTGCTGGCAAGCTGCGCCTGCAGCCCGTCGAATACATCTTTCGGCAGACCGCCTGGATTTGTCGGCGTCTTGACCATCAGCGGCGGGACCGCGCTGATCAGCACCGCCTTGGCGACCCGGCTTTCGCCATGGCGCGCGATGTAACGTACGACCTCGCCGCCTCCGGTCGAATGGCCGACATGGATCGCGTTCTTGAGATTCAGGTGCGCGGTCAGTGCCGCCAGATCATCGGCGTAATGATCCATGTCATGGCCCTCGGACGTCTGGGTCGAGCGTCCGTGACCGCGGCGGTCATGGGCGATCACGCGAAAGCCCTGATTGAGGAAGAACAGCATTTGCGCGTCCCAATCGTCGGCCGACAGCGGCCAGCCGTGAGAGAACACGATGGGCTGACCGGTGCCCCAGTCCTTGTAGAAAATGGTGATTCCGTCCTTCGTCGTGATCGTGCTCATGGGCGTTTCTCCTAACCTGGCGCGGGCAATATCTGAGCCAGTTGTGGGCCCGGCGATGGCCGGGAATGGAAAACCCGGTAGGGCGCCGGCCGCAATCAGGCCCAGGCCGGAGTCCAGCAGATCCCGCCGCGATACGGGCGATCGCGAGGTGGGCTTGACGTGGCCGATCATAAGACACGGACCGCGGATCGCGACTCCGTGTTTAGGTCAGGACCGACGAGCACATGCCGCGCGAACCCGCGTGATATCTCGTGTGGGGCACGGCCAATCGCGTCTCACGCGGATGAGTTAGAAGGCGGTCGAGCCTTCGCTTTCCTGTGTTGAAATTCGCCGACAAGAGAGAATCGCTGCGGCGAAATTCGACACAAGGAGCGCTCATGAACGTGATGCCTCCTTCAACGGGGTCTTCGTCGTCGATGAAAGCACTCAGTCAGTCCGTCGGTTGTCTTCGGAAAATCGACTTCGTCGACGCGCTGCTCAGTTCTAAGGGGGTCGTAGCGAAGAACCTGGCGACCTTCGAGGAGCCGGGGGTGCTGGGGGTGGCCTGCGTGTCGTACGTCAGGGCGGTCCCCACTTTCAAACCGCCCCATCAAAGCTACCACGGCATCGGCTACCGGATCTGCGGCGCGCAGACGATCAGAACGGACAAGCCGCGCTCGTTTCCGGGCAGAAGCGGGCGGTCCGGAATGGTCGCCATCGTGCCCGCCAGCGAGGAGTCTTCATGGCTGTCCGAAGGTCCTCACGAGATGATCCACTTTTACCTGGCATCCGAGCTGGTCAACGACCTGGCCGCGGGGATCTATGGTGCCGATGGACGTGACGTCGAGATTCAGGAGGCCGCCTTTCACCTGGATGAGACCATCGCGCGCTACGCGATGATCTTCCGGGAGAGGCTGTACGACCCGGAACCGATGGCCGAACTCGAGCTGGGCTCGGCTGCGCATCTGCTGGCCGCTCACCTGTTGCGGCGGTATTCCAACCTGGCCCGCCGGCCGGTATCGCACCTCCATCAGAGACTCTCGCCCGCAGAATTGCGCAAGGTGACCGACTACGTGCTGGCGCATCTGGATTCGACGCTGAAGCTGTCCGAGCTGGCCGAGGTGATCGGCATGAATCAATACCAGTTCGCGCGCTCGTTCCATGCCGCGACCGGAGAGAGCCCGCACCGACACGTGATGAAGCTTCGAGTCGCGCATGCGCAGGATCTTCTGGCAGGCACGGACCTGTCCCTGAGCGCCATCGCGGCCACGGTCGGTTTTTCTTCGCAGAGTCACATGACACTGGCCTTCCAGCGCAGGCTCTCGATCACTCCCGGTCGTTACCGTACGGAGTCCGGCCGGTTCGGGTGAACGATCCGGCGGCGCACCCCGGGGCGGCTGCCCCGGGGTTTTGCGCAGTACACCGCCTCAGAAGGGCGGCTGGTAGACGAGAATGCCGTCCCAGAAGTCGCAATTGTGGGCTGCGCCGAAACTCTCCCAGGTAAACGTCGACAAAGCCGGTACGTTCTCCGACAGGAACAAGGGTACGCCGTGCCGGGGACACTGATAGGTGATCGGCCCCGTACCGGTGTTGAGGGTGCAGGTCGTGCCCGGCTGATCGACAAAGCGCGGCCACGGCGAGTTTCCCCCGCCCGGGTTCGGGTTGCCCGTCGCGGCGAAGTAGGTCCAAGCGGCGACGAGCTCGTCGGAGAGCGTTTCCTCTGCCGGGCTCATGGCCGGCGACTGGCTGGCGCCCTGGACGCCGAGAACGCCGCCGTGCCAGCCCGGGAACAGAAACTGGATGTCGATGGTGTGGGCCGCCAGGGGTGTCATCAACCGGCTCGGCGTCGTGTCCGGCATTTTCGGGTAGTACCAGGGCGCGCCCTGGTCATTGAACTCGTATTCGTAGACCGGGTTGTCCGCATACTGCGCCCACAGAGCATCGACGACACGATCGCGACAGACTCCCGGATGCGTCCCGACCAGATCGTCGCACTGTTGCGGGGTCAAGCCAGCGCATAGCCCGGAGCCCGGCGCGTACTGAGCCAGGACAGCCGCCGCCGTACCGGCGGGGTAAGTCGGACAAGCTCCCGCAGGACCCGAACACTCGGCAACCGCAGGCCCATAGGCGGACGCGATGATGGCCTGGTAGTGCGGCAGGTCGATGGGCACCTGGCTCGCCGGCCCTCCCTGGTATCCACCACTGAAGTATTCCGTGTTGCTGATGCCGAAGTTCGCCTCGTCCTGAACGTTTCCGCCCATGGTGGGCATGTGATTGAACTTGCCCGTAGTCCATGCGTAGATCGGCTCGTGCGGAATGATCGTGCCGTCCACCATCGGGCCCTGGCCGAACGTGGTGCCGTTGTAAACGGCGGTATTCGCGTTCTGGTTGAGCTGCAGAATCTGCGGGACGGTCAGCGACCGCAGACACGCGGCAACCTCGGACGGCGTACTCGAAGCGCAACCGGGAAGGTTATAGGCGCTCGCAGCAGCGTTCGAAAAAGCCGTGCCCCGGGGCAGATTGACCGCGATGTCCGTGATCGAGGATAAAGGTGCGCTTTCGTAGATCGCCCGGTTGAACAGGCCCGCGGCCAGCGGCGAGAGCTGATTGTCGCCGGTGTTCGACGCGCCCGCGGATTGCCCGCCGAGCGCAACCCTCGTGGGGTCACCGCCGAAAGCCGCAGCATTGCGCTGAACCCAGTGCAGCACGGCCTGCTGGTCCAGCACGGCGTAATTGCCGAACAGATGCCCTTCGGCATCGATCGCCGGGTGCGCGAAAAAGCCCAGCAGCCCCAGGCGATAGTTCATCGTGACGACCACCGTCGGGGTCCCGAGCGGAC
Source organism: Burkholderiaceae bacterium (assembly GCA_035939615.1). GTDB lineage: Bacteria > Pseudomonadota > Gammaproteobacteria > Burkholderiales > Burkholderiaceae_F > VBCK01. The sequence goes on along the minus strand of DASZFP010000204.1, from coordinate 2,842 downwards.
CGCCTGTGGCGAGCTTGCTCGCGTCATAGTCGCTGGATTCGCCGTCGACGTCGCCGCCGCCATGGATCCAGACGATGACCGGAAGTCCATTCGATGCGCCGCCATCTCCGAGTTTCGTCGTGAAGACGTTCAGATAGAGGCAGTCCTCGGTGATGCTCGCCGGACCGGCAAATACCCCGAGCTCTTCGGCCTGCGGGCAGGTGTTCGCGAACTTCGTGGCATTGTGCGGCTCGTCCCAATGTCTGACCGGTTGCGGCGGCCGCCAGCGCAGGTTGCCGACCGGCGGCGCCGCGTACGGAATGCCCAGGAATTCGTACACGCCATTTTTCATCAGACCACGAACCGGGCCCTCCGCGGTCTGAACGACCGATCCGTCCTCTTCGGCCATTGCCGAAATCGAATAGCCGCTGGCTGCAACCAACAGACCGAGCACAAGCGCTCGGGCCATCCCTTTTCGAGATGCGCTTGACGCGAATGCGTATTGCCATCGTTGTGCCATGATGCTTCTCCCGACGGTCAGGTTCTGACTTCCAATGAACAAAAAATCCTAGCCCCGCGGGCGCAGGCAGGTCTTCCACAAATCGGTAGGCATTATCGAATCTTGCAGAGCAGGGATTGAAGTCCGAACGGGTCCGGCGGGCAACCTAAGCGCGCTCCAGTCCGAGGAACCCGCGCATCCGTGCCAGTTCGGCCTCGAGTTCCCTGCGAAAGGCTGCGTCCTTGGGCTGGTTGCCGCCGCTGTAGCCGAATGAGCTGCGCAGCGCGCCGTCGATGACGGCGAGATTTCCCCAACCGATTATCCGGTCACGCCACAGCAACGGCAGAGCGTAGTACCCCAGTTTGCGTTTCGGCGCCGGCGTGTACGCCTCGAAGCGATAAGGCCACCCCCAAAATATCTCGAAGCGCCGACGGTCGCGGACAATCGGGTCGAACGGCGCGAGCAAACGTACGCCGTCATCGGGGCGCCAGCGCCGCGAGGCGGGATTCTCGGTTGCCGGCCAGTACCACGCCACGCCGCCGACCTGCGCGTGGCCAAGTCGCCGCTTCGCGCGCGCCAGCGCCGCGGCGCGCCGCCCCGCCCACTGTGGCGTGCCCAGGCAGAGAAGACTCAACAGTTGACCCAGACCCGTTGCTGGCAGCGGAGCGTACTGGTGAACCACCAGATCGACGAGCGCGTCCATTTTCGCATCGGCCGTCACGTCGTCCGGCAGCGAAGCTTCGATGTCGCGCACTGCGTACACGCGGGTGCCGCCCTCGCGGCGCGCCACCCGCAGCCATCCGCGATAATGCATTTCTTCGAGCAGTTTGGTGCTGGCGTTGGATGAGCCGCCGAACCAATTGGTCACTTTCCCGTGCGCGAAGTGCGCGTCGACCTCACGCGGATGCACCGCTGCGCGTGAGGTGACAAATGCCAGCACGGCCTCGGCTTGTTTTCGCCGGCGAGCCGTCCAGGAACGTCGCGGTGTCCGCGGATGCATCCAGGCGCTGTAGGCGCGCGGCAGGAACCCGTAGCTGACGAAGAAATCCTCCTCCAGGTCGAGCCACGGATAACGTCGCTCGAGGTCGCCCGCCCGATAACCGGTCACGCGATGCCGCAGCATCAGGTCCTGGGCACGGGCCGGAGCCCGGATCGGGTCCGCCTGTACAAAGCCGAGTTTGCTGATCGCCCGACGTAACGTCGTCGGCCGGAACAGCGACCGGGCCACGGCGTAGCGCCGAAGTTGTTCCTCAGTCATCGTCACCACGCAACGCTCTCGTACGATCCGGTTCGTGTCCGCTAATTCCAGTATTGCCGTCGCGGAAATCGCGATGCGAGAATCTCGCCCCAAGTGCGGACCGCGAAGGCACTTCGGTCGGACGCGACGGAAGACACCCGGTTTGGGTCTACTCCGCCTCGGACTCAATAACTACAAACAAGGAGCTGGCCATGACGCGCAATTGCGCTGCGAGCAAACGTGCAATCCCGAGGGTAGCAGCAGCCTGGATTCGCTGCGCCACGATCGCAATGACCGTGACCGCGGCAGTTGGTCTGTTGAACCCTGTCAACGCACAGACCAACAATGGCCGGAAGTGGGTCGCCACCTGGACCACCGCGCCGGTGAATACCTGGAAGGGCAGTGGCGCGCCGGCGCTGGTCAACTTCGCGTTCCCCTTCACGGCAACGGCGGCTCCGCAAGCGCAGAACCAGACGTTGCGGATGATCCTGAAGCCCGATCTGTGGGGCGACACGATGCGGGTGCGCCTGTCCAATACCTGGGGTGCGCAACCGGTCACCTTCGGCAAGGTCGCGATCGGACTGCAGTCCTTTTCAGGCGCCACAGTCGCCCGCACGAACCGGGTACTGACGTTCGCGGGAAAAATCTCGGTCACGGTACCGGCCGGCGCCGAGGTCTGGAGCGACCCGGTGCAACTCAGCTGGGCTGGCGGCCAGGAGGGGGAGGATGGAACGGTCAGCCCGGCGCTCGAAGGCCGCAATCTGGCGATCTCGATGTATATCCCGGGCAGCAGCGGGCCGATGACCTACCACGGGACCGCGCTGCAGGAGTCCTTCCTTGCGGCGCCCAACAGCGGCGATCATGCTGCTGACGACTCCGACGCGGCGTTCCCTTACGAGACCTCATCCTGGTTCTTCGTCGATGGCGTCGACGTGATGGCGCCGGCCGACACCCGCGTCCTCGTCGGCGCGGGCAGTTCGTCGGTCGACGGCTCGATCACGACGCCCAGCCAGAACGATCGCTTCCTGAACTGGATGTCGCGACGCCTGCACGCTGCGTATGGCCAGCACGTTTCGGTCGTCAACGAGGGCATCGGCGGCGATACGGCGGCCATCCCGAACCAACCC
>DASZFP010000203.1:0-5735 GCA_035939615.1 Burkholderiaceae bacterium | reverse complement strand
GTCGAGGAACACGCCTGCAGCAGCACGCCGGAGCGCACCGTCGTGTGATGGTTCAAGCGCCCGTCCGAAAAAAGGTCGATCACGCTGCCACAGGCGCCGGTCTTCGGATCCGGCGCGCCGTAGACAAGGCGGGCCAGCCGGGCCTGCTGGATCGCGCCGGCGCACATCGCGCACGGCTCCAGCGTCACGTACAGGGCGCAGCCGGGCAGGCGGTAGTTGCCCAGCGACTCGGCCGCCGCGCGCATCGCCTGGATCTCGGCGTGAGCGGTCGGATCGGTGTGCCCGATCGGCTGGTTGAAGCCGGTTGCGATCACGGCGCCGTCCTTCACGATCAGCGCTCCAACCGGCACCTCGCCCAGCACCCAGGCGTTGTTGGCCTGGTCCAGCGCCAGCCGCATGAAGGTCAGATCCGGATCGGCGTCGACCGCGGCGCCCTCCTCGACCTCGATCGCCTGCGCGGCGCGCTTCAGCCAGGCGGCCGAGGCGGCGCCCTGCCCCTTAATTCCCATTGGACGTCGACTGCTCTGTGAGAGACGGGTCATTCTCGCACTGTTCCTCGGATCCGCTCATCAGCCCAGCGCGCTCGGCGCGAACTGCAGCCACGTTCTTCCGGGTGTCCGTTCCACCACGAGCGAGTCGTGCACTGCATTGAGCCGATAGGTCAGAAAGGCGCGGTCGCGCACGTTCGACAGGCGCTCGGCCTTGAAGATCGCTGCGTTGGTACCGTTGCAACGTGCCGACTGGTACAGCAGTCCGTTCAATCCTTGGCCGTGAACGTATTGCCCGACTCGATGCGTGAACGCGTAGCTGGTACGGCTCACCAGGTCGGGATACGCGCTTTGCTTGCCGCGCAGGTCCAGCAGCAATGCGTCGCAGCGTACGTTGAAGACGCGGCGCTCCGTGGTGACCTCCCGGTCCTCGTCGCCGAAGCTGTCGCGCACAAAGCGAAACCAGTGCCACCCGGTTTCATACACGGTCGTTTCCAGTTCCGGACAGCCGTACCAGACGCCGTACTGCGACGCATCGGAAAAGCGTGTCACCTGCCAGTGCGACGAATCGAACGAGTAGCTGATCACGCTGCCGTAGTCGAACGGCCGCGTGATCAGCGCTGTGGCGGTCGGGATGCGGTCCGCGCCCTCAACCGCGATGGCGATGTCCCAGTCGCGGCGATCGGTCGAAAGGTCGTCGAACAGATCCTGCGAATGGCGAATGCCGGGGATGTTTCGTACCAGGTCGTCGCGGAAGTCAACGTTGACGGCAACCAGATCCGGCTGCATCTACTGGCCACGCTGGAAGTCCAGATAGCGGCGCACCGCCAGCAGGCCCTCGAAGCCGTGCTCGATGACCAGGTCCACCGGACGAGCGCCCAGTCGCCGGTTCGGTTGCGTCATCCAGCGGTAGGCGAGGTCGCGGTCGTGGGGGAACAGCATCCGCAGCGACTTGTGGATGCCGAGCAGGTGCCCGGCCCGCTCCAGCAGGTCGCGGTTATCCGCGAGCGGCTCGCCGCTGCGGTAGCGGGCCAGCGTGCTTCGACTGCCGGCGGACAGGCCCAGCAGCGTCGCCTGCTCCGTCCCCGGCAATCCCCAGTGCTCCAGCAGCTGGGTGACCATCGCGGCCAGGCGGCCCCGGGCCTCGCGGCTGCTGGTGTCTACGACGGCTGGCTTGGCTGCTACGACCGACATTGCGTCTCCGTATGGGTGCCCTTATTGGTACGTGAAGTGTACCAATTGGGACGCTGCTGTCAAGGATGGTCGGCCGAGGACGCGGGTTCGCTATTGCGCCGCGTACGACCAGATCCACTTGATTCGCCCCGCCGCGATGCCATAGACGACCGCCAGTTCGAACGGTTGGTCCTTGACGCCGAAGATTCGCTCGTGATCGATGACTGTGTCGCCTACGACGATGCGGTTGACAATGGACGCGTGCAAATTGGGGCGATTAAAGCGTTCCGTCGCGTAAAAGCGGCCGAGGGCGTCCTTCCCCACGAAGACGGGCTCGGTGCCTGGCGGCCGATAGACAAGGACGTCATCGGAGTATTCGGCCAGGAAAGCTCGCAAGTCGCGCGCGTTAAACGCGGCCAGTTGACGCTCGACGATCGCTTCAGGAGTCGGCATGGTGAGCTGACACTGCCAGACGCATGGCGGTCTGCCGGACGCAGGCCCGAGCTGCTCTCACTCCCACTCGATCGTCGCCGGCGGCTTGCCGGACACGTCGTAGACGACCCGGTTGATCCCGCGCACCTCGTTGATGATCCGGTTCGACACCCGGCCCAGCAGATCGTGGGGCAGCGGCGCCCACTGCGCGGTCATGAAGTCCTGCGTCTGCACCGCGCGCAGGGCGACCACCCATTCGTAGGTGCGGCCGTCGCCCATGACGCCGACGCTGCGCACCGGGAGGAACACCGCGAACGCCTGGCTGGTGCGCTCGTACCAGCCGCTCGAGCGCAGCTCCTCGATGAAGATCGCGTCGGCCCGCCGCAGCAGGTCCGCGTACTCGGGCCGCACTTCCCCGAGGATGCGCACGCCGAGGCCCGGGCCCGGAAACGGGTGGCGAAACACCATCTCGTGCGGCAACCCCAGCGCGAGCCCCAGGTCGCGCACCTCGTCCTTGAACAGCCCCCGCAGCGGCTCGAGCAGCTTCAGGTGCAGCGTCTGCGGCAAGCCACCGACGTTGTGATGCGACTTGATGGTGGTCGCCTTCCTGGACTGGGCGCCGGCCGACTCGATCACGTCCGGATAGATCGTGCCCTGCGCCAGCCAGCGCACCTGCGGCCGGCGCGCGGCCTCCTGCTGGAACACCTCGACAAACTCGGCGCCGATGATTTTGCGTTTGGCCTCCGGATCGCGCTCCCCGGCCAGCCGCCGCATGAAGCGCTCCGATGCGTCCACGTGCACCAGCTGCAGGCCCAGATGGTTCTTGAAGGTTTGCACCACCTGGCTGGCCTCGCCTTGGCGCAACAGGCCCGTGTCGACGAAGACGCAGGTCAGCTGGCTGCCGATCGCGCGCTGGATCAACACGGCCGCCACGGACGAGTCGACCCCGCCCGACAGCCCCAGGATCACTTCCTCGCGCCCGACCTGGTCCCGGATCGCACGCGCGGCCTCCTGCGCGAAGTCGGGCATGTTCCAGTCGCCGCGGCAGGCGCAGATGTCGCGCACGAAGCGCGTCAGGATCGCCTGGCCCTGCAGCGTGTGGGTGACCTCGGGATGGAACTGCACGGCGTACAGACCGCGGCCCTCGTCGGCCATGCCCGCGATCGGGCAGGTATCGGTCGAGGCCATCAGGGAGAAGCCGGGCGGCATCTGCACCACCCGATCGCCGTGACTCATCCACACCTTCAACATCCCGTGCCCGTCAGCCGTTTGAAAATCCTGCAGGCCATCTAGCAGGCGCGTGTGCCCGCGCGCGCGCACCTCGGCGTATCCGAACTCGCGGGTATGTCCGCCTTCCACCCGGCCGCCCAGCTGCTGGGCCATCGTCTGCATCCCGTAGCAGATGCCCAGCACCGGCACCCCCAGCGTGAACGCGACGGCCGGGGCCTGCTCGGTCGATTCTTCGTGCGCCGACAGATGACTGCCGGACAGGATGATCCCGCGCGGACCGAAGGACCGAACGAAATCCTCGCCGACATCGCAGGGGTGGATCTCGCAATACACGCCGGCCTGGCGCACGCGCCGGGCGATCAGCTGCGTGTATTGCGCGCCGAAATCCAGGATCAGGATGCGTTCGTGGGACACCTACTCGACCCGGTAATTGGGCGCCTCCTTGGTGATCCGGACGTCGTGAACGTGCGATTCGCGCATTCCGGCATGGGTGATCTCTATGAATTCGGCGCGCGTTCGCAGCTCCTCGATCGTCCGGCAGCCGCAGTAGCCCATGCTGGACCTCACGCCGCCGGCCAGCTGGAACAGGATCGACAGCACGCTGCCCTTGTAGGGCACCATGCCCTCGACACCCTCGGGAACCAGCTTGTCGGCGCTGCCCTCGTAGTCCTGGAAATAGCGATCGGCGGCGCCCTGCTGCATGGCTCCGATGCTGCCCATGCCGCGGTACGACTTGTAGGAGCGGCCCTCGTACAGGATCGTCTCGCCCGGCGCCTCTTCGGTGCCGGCGAACATGCTTCCCATCATCACGCTCCAGGCACCCGCGGCCAGGGCCTTGGCCACATCGCCGGAATACCGGACGCCGCCGTCGGCGATCACCGGGATGTGCTGGCCGGCCAGCGCGCGCGCCACGTTGGCAATGGCCGTGATCTGAGGGACACCGACGCCCGCGACCACCCGCGTGGTGCAAATGGAACCCGGGCCGATTCCGACCTTGACCGCATCGGCTCCGTGCTCGGCCAGCGCCGTGGCCGCCGCTGCGGTGGCGATGTTGCCTCCGACCACATCGACCTGCGGATAATTGCGCTTGATCCAGCGGACCCGATCCAGAACGCCCTGGGAGTGGCCGTGCGCGGTGTCGACCACCAGCACGTCGACCCCGGCTTTCACCAGCAGTTCGCAGCGCTCGTCGTCGGCTTCGCCCACGCCGACGGCAGCGCCAACGCGCAGCTTGCCCAGCTCGTCCTTGGCGGCGTCCGGATGCTCGGTCGCCTTGGTGATGTCCTTGACGGTGATCAGGCCCCGCAATTCGAAATCGCCGTTGACCACGACGACCCGCTCCAGGCGGTGCCGGTGCATCAGCGCCTTGGCTTCCTCCAGGCTCGCGCCCTCCCGCACGGTGACCAGGCGATCGCGCGCCGTCATGATCTCGCGCACCGGGGCGTCCAGCCGGGTTTCGAAACGCAGATCGCGGTTGGTGATGATGCCGATCACCTTGGGACCTTCGACCACCGGCAGGCCCGAGATCCGGTGCTGACGCGTCAGCTCGATCACGTCGCGGACCTTCATGTCCGGTCCGATGGTGATCGGGTCGCGCAACACCCCGGCCTCGTGGCGTTTGACCTTCAGGACCTCGGCCGCCTGCTCGCGCCCGGACAGATTTTTGTGGAGGATGCCGATGCCGCCTTCCTGCGCCAGCGCGATCGCCAGGCGGGAGTCGGTCACGGTATCCATCGCCGCGGATACCAGCGGCAGTTTCAGTACGATTCGGCGGGAAAAGCGGGTGGAGAGGTCCGTCTCCCTGGGCAGCACGGCCGTGTAGGCCGGCAACAACAACACATCATCGAACGTCAGCGCCTTTTCGATCAAACGCATCGCAGTCCTCGCGCCGCAAAAGCGAATTATACGGGGTCGCAGCGCGGGCCTCGCCGGGTGACGGGTGAGGCCGCCGCTGAAGAGTCCAATCTTTCAGGGGCATTCGGGGCTGCTGCGTCGCAGCATCCGCGGTGCGCATCATGAGTCCCGCCGATGTTCGGACATCGCCTGCTCGGGTACAGTCCCGACGGGCGCCGCCGGGCGGCGCGAGCGTTTGTGGACCCACCCTGAAGACCATGGAAAACGGCAATCCCCACAACGTCATGCGCGTGCTGAAAATTGGCCTGTTGCTGCTGCTGACCGCAGCCGCCTCGGTCGCATCGGCCCAGTGGGTCTGGCGCGACGAAGGCGGCCACACGGTGTATTCGGACCAGCCCCCGCCGCCGACCGTGAAGCCGAGCGACGTGCTGCGGCAGCCGGCGCCGACTGCGCCCGCGCCGGAACCCGAGTCGCCCAGTGCGCCGGCACAGCCCGGATCCAGTCCTCCCGCCACGGCGCCCAATGTGGCAGCGCCCGCGTCCGCGCCGCGGGCGCCCT
>DASZFP010000202.1:0-14298 GCA_035939615.1 Burkholderiaceae bacterium | reverse complement strand
CCTGCTCGCGGCGCCGTTGAAAATCACGTCCTGCATCGATTCGCCGCGCAGCTCGGCCGCCTTGCTCTCGCCGAGCACCCATCGAACCGCATCGATCACATTGGACTTGCCGCACCCGTTGGGGCCGACCACGCCCACCAGGCGTCCCGGGACGTCGATTTGGGTCGGGTCGACGAACGACTTGAACCCAGCCAGCTTGATCTGCCGCAGTTGCACGATGTGATTTCAAGGAGAGGTTTAGAATCATATCGAATCATTCCGGCTGACCGTGTCCGATGAGCACGCGCCCGAGTCGCCAGCTCGAGACCTTTGCCAATCCGAATCCTGCGCGCGACTACCTGGTCCACATCGAATTGCCCGAGTTCACCTGCCTGTGTCCGCTGACCGGGCAGCCGGACTTCGCAACGCTGGTGCTGCAATACGTGCCGGACCGCCGCAACGTCGAGCTCAAGAGCCTGAAACTGTACGTGTGGTCATACCGGGACCAGGGAGCCTTCCACGAGGCCGTCACGAACCAGGTGCTCGATGACCTGAAAACGGCGCTGCAGCCGCGTTTCGTGCGTCTGACCTCGCGCTGGAACGTGCGCGGCGGCATCACGACCACGGTGGTGGCCGAGCACCGCAAGCGCGGCTGGAAGCCGGCGCCCCATGTGGAGCTCGGGCGGCTGCCCCGCGCCGGCAGCGAGTCCGCGTGAATCCGCTGCTGGAGCAGCTGCGACCGTATCCGTTCGAGCGGCTGCGGGCGCTGCTGGCCGACTGCCCGGCCCCCGCTCACCTGGAGCCGATCGACCTGTCGATCGGCGAGCCCAAGCACGCCACCCCGCCCCTGCTGATCGAGGCGCTGGCGGCGGCGCTGCCGACCTTGTCGTCGTACCCGAAAACGGCCGGATCCGACGCCCTGCGGATCTCGATCGGAAACTGGCTGTCGCGACGCTATCGGCTCTCCGGGCTGGACCCGTTGAGCCAGGTGCTGCCGGTGACCGGTTCACGCGAGGCGCTGTTCGCGTTCGCGCAGGCGATGCTGGATGCGCGTGGCTCGCAGCGCGTGGTGCTGCCCAATCCGGGCTATCAGATCTACGAAGGAGCCGCGCTGCTGGCGGGCGCGCAGCCGCTCTACCTGCCGGTCAGCGCGGACAGCGCGTTTCGGATGCCGTTCGAACGCCTCGGCCCCGAGCAGTGGAGACAGGTCCGGCTCGTCTATGCCTGCTCGCCCGGCAATCCGACCGGCGCGGTGATGCCGCTGTCGGACTGGCGCGCGCTGTTCGAGCGGGCTGACCGCCATGGTTTCGTGATCGCCGCCGACGAGTGTTATTCCGAGATCTACCCCGATCCGCAGCGGCCCCCATTGGGCGCGCTGCAAGCGGCCGCCGAGCTGGGCCGGACCGACTTTACCGGCCTGGTCGTGTTCGGCAGCCTGTCGAAGCGTTCCAACGCCCCGGGCCTTCGATCCGGCTACGTGGCGGGCGATGCGAGCCTGATCGCGGCCTTCCTGCGCTACCGCACCTACCACGGCTGCGCGATGAATCCGGCGGTACAGGCGGCCAGCGCAGCCGCCTGGAACGACGAGGCCCACGTCGAGGAGAACCGGCGGCGCTACGCGGCCAAGTTCGCGCTGGCCGCCCCGGTCATCGCACCGGCCCTGCCGACCGCCATTCCGGACGGGGGCTTCTACCTGTGGGCGCGCACGCCCGGCGACGACCGGCAGTACGCGCGCCGTCTGTACGCGCAATACAACGTGACCGTTCTGCCCGGAAGTTTCCTCGGACGCGAAGTCGACGGGGTCAACCCGGGTGCCGGCTTCGTGCGCATCGCGCTGGTGGCTCCGGAGGCGCAGGTGGCAGAGGCCGCGCGCCGCATCGCGCTGCTCGGACCGGACGGGCCGCAGGGCCAGCCCCGCGATGGCGGCGAACCCTGCGCCGTTTCAACGGTTTCAGCCGGCGCGAAATGAAGGACAATCCGAACGTGTCGATCCAGGACATCATCGAGCAGGCTTGGCCGGAGCGGGCGTCGCTGACGCCCTCGTCGGCGCCCGCGCAGGTGCGCGAGGCGGTCGAGGCCGCGTTGACCGAGCTCGACAGCGGACGGCTGCGGGTGGCCGAGAAAGCCGATGGCGCCTGGATCGTGCACGACTGGCTCAAAAAAGCGGTGCTGCTGTCGTTCCGTTTGCACGACAACGTCGTGATGGGCAGCGACCAGGGTCCGCTGCGCTTCTACGACAAGGTCGACAGCAAGTTCTCGCGCTTCGACGCCGAGCAGTTCCGCGCGAGCGGGGTGCGGGTCGTTCCGCCGGCGGTGGCGCGGCGCGGAGCCTATATCGCGCGCAACGTGGTGCTGATGCCATCGTTCGTCAACATCGGCGCCTACATCGACGAGGGCACCATGGTCGATACCTGGGCCACGGTCGGATCGTGCGCCCAGATCGGCCGCAACGTGCACCTGTCCGGCGGGGTCGGAATCGGCGGCGTGCTGGAGCCGGTGCAGGCGGCTCCGACCATCATCGAGGACAACTGCTTCATCGGCGCCCGCTCCGAGGTGGTCGAGGGCGTGATCGTCGAGCAGGACGCGGTGATCTCGATGGGCGTGTACATCGGGGCCAGCACGCGCATCTACGACCGCGAGAGCGGCCAGATCGTGTACGGCAGAGTGCCGCGCGGAGCCGTCGTGGTGTCGGGATCGCTCCCGGCCCGGGACGGCTCCCACAGCCTGTACTGCGCGGTGATCGTCAAGCGCGTCGATGCCCAGACGCGCGCGAAGACGGGAATCAACGAGCTGCTTCGGGCCGCAGCGAGCAACTGACGCACCGACTCGCGGGTCGACTGTCCCTGAGGACCGCACGATGGCACTGGAGCGATTGTTCCAACTGATGGCCGAGAAGCACGCCTCGGACCTGTTCCTGTCGGCCGGCTCGCCGATCACGGTCAAGATCAACGGCGTGTGCGTGCCGATCAACCAGGAACGCATGCAGCAGCAGGCGGTGATCGCGCTGCTGACCGAGCGGCTCTCCGATGCCCAGTTCCGCGAGCTCGAACGCACCCGCGAGCTGAACCTGGGACTGCCCGTGCAGGGCGTGGGCAGCTTCCGCCTGAGCGCGTTTCTGCAGCGCGGCTCCGTGTCGGCCGTGATCCGCTACATCCCGAGCGAGATTCCGCGGCTGGAGGAGCTGATGCTGCCGGACGTGCTGAAGGACCTGGCGATGGAGCGGCGGGGCCTGGTGCTGGTGGTCGGCGCTGCCGGCTCCGGCAAGTCCACCACGATCGCTTCGATGCTCGACCATCGCAACGAACTGGCCACCGGCCACATCCTGACTTTCGAGGACCCGATCGAGTTCCTGTTTCGAAACAAGAAATCGATCGTCAACCAGCGCGAGATCGGCGCCGACACGGTATCGCTGGACCAGGCGCTGCGCAACGCGATGCGGCAGGCCCCCGACGTGCTGTTCATTGGCGAGATCCGCGACCGCGACACGATGACCGCCGCGCTGGCCTATGCGATGTCGGGCCACCTGGTGATGGCCACCCTGCACGCGACCAACAGCGGGCATGCGTTGAACCGGGTGATCAGCTTCTATCCGCCGGAGACGCGCTTCGCGCTGTACCAGGACCTGGCCACCGCGGTGCGCGCGATCGTTTCGCAGCGGCTGGTGCGCTCGCGCCAGGGCCGCCGCGTGCCGACGGTGGAGGTGCTGATGAACGCGGGTCACATGCACGACCTGATCGCGCGCGGCGACGTGCCGGCCATCAAGGAGGCGATGGAGCAGAGCCTGGACCCGGACAGCCGCTCGTTCGAGCAGAGCCTGTACGAGCTGCTGCAGAAGGACACCATCACCCGGGACGACGCCTTGGCCGCGGCCGATTCGCAGAACAACCTGTTGTGGCTGATCAACAACGCCGGCAAGCCGGTCGTGAAGCCGGGGTCGGACCCGATACCGAATCCGGACCCCGCCTCCTTCACGGAATTCACGCTGAACATCTGAGTGTCGGCCGCGCTCGATCTTGCCAAGCTGCTGATCGCCCGCCCGTCCGTCACTCCGGACGATGCCGGCTGCCAGCAGCTGATCGCCGGGCGGCTCGCGCCGGCCGGTTTCGGCGCCGAGCGCTTCGATCGCGCCGGCACATCCAACGTCTGGCTGCAGCGCGGCAGTGCGCGTCCGCTGCTCGCTTTTGTCGGACACACCGATGTGGTTCCCGCCGGTCCGCTCGACCGGTGGAGCTGCGATCCGTTTTCTCCGCAGGAACGCGACGGCTGGCTGTACGGCCGCGGCAGCGCCGACATGAAATCGTCGCTGGCGGCCTTCGTGGTCGCGGCCGAGCGCTTCGTGCAGGCTCATCCGCAGCATCCGGGCGCGATCGCCATGCTGCTGACCTCGGACGAGGAAGGGCCGGCGACGGACGGCACGGTCGCGGTGGTGGAGGCGCTGCAGGCGCGCGGCCAGAGCGTCGACTTCGCGCTGGTGGGCGAACCCACCTCAGAGCACAAGCTCGGCGACACGATCAAGAACGGCCGGCGCGGATCGCTGTCCGGGCGCCTGCGCGTGCGCGGCGTGCAGGGCCACGTGGCCTACCCGCAGCTCGCGCGCAACCCGATTCACCAGCTGGCCCCTGCGCTGGCCGAGCTGGCCGCTGCCGAGTGGGACCGGGGCGACGGCTTCTTTCCGGCCACCACGTTCCAGGTGTCGAATCTGAACGGCGGCACCGGGGCTGGCAACGTGATCCCGGGCGAATGCGAAATGCTGTTCAATTTCCGTTTCTCGCCCGCGTCCGCGCCGGCCGAGCTGCGCCGCCGGGTCGAGGACATCCTGGACCGCCATGGGCTGAGCTACTCTGTGGCCTGGACGCTGGGCGCCGAGCCGTTCCTGACTCCGCCCGGCGCGCTGGTCGAGCGGCTGTCGCAGGCGATCTTCGAGGCGACCGGGCAGCGCCCCAGGCTGTCGACCAGCGGCGGGACGTCCGATGGCCGCTTCCTGGCGCGGATCTGCCCGCAAGTGGTCGAATTCGGTCCGCTCAATGCGTCGATCCACCAGGTCGACGAACGAGTCGGGGTCGGGGATGTCGAACGGCTGAGCAGCATTTACCAGCGCGCACTCGAGCTGCTGCTGCTGTGAGCGAGGCAGGCAAACGATGACGATCGACGCCCAGGCGAATCTGCGCACCCTGCGTGACGTGCTGCGTTACGCGGTGACCCGTTTCAACGAGCGGCCGATCTTCTATGGCCACGGCCAGCTGGATTCGTTCGACGAGGCCGCCTTTCTGGTGATGCGGGCGATGAAGCTGCCGCTGGAACGGATGGACGTGTTCCTGGACGCGTTTCTGACCCACGCGGAAATCAACTTGCTGATCGAACTGATCGAGCGGCGCGTCAAAAAGCGCGTGCCGGTGGCCTATCTGCTGGGCGAGGCCTGGCTGCAGGGCTACCGGTTCAGCGTCGACTCGCGCGTGATCATCCCGCGCTCGTTCATCGCCGAGTTGCTGAAGGAGGAGCTGGCTCCCTGGGTGCCGGACGCCGCCGCGGTGCATTCGGTGCTGGATCTTTGCACCGGCTGCGGTTGTCTGGCCGTCATTGCGGCGGACGTGTTCGCCAACGCGAAGGTCGACGCGGTCGACATCTCGGTGGACGCCCTGGCTGTGGCGGCGCACAACGTGGAGGAATACGGGCTGGGCGACCGGGTTCGGCTGGTCGAGTCGGACCTTTACCAGACGCTCGGCAGCGCGCGCTACGACCTGATCCTGTGCAACCCGCCCTACGTCACCGATCAGGCCCTGGGCCGATTGCCGATCGAGTACTCCCATGAGCCAACGCTGGCCCTGGCCGGCGGCCCGGATGGCCTGGACGTGGTGCGAGGGGTGCTGGCCGGGGCCCGCGCTCACCTCAATGCCGACGGTTTGCTGGTGGTCGAGGTCGGAGACGGCCGCGCTGCCGTCGAGCGCGCATACCCGCAGCTGCCGGTCACCTGGGCCACGACCAGCGCCGGCGACGACATGGTGTTTCTGGTGCGAGCAGCGGATCTGCCGGCACGGGCAGCGACCGCGCGCTCGGCCGCCGCCTGATCCGAGCCAACTCCCGGTTATCTCCCGGGCGGGCTTGATCTGCCCCGGCCCTGGGGCCGAGCCCCCAATCGGGGCCGGATTTGATCCGCCTCAGCCAAGTTGCGCTCGAGACGGGTGACTTATCGTCCGATGCCTTTTCCAAAGGGTTCGGATAATCAGTGACTTACGTCTGTCCCTGGTTCCGGCTCCACGCATCCGCGGACGGCCCGATTTTCCCTTGTTAAGTACCGATGCCGCCTTCCTGGTTCGCTTGCTGGGTGTTGATGCTTTGCTTCTTGGCCGCGGGTACGGAGGCCTTGGCCTCCGTAGCTGCCGCGCCAGCGGCAGCGCAGGAGGCTCCCCTGGCTTCGGCCGACCTCGCAACCGCCCGCATCTACCAGCTCGCTGACCGCGATGAACTGGAGCAGGCCAACCGGTTCGCCAGCGTCGCTGTCAGCCGCTTTCCGGACTCGTCCGCGCTGTGGGAAGCCACCGGGTTCGTGCGCCGGGGCGCTGGCGACTACGCGGGCGCGCTCGACGCTTATCGGCGCCTCGGCGAGCTGCAGCCTTCCAATCCGAATGCGATCAAGGGGCAGGCGCTGATGCTGCGCAAGCTGGGCGCGGTGGCGCCGGCGGCGGCGCTGGTGGCTGCACACCCGGAGCTGGGTCGCGACGCGGACCTGCGCGCGATCCTGGCCGAACAGGCCGCACTGGAACTTCGCTACGCAGAGGGCGTCGAGGACCGCGCCGAGCGGCAGCAGCGCCTGCAGCAGGTGGCGGCCCGGCTCGATGAGGTCGCCGACCTGGGCGGAGGCGAGATCGAGTCGGCGCGGCGCGGCGAATCGGCCGCTTTCGATCGGATCCAGGCCGATGTGCTGCTGCACCGCGAGTCCGACGCCACCCGTCGGTACGAGCGCCTGCAAGCCGCCGGCGTCGAGGTGCCGGCGTACGCCCGCTATCAGGCTGCGGTCGCCTACGCGAGACGGCGGCAGTCGGCCCAGGCCATCCGGATTCTGCACGAGCTGGTCGAGCAGCAGCCCGACGATGTCAACAGTCAGCTGGAGCTTTTCTACGCACGGGTCGATGCCGACCAGCTGGCCGCTGCGCGCGAGCAGATCGATCGCGTCAACGAGCGCTTCTCGGCCGCCTCCGATCGCGGCGACCTGGTGCGCATCCGCGTCGCCGGCGCGATGGTGCGCGCCTATGACGAGCATCCGGCCCAGGCGCTGGCGCAGCTGGACCGCCTGCTCGAGGAAGCGCCCTTCAGTCCGGACGCACGCACCGCGCACGCCACCGTGTGCTACTGGCGCGGCTGGCCACGTCGCGCACGCGACGAGGCCGACGCGGTGCTGACGGTGGCGCCGCACAACACCGACGCGCACGCGTTGCGGATCCAGACCGACATGGCGCTGGACGACTGGGCCGGCGCCCGCGCCGCGCTGCGGTCGGACAGCGCCGACCAGGATCTGACCGATCGCGACCGTCTCGAGCTCGCGCAGCGGCTCGGCTGGCACGACCGTCCGCAGGTCACGATCGAGAGCGGCTACGGAAGCGGCAGCCAGACCAACCTGGCGACCTATCAGGACTGGGTGGTCGACTCGCACGTCTACTCGGCCCCGATCGAGGACCGTTATCGTTTCTTCGGCCACCTGCGCTATGCGCACACCGACGTGAGGCCGTCGACGCTGGAGCGCACCTGGGGCGGCGCCGGCGTGGAAGCCACCCATGGGGCGCTGGCCGGCTCGCTCGAGCTGGCCGGCGTCCAGGGCGAGCCCGGTGCCGCGGCGGTCCTGCGCGGCGTATGGCAGCCGGCCGACGGCGCGCGCTTGAGCGCGCAGGGCGCCACCTCGGATCCCGATACGCCGGCGCGCGCCAGCATCAACGGTATTCGCGAACGCACGCTGTCGCTGAGCAGCGGCTACGACTGGAACGAGTCCACCGGCGTAGGGCTCGACGGCGGCTTCGGCCGGTTCACCGACACCAACCGGCAGTTGAACGCGCTGCTGCGCGCTTCGCATCGTCTGACGGCCTCGACGCGTTTCAAGCTCACCTGGAATGCCTACGTGGGGTACAGCCATAACACGCTGAGCGCGGCCCGCGCGCCCTACTTCGATCCGCCCCGCGCCAGGTCCGAAGAGAGTGAGCTGCGCGGCGAATGGCTGGGCCGGCGCGATACGACCGCTCACCGCTCGCTGTGGCATGTGATCACGATCTCGTTCGGCAACTACCAGCAAGCCGGATTCGGCGCCCACTCGACCTGGGCCGCGCGCTACGAACCGCGCTGGTCGCTGTCGGACCACAGCGAGCTCGGGCTCGGCATCGCCCGCAGCGAACACCCGTACGACGGCCGCCCGGAGTCCAGGACCTCAGTGTCCGCCAACTACGAGGGGCGGTTCTGATGCGCCCGCGCCTGAGGCTCTTCGCGCTGCTGGGCTGGCTGGGCGCATTGGCCGTCGCCGATGCCGCTACGCCCTCCGCATCCTCGATCGTGCCCAGCTCACAGCAGCGGCTGGCCAACGGCCAGCAGGTGCTGGTGCTGTGCTACCACGACGTGGTGACCAGCCGCCAGCCGGGTGGCGATACCGAGACGGTCGACACCGCGACCCTGGCGGCGCATCTGAACTGGCTGCGCTCGGAGGGCTACCAGGCGATCGGCCTGAATGCGCTGCTGGCGGCCGACGCCGGCTCTGGCCGCCTGCCGGACAAGGCCGTGCTGCTGACGTTCGACGACGGCTATGCGAGCTTGTACACGCAGGTGTATCCGCTGCTGCGCGCGTTCCGCGTCCCGGCCGTCGCCGCGCTGGTGGGGCGGTGGATGGAAATCCCGGCAGGTCAACCGGTGCCGTATTCGGAACGCGGACAGAGGGGGCGCGAGGAATTCATCAGCTGGGATCAGGCGCGCGAGATGCAGGCCTCGGGCCTGGTCGAGTTCGCATCGCACAGCTGGGACCTGCACCACGGCATCGCCGGCAATCCCGCGGGCAGCCTGCAACCGGCCGCCACCACGCACGCCTTTGTGGCGGGCGCCGGCTACGAATCCGACGCGGCCTGGACGCAGCGGGTCCGGTCCGACCTGGAGCGCCAGAGTACGTTGATGGCGCAGCAGCTCGGTCAGCGTCCGCGCGCGATCGTGTGGCCGTACGGGCGCTACAACGCGACCACCGAGGCCATCGCGAACGAGCTGGGCATGCCGATCGGCCTGACACTCGACTCCGGGCGCAGCCAGCGCGCCGAGCCGATCGGCCGCATCCGCCGGCTGCTGGTCGACGGCAATCCAGCCACCGTCCGCTTCGCGCAACTGGTGCGGCAGGTCGATGGAGCCCCGACGGTCCGCTTTGTCCGGCTCGACCTGGATCGCCTGGCCGATTCGCACGGCGCCGACCTGGAACGCCGCATCAGCGAGCTGCTGGACCATATCCGCCGGCTGGGCGTCGAGACCGTCGTGATTGCGGCCTTTGCGCACCCGTCCATCCCGGGGCGCATCGAATCGGTCTACTTTCCGAACCGGCACCTGCCGGTGCGCGCCGACCTGCTCAACCGCGTCGCCTGGACCATCGCAACAACGACCCAGGCCGGCGTGCTCGCCTGGCTGCCTGCGGATGGCCTCGCGCCGGATGCCGCCGGCGGCGATGCGCAAGCGCAGCAGACCCTCGGCGACCTGTTCGACGACCTGGGCAAGGCGGTCTACCTGCAAGGACTGCTGCTGAGCTCAACGCGCGAGGACGAGCCGCTGGAGGCGCTGAGCGCCCGCGCGGCCCGGCTGGCCGAACGGACGCGGGCGTGGCAGCCGCAGCTGATAACGGCGCTGAACGTGCGGGGCCCCGCGCCGCGGCCCGAGCAGATCTCCGCGCTGCTGGACGGGCACGATTATGTGCAGGTCGATCTGCCCGCGGCCGGCCACGGCAGCGACGATCTGCTCGCCGCGATCCGATCGATCACCGGCGCCGCCCCGCGCGCACTGATCAACCTTGCGGCGCCATCGGGGTCGGCCACGGATGTCGGCGCCCGCGCCCTGACGCTGCAAAGCGCGGGGTTCCCGAACCTCGGCGTGGCCGGCGCCGATCTGGACAGCCCCGCGGAGCTGGAGGCGCTGCGACGAACCCTGTCGCTGCGCTCACTTCCCGCCCGGGCGGCGCTGGCGCACCCATGAGCAACGCCCCGATCACGCTGCCGGACCTGCTGTTCGGGTTCATCTTCCTGTACCCGCTGTTCATGTCGTACGTGTGGATGGCCGGGGGCCTGTTCTACTGGTTTCACTACGAACGCGGAACGCGCCATCCGGATCACCCGCCCGCGTTGCCCTCGCATCCGAGAGTCGCGCTGGTGGTGCCGTGCTTCAACGAGGAAGAGACCGTCTTCGAGACGGTCGCGACGCTGCTGCTGCACGATTACCCGCACTTCGAAGTGATCGCGGTCAACGACGGATCGCGCGACCGCACCGGGGCGATCCTGGACGCGATGGTCAAGGTCAATCCGCGCCTGCGCGTGCTGCACCACGCCGCCAACCAGGGCAAGGCGGTCGCGCTGAACACCGCCGCCCTGATGACCGATGCCGAATATCTCGTCTGCATCGATGGCGACGCCCTGCTCGATCGCAGCGCGGCGCGCTGGATGATGTGGCACCTGCTCAATTTCCCGCGCGTGGGGGCGGTGACCGGCAATCCGCGCGTGCGCAACCGCTCCACCCTGCTGGGCCGCATCCAGGTGGGCGAGTTCTCCTCGATCATCGGCCTGATCAAGCGCGCCCAGCGAACCTACGGGCGCCTGTTTACCGTGTCCGGCGTGGTCGGCGCCTACCGGAAGGCGGCGCTGCACCAGGTCGGCTACTGGAGCCAGGAGATGATGTGCGAGGACATCGACATCTCCTGGAAGCTGCAGTTGCACCACTGGGACGTGCGGTTGGAGCCGGCCGCCCTGTGCTGGATCCTGATGCCGGAGACTTTCAAGGGCCTGTGGCGCCAGCGGCTGCGTTGGGCCATGGGCGGCGTGCAGGTGATGTTCAAATTCCTGCCGCGGATCGCGCACTGGCGCACGCGCCGCATGTGGCCGATGTACGCCGAATACCTGGTGAGCCTGATGTGGGCGTACTGCTTCGCGCTGTCGGTGCTGCTGTGGGCCGTGGCCTGGGTCGCCCCGGTGCCCGCCGCGTGGCGCGTGTCGGGGCTGTCGCCGACCTGGCCCGGCATGCTGATCGCGTCGACCTCGATGATGCAGATCGCGGTCGGCATGTTCCTGGACCGCCGATACGACCTGCGATTCGGCCGGCAGTTCTACTGGGTCATCTGGTATCCGGCCGCGTTCTGGACCATCACGTTCCTGACGGCGGTGGTCGCCTTGCCCAAGGTCGCAACGCGCGTGAAAGGATCGCGCGCGCTCTGGACCAGCCCGGACCGGGGATTGCGATGAGGACCCTGCGCGCGGGCGCTGCCGCTGTGGCCGAGTCCGTATCGCCGCCTCGGCCGTCCGAAGCGCGCGAGCCGAGCGGCACCGAAAGGGCGCTGCTGGAGGAAATTGCGCTGCGCGCGCGCACGCCGCTGATCATCGAGCGACCCGAGGGCGTGCTGTCGGCGCGTCGGCTCACGAACTATCTGCTCACGTTCCTCTGGTGGAGCGTCTGGGGCCACTTCATGCTGCCGCTGGCGACGCTGCTGCTGTGGATGTCCGGGTTCCGCCGCTTCTCCACGGAGCTGCTCGATCGCAGCGGCTTCGATGCCATGGTGCGCCAATTGCCCCTGTATCTGGCCGTTATCGGTATCCTGTGCGGCGCACTGATCGGCTGGGCGCTTCTGAACTGGTGGCGATTCGCCGATCGCGAGCGCCGCCGGTCCTTCAAGTCCGTTTCGGACGCGATGATCGCGCAGAGCTACGGAATCGAACCGGCACAGCTGGCCCGCTGGCGGTCGGCTCGCCGGCTGGTCGTATCGCACAATGCCGAGGGCCGACCGACTGCCGCCGAATAGATCAGATGCTTCGCCTGTCCGGACTTCGCGTCGACCGCGGCGCTCGAACGCTGTACCGCGGCGTCGATCTGACCGCCCGCGACGGCGAGCGGGTGGGCCTGGTCGGGGCGAACGGATCGGGTAAGTCGTCGCTGCTGGCCGCGATGCTGGGACTGGCCCCGATCGACTCCGGCTCGATCGATGCACCGGCGCCGGAACGCATCGGCTGGATCGACCAGGATATCGATCCGGGTGGCGGCCGCGCGATCGATTTCGTGATGTCCGGTCACGCTCCGCTGCAGACGTCTCGCGCGGAACTGGAATCGGCCCTGCAGCACGGCGACGAGCTGCGCATCGCGCACGCCCACGCTCACCTGGCCGAGCTGAACGAAGGGGCGATCGCGGCCGAGGCGATGGCGATCCTGAGCGGACTGGGCCTGTCGCAGTCCGCCATGCAGGGGACGGTGTCGGAGCTGTCCGGCGGTCAACGCAACCGCCTGGCGCTGGCTCGGGTGCTCCTGCAGCCGGCCGAGTTGCTGCTGCTGGACGAACCGACCAATCACCTGGACCTGGACTCCATCGTCTGGCTCGAGAACTGGCTGCGGCGGCAGAAGGCCACGGTGATCGTGATTTCGCACGACCGCGAGTTCCTGGATCGCTGCACCGAAACGATCTGGCACGTCGCCGACCAGACGATCGAGCGCTACGCGGGAAACTACAGCGCGTTCGAGTCGGCCTGGCTGGAACGGCAGCGACAGCGGGACGCGCGTGTGCGCGGCCAGCAACGCACGGTGGCGCACCTGAAAGGCTTCATCGAACGCTTCCGGGCCAAGGCGACCAAGGCGCGTCAGGCCCAGAGCCGGATGAAGATGCTGGAGCGGATGGAGCAGCTCGAGCCCGTCCGCGAGCAGCGCGAGTGGAGATTCCGCTTTCTCGAGCCGGCGCGGCTGCCCGAGCACCTGGTGGACGGCGAGCAGCTGCAACTCGGCTACCCGCACCGGGTCGTGCTCGAACAGGTGCGCTTTTCGATACGGGCCGGCGACCGGATCGGCGTATTGGGCGTCAACGGCGCCGGCAAATCGACCCTGGTGAAGGCGATCGTCGGCGAGCTGGCCCCCGCCGCCGGCGAGCTGCGGCGTTCGCCCGGCACCGCAATCGGCTACTTTGCGCAGCACCAGCTCGAGGACCTCGATCCGGCGGAAAGTCCGCTGGAAGTGCTCCGGCGGATCGCGCCCGATGCACGCGAGCAGGAACTGCGCAATTTCCTCGGAAGCTTCCAGTTCGGCGCGGAACTGGCTGCGGCGCCGGTCGGCCGCCTGTCCGGCGGCGAGCGGGCTCGCTGCGCACTGGCGCTGCTGGTGTGGGGCCGTCCCAACCTGCTGGTGATGGACGAGCCAACCAATCACCTGGACATGCCGACGCGCGAGGCCCTCACCGTGGCGCTTTCATCCTTCGGCGGCGCCCTGGTCGTGGTGTCCCACGATCGTCATCTGCTGCGCGCCACCACCGATCAGCTGTGGCTGGTACACGAGGCGCGCCTGCAGCCGTTCGACGGCGATCTGGACGACTACGCGGCGTGGGTCATCGAGCGGCGCCGCCCGCAGGCCAGGCCCGAGGCCGCTGCGAGCCAGCCGATGCGTCCGGGCGAGCAGCGCCGCCAGGCGGCTGGCGCGCGCGAACGCCTGGCCAGGGCGCGCCGCCCGCTGCAGGCGCGCCTGGACGCGCTGGATCGGCAGATGCAGTCGGTCAGCGAGGAAATGAAGGAACTGGACGCACGCCTGGCGAGCGAGGCGTTCTACACGGGCGATCCCGATGCGGTCAGCCAGACCTTGAAGCGGCGCGGCCAGCTGGAGCAGGCGATGGGTGCGCTGGAGGGACAGTGGCTGCTGCTGCAGTCGCAGCTTGACGCGATCGTTTGAAGCTCAGGCGGACTTTTCGCCGCGCCGCTTGTTCCGGCTTTCCGGCTCACTCAGGTCGAGCTGCAGGTCGATCGGTTCGAACGGAGGGGCGGCGCTTCGGCTCCGGTCGGACTCCGGCCGCTGCAACGGAACGACCCGACTGGCGGCTGGCCGTCCGATCGTGCCGGAAAAGCCGGTCGTGGTTCCGACGTCGATGTCGATCAGGACCTCGGTCGGAGTCTGCGTCAGCTGCTCGTCGGGGAAAGTGTCGCGGGCCGGCTTGGCCGCCTTCGCCGAGGCTTCGGCGGCCGGGGCCGGCTTCGCCGAGGCTGCGCCGGCCGGGGCGGTCTTCGTCGAGGCTTCGGGGGCCGGGACTGGCTTCGCCGGGGCTTCGGGGGCCGGGGCCAGCTCCACCTGCTGCGCAAGGGCTTCGGTGGC
>DASZFP010000201.1:0-36187 GCA_035939615.1 Burkholderiaceae bacterium | reverse complement strand
CGACCGCATGCTGCCGTGGCGGCTGCGCGGTCGGCCCGCCCGTACGTTTCCGAGCGTTGCGCCCTGGCTGCGGCTGGACCGGATCTACGTGCGGGGACTGAGCGTGCGCCACACGCGCGTGCCGCGCGGACGGTCCTGGGCTCGCAGATCGGACCACGTGCCATTGATTGCGGACCTGGAGCTTCCTTGAGCCTGGACCCCGGCGTACGGCTGCCGGAGCGTATCGCCCGGCTCACCCGGGCCCGCTTCGAGCTGCCCGGACGTGGGCAATTCACCGACGGCAACCGCATCCGGTTGCTGTCGACCGGCCAGGAATATTTCCCGCGACTGCTGCAGGCGATCGGCTCGGCGCGCCGCTCGATTCACCTGGAGAGCTACCTGTACGAGGACGATCCGATCGGGCGGCAGGTGACCGAGGCGTTGGTGGGCGCCGCTGCCCGCGGCGTGCACGCACGGGTGATCGTCGACGGCTTTGGCGGCGGCGAGCACGTGCGTCGCCTGGCCCAGCAGCTGCAACCGCTCGGGGTGCAGTTCCGGATCTATCGGCCGGAGCGCTGGTGGCGCCTGCAGCGGCGGCTGTTCCGGCGCCTGCACCGCAAGCTCGTGGTGATCGACCAGACGCTGGCCTTCGTCGGGGGCATCAATATCATTGCCGAGCCGGCCCACGAGGCGGGGCCGCGGCTGGATTTTGCGGTCGAGTGCGAAGGGCCGATCTTGTCGGCGATCGCGCTGAGCGCGGAACGCCTGTGGTGGACGCTGTCGCTGCCGCGCCTGAGCGAGCCTGCCCTGCCGTTTCCGCGCCGCATCGGCCTGCGGTCCCAGGATCCGGTCCCCGACGGGGTGCAGGCCGCGCTGCTGCTGCGCGACAACCTGCTGCACCGCCGCACCATCGAGCGCGCCTACACCGAAGCCCTGGTGTCGGCGCGCCGCGACGTGGTGATCGCCAACGCGTATTTCATCCCCGGGCGGCGCTTCCGGGGCGTGTTGATGGACGCGGCGCGCCGCGGCGTGCAGGTGCGGCTGCTGCTGCAGGGCCGGGCCGAGCACGTGGTGCAGTTCTATGCGCAGCACGCGCTGTACGGCCAGCTGCTGGCCGCCGGCGTCCAGATCTACCAGTACACGCGCAGCTTCCTGCATGCAAAGGCGGCGGTGATCGACGAGAACTGGGCCACGGTCGGCTCCAGCAACCTGGATCCGTACAGCCTGCTGATGGCGCGCGAGGCCAACGTGCTGGTGCGCGACGCCGCCTTTACCCGCGCACTGCGCGCGCGCCTGGAGCAGGCCATCGCCGCCGAGTCGGTGCCGTTCGGCCCGGAGGACCTGCTGCGCCGGTCGTGGCTGACGCGCGTGTTCGACTGGATCGCGTTCGGGATCACGCGGGCGGCGATCGCGGTGATCGCGCGGGATCGGAATTACTAGCTGAAAAATTTGAGCGTGGTTCGTTTGGCCGAGAACAGTCAACGCCCGAGAATTACGTCAATTCCCGACAGAATCAATTCCAGTTTCGCCTTCGTGCCGCGGGCAACTACCACTCGGACCGCTGAAGCACGACGGCACACCCGGCACCGGTAGTTCCGCCTCGAATTCCGAGTCGAGAGGGCCACCTCGCGCATCATTGCAATGGGCGCACGACCATCACCCCCGCCTCGGAAAACAACACCTCGACCCTTGCCTCCTTTGGCAGCCGGTCCTCGCGCGTGATGGCGAGCTCCTCTGGGCGCGGTGCACGCGAGTCGGTGACCCGCCCGCGATACACGCTGAAGCTGGGCACGTTCAGATTCCATTGCACGACGTTCTCGGGCCGAGTAGCGACGAATTGCGCGGCCCGCTTGATCGGTCCGCTCACCACGTCGCCCAGCCACGGCGCCACGGCGAATTCGATCGAAAGCGCCAGCAGGGCGGCCGCGATCTGGAGCCGCCGCCAGGCGAGCGAGCGACCGGCAAGGAGCGCGATGCCGATTGCAGCCGCGCCGCCGGTGGTCGCGTAGAACGACCACGGCGCCGCCGTCAGCGCGCGCTGCGCGAGCGCCGCGTAGTACGCGGTGCTCGAACCGGTGGCGCCCAGCGACCAGCGGTGCGCCAGCCAGGGTAGAAGCGGCAGCAGGACCAGCAACAGCCCGGCGAGCACCCGCGCCAGCCGGCCGGCGTGCAGCTCCTCGCGGTGCAGCGCCATCAGGATGAACAGGGGCGTCAACCCATACAGCACGTAGTGCGGCAGCTTGGTCCCGGAGGCCGAAAAGAACACGAACACGAAGGCGAACCAGAGCCACAGGTAGCGATTGAGCCCGATGCGCCAGTCCTGCCGGGCGGCCCGCAGCGTTGGCCAAAGCAGCCCGGTCCACGGCAGCAGCAGCAGCGGCACCGCCACCACGTAGTAGACGAGGCTGCCGGAGTGGCCCTCCAGCGTTCCGCTGAAGCGCTGCAGGTTGTGCTTCACGAAAAATCCCTCGATGAAGGCGCGGCCGTGGCGGTGCAGCGCGTAGCCGTACCAGGGTGCCACGATCGCCGCCAGCAGCAGCCAGCCGACCGGATCGAAGGCGGCACGGAGCCAGTCGCGCAGTCGCCCCGACAGCAGCGCGTACAGCAGCGTGACGGCCACCGGGATCAGCGCGGCGATCGGCCCCTTGGTGAGCACGCCCAGCCCGATCCAGACGTACATCCGGCGCAGCGCGGCGCGGTTGCCGTCCTCGATGAAACGCCAGGCGTCCAGCATGGCGGCGGCCAGCAGCGCGTTCAGCAGCGCATCGGCCGTGGCCGCGTGGGCGATCACCATGACGCCGATGCAGGTGGCGGCGATCCAGGCCGCCAGCGCTCCGGCTTCGGCGCCGATCCGGGTCGAGGCAAAACGGCCGATCGCCGCGATCCAGGCGAGGGCGGCCAGCGCCGAGGGCAGCCGCAGTGCGAACTCGGTCAAGCCGAAGGCGCTGACGCTGGCTGCCTGCAGCCAGTAGATCAGGATCGGCTTGTCGAAGCGCGGCGCCCCGTTGAGCGTGGTCGACAGCCAGTCGCCGCTTGCCAGCATTTCGCGCGTGGCCTCGCCGAACGCGCCTTCGTCGACATCGAAGAGGGGCGGCAGCCCCAGCGCCGGCACCAGCAGCAGCGCTGCGGCGATCAGCACGGCGGCCGGCAGGCGGCGATCGGCCGCGATGGCCTGGCTCATCCGGGGTTTCGCGCCGCCCGAGTGCGGGCCGCCCAGGCGCGCCACAGCGCGATCACGGCCACCAGGCCGCCGCCGGCCGCCAGCGCGAGTTGCAGCGGTCGCGCCATCGGATAGCCCACATCGATCTGCGCGAGCGTGCCGGCGCACGTGAGCACCACCAGCGCCAGCGCGAGCCGCGCTGCCGGACTCGAGATCGGCCAGCGCCGCTGCGCCTGCGCGCCGGCGACGCCCGCCACCAGGCCCAGCCCCGCGCCGGCGAGCACGTCCGACGGCCAGTGTGCGCCGACGCCGATGCGCGATGCGGCCACCGCGATCCCGGTCAGCGCGATCCCCACCGTCGCCGGCCAGCGCAGCCGCGCCGTGCGCTCGGCCGTCAGCAGTACGCCGACCATCAGGAACGCGGTGATCGCATGGCCCGAAGGAAACGAGTTGTGGGCAGCCAGCCGCATACCGACGATGTGGATCGACGCAGGCTCCAGGACTGCCGCGGGCCTTGGAGAATCGATCAGCGCCTTGGGCAGCCACGAGAGCACCAGGGCCACAGGGGTCGCGAACAGGCCAGCCGTCACCACATAGGGTCCGCGCAGCAGGGTCGGCGCCAGCAGCATGGTCGTGACCAGGCCATGGCCCAGGATCGTGACGCAGCTGAGCAGCGCCGGTGGAACCCAGCGCCAGGCCGCGTCGTTGATCGCCAGGAACAGTGCACGGTCCAGGTGGCCGGCGCGCAGCCCGAGCGCTCCAGCCAGGCACGCGAGCGCTATGGCGATCAGCAGGCGGGCCGGCGCCGCGCGGGTCATGGCCGGATTTTATCCATGGCCGGATCCGGACCGGCTCGGCGTCATCCGGTCGGAGGGCCGATGCCGTTCCGGCGCGATGCCTGGGGGCGTGTGCCCGCGCGGGCGCGCTGTCGGCCGCCCGACCTCGCGCAACGGCCGCCCGTCATCGCGCAGCCTTGCGCATCTACAAGATCTTGTGAGACTGAACCAATCCATACAAGATCTTGTAGTCGTTTCGCAGCGCCGGCCCGCCTCGGCGCGCCCGCGCAGGCTCCTCCGCCCTCTGTAGATCGGGCCGCATGCCGTGTTCCGGACGCCAACTTCCCTCTGAAAACACTTGATTCCCGTCGTGGTTGGCCTAGTATTCGGGTCACGCAACGAGAGCGCTCTTTCACGGTTCGGGCCAAACGCGAGAACGCTGTCGCTGTACTTTCTCTAACAGCACACAGGAGAACCTTGATGGCTACGAAGAAAGCGAAGAAGTCGGCGAAGAAGGCAGCCAAGAAGTCGGCCGCCAAGAAGGTCGTGAAGAAGGTTGCGAAGAAGGCCGCGCCGCGCAAGGCCGCCAAGAAGAAAAGCACGCGCAAGCCGAATGCCGCCTTCATGAAGCCGCTGATGCCGACCGGGCCGCTTGCCGCGATCATCGGGTCCTCCCCGATGCCGCGCACCGAAGTCACCAGCAAGATCTGGCAGTACATCAAGAAGAACAAGCTGCAGGATCCGGTCAACCGTCGTAACATCAATGCCGACGAAAAGCTGCGCCCGTTGTTCGGCAAGGCGCAGGCCACGATGTTCGAGCTGACCAAATACGTCAGCAAGCACCTGAAGTAATCGGGCGCACGGCAATCCTCGCGGGCCGGCCGGAGCAGATCCGGCCGGCCCGCTTGTTTTCCGGGTGTATCTGGTGAGCTGGAACCGCATCGGCACCGACCCGCTCCTGCTCGACGGCGACGTGGGCGTGCCGCGCGCCCGCGCCATCGGTGCCGCGCTGGAGCGGGTGGCGGTACCGGTGCTGGCGCTGCGCGGCGGCCGCGCCGAGCCGCTGGCGAGCGGGGCGCTCTACCTGCTGGGCACGTCGCTGCTGCTGCTGACCTGCCGCCACCTGTTCGACGACGGGGCGAGCGCCGGCGACCTGGGCCTGCCGCTGGGCGACAGCGGCCGCATCCTGTGGCTGCGGACGGCCAGGCCCCGCGTGCTGGTCGATCCGCAGGCCGATCTGGCGGCAATCCGGATCGGCTGCCGTCGCAGCGCCGCACTGCTGCGCCGCCACTGGCGCGCGGCGCCGTTCGAGGCGCTGGCCTCGGAAGCGCGGTCGCGTACCTACGTGTTCGCCGGTTTCCCGTACGCGCAGATCCGGCGGGTCGGAGCGGCGCTGCACGCGCGCCCCGTGGTGGTGTTTGCGCGCGGCCAGCCGTGGGGCGCCCAGATCAAGGTCGACTATCGCAGGATCGCCCGGCGCGCCGACGGCCTGGAGATCCACGCCCCGGCGCTGGACGGCGTCTCAGGCGCCACCTTGTGGGCAGTGATCGACGATGGAGGCGGGACGGTCGACTGCGTGCTGCAGCCGGCCGCCGTGCAGAGCTCGTTCAAGCACGACGCCTACGTACGGGCCGAGCCGGTCGCGCCGTTTTTTCGATTGCTGCGTTCGCGCCTTGGGTGAGGCCGCCTTCGCGCTGGGCGCACGGCTGACCCTGCGAAGCAGGGTCAGCCGTGCGCCCAGCGCGAGTGCTTCGGCAGGCTCGCCTGCAGGAAGGCCATCTGGTCGGCCAGGATCCTGCGATTGCTCAGGATGAAGCCTTCATTGCGGGACACCGCGTACGGCACGAACAGCAGCGGCATGCGTGCCTCTTCCGGCCGGCGGTTGCCCTTGCGGGTATTGCACGAGCGGCAGGCGGTCACTACGTTGGTCCAGTCGTGGCGCCCGCCGCGCGACACCGGCACGATGTGCTCGACCGTCAGGTCACCCTCTACGAAGTGGCCGCCGCAATAGGCGCATACATGGCGGTCGCGCGCAAACAGCCGATGCTTGGTCAACCCGACGTGCGCGTGATCGATCGGCAACCGATGTCGGCCGCGGATCATCACGATGGAGCTGGTTACGAATTCGGAGCGTAACCCGGAGCTTTCCTGGTAGCCGCCGTTCATGGCGAACAGGTTTTCGCCCAGATCGGTGACGACCTTGCCGGAGGCGTAGTAGCGTGCCGCCCGGGTCAGCGCGGCCCAGCGGACCGGCTGTCCATGAGAATCGACGATCAGGATCCGCAGCGCACGTTCGAGGCCGCCCATGCCGTCAGTTTGCCACGTCGGCGTGGCCGGTGCAGGCGGCGCCGGCGGTCGGAACCGGCGCCCACTGCTCATTGCCCTGGCAAGCGCGGATAATTGACCCAGTGAACATCGACATTGGCACGGCGAGCGGCGGCCTCAACCCGGGCGACGCGCTTCTCGTCCACACCCGGGCCCAGTGTCGACCCGTTGTCGGCGACATTGGATGTGGATGCGCAGCCGGCCAGCATCGCGTTCGCGCACACCATGACGCTCAACACCGCCCGCATCAGTTTCATCGGTTCCTCCACCCGCCTCGCGCTGCAGATCGCCGCACCAGAGGACACCGCGAGGCCATCGAGTCAGTATAGGCTCCGCCCTAGACGATGCAAAGTGCTCGCCCAGGGCCGCCCGAGCCTGCCGGTACGACCCGCCTGACGTTGCCTGGCCCCGCCATCACGCTGGCTGCGACGACCGCGATCCAGGTGATGGCCGCGCTGGCGGCGCTGAGCGTTCCATCCATCGCGCCGGCCGTCGCGGCGGCGACGGCGCAGCCGGCCTCGATGGTCGGCACGTATGTCTCGCTCGTCTACCTGGGCTCGGCCGCGGGCGCGCTGATCAGCGGATCGCTGGTGGCGACCCTGGGTGCTCTGCGGCTGTCACAACTGTCACTCGCGTTAAGCGCGCTGGGCATGCTGCTGGGCCTGGACGCGACCGCGCCGGCGCTGGCCGCCTCGGCGGTGCTGCTGGGGCTGGGCTACGGCCCGATCACACCGGCCTCCAGCCACATGCTGGCGCGCTCGACCCGCCCCGACCGCATTGCGCTCACCTTCTCGATCAAGCAGACCGGCGTGCCGGCTGGCGTCGCGCTGGCTGGAATCCTCGTGCCGGCGCTGACCGTATGGCTCGGGTGGAAGGCGGCCCTGGGTGCAGTGGCCGCTCTGTGCCTGGTCTGCGCTGCGGGGGTGCAACCGCTGCGCGCCGCGCTCGACCACGATCGGGATCCGACCGCGCGCCGCAACGGGGGAGCATGGCTGTCCGGATTGCGGCTGGTCGGCGAGTCCCGGCCTCTGCGGTCGATGGCGGCGCTTTCGTTCATCTATTCGGGGATGCAGAACTGCACCTCGAGCTTCATCGTGGCCTACCTGGTCGAGGCGCTCGGCTACGGGTGGATCGCCGCCGGCGCCGCCCTGACGGCGGCCAACCTGGCAGGCGTGGCCGGACGCATCGCCTGGGGCGTGGTGGCTGACCGCTGGCTGTCGGCGCGCCGTACGCTGCAACTGGTGGGCGCCCTGATGGCGGTCGGTTGCGCCCTGGTGGCGGCATTTGCGCCGCGCTGGCCGGTGCTGGCGGTGTACGCATCGTGCGCATTGCTCGGTGCGACCGCGATCGGCTGGAACGGCGTGTTCCTGTCGGAGGTCGCGCGCAGGGCGCCATCCGGGCAGGCCGGCGCGGCCACCGGCGGGAGCCTGTTTGTGACGTTCGTGGGCTCGGTCGTATGGCCGCCGGCCTTTGGCCTGTTACAGCGCGCCAGCGGCAGCTACGGCGTGTGCTTCGCCGCCGCCGGCGTGCTGTGCGCCGCGGCGGTCGTACTGGCCGGCGCCGGCTGGCGAGCGCACGGCGCACCGGCGCTATGAGGCAACCGCGCACGAACGCGGCCGCGCCGCCGCGGTCCGAACCACTGCCCGCGCACGCGGGTACCGCAGCGGCCGGGCCCGCGATGGAAATCGAACTGAAGCTGGCCGTGCCGCCAGCCGCGTGCGAGGCGGTGCGTCGCAGGCTCGAGGCGTACGGCGCCGGTCCCGCCGTGAAGCACTCCAGCGTGTACTTCGACACCGTCGATCTGCGCCTGGGATCGCAGCGCTGTGCGCTCAGGGTGCGGCGCATCGGCGAAGGGGCGCAAGCGCGCTGGGTTCAGACCTTCAAGTCCGGCGACGAGCCGGGCGCCCTGAGCCGCCGGCGCGAATGGGAATCGGTTGTGTCCGGGCCGCGTCCGCAGATCAAGGCCCTGGCCGATTCGCCGTTGCCGCAGTTGCTCGGCGTGCGCTCTACGCGGCTCGTTCCGGTGTTTCGCACCCGTTTCGAGCGCACGGTCCGGCAGGTCCGGTTTCAGGGGGCACTGATCGAAGTGGCGCTGGACGAAGGCAGCCTGCTCGCCGGACGGCGCAAGGAGCCCATCGGCGAGCTCGAGCTGGAACTGAAAGAGGGTTCGGTGTCGGCGGTTTTCGACCTGGCGCTGGATCTGATCGGGCGCGGACGGCAGGCGCTCGCGTTGCGGCCTGCGATCGAGTCCAAGGCAGTGCGCGGGTACCGCCTGGCGCAACGCAGCGGCGCCGGCCCGATGCACGCGGACCCGGAAGGCTTTTCGACGCTGTTGCAGCCGCGGCGAACTCACCTGGCGGTCGCACGCCGGATCGTGGGCCTTGGCGTGCAGCGGGTGCTGGCCAATGCCCACGGCGCCTGGCTCGGCAACGATCCGGAATACGTGCACCAGGCGCGCGTGGCGCTGCGCCGCACGCGCTCAGCGCTGCGTGTGCTGGGCGTGGCCACGACGGCCAACGACCCGATCGCACAGGACCTACGCTGGATGGCCAATTGTTTCGGAGCCATGCGCGACTGGGATGTGCTGCTGACCCAGAGCCTGCCATCGCTGCGCCGGGCGGCCCAGGCCGGCGACGAGGACCAGTGGGTTCGACTGATGGCGCGGGCGCTGGCGCGTCGTCAGCGGCAGCGGCTGCGTCTGCGCGCCGTGCTGGAGAGCGTGCGCTTCGCGCATACGGCGCTGCGCCTGCTGCGCTGGAGCGAGGAGGCGGCCGCCCCGACAGCGGACCGACTGGCACAGTGGGCGAGGCGCGCCATCGAGCGCGGCCACCGGCGGGTGATTGCGGCCGGCCGGCACCTGCCGGCGCTGCCGCCCCTGGGCCGGCACCGGCTGCGGATCCTGGCCAAGCGGCAGCGCTACGCGCTGGAGCTGCTGGCTCCGCTGCTGTCGCCTGGCGCGCCGGCGCGAACGCTGAAGGCGCTGTCGCGCCTGCAGCAGGTGCTCGGAGAGATCAACGACGTACACGTGGCCGTTTCGACGCTGCCATCGCTGACGCGCTCACGTGAGCTGGTCAAACGAGCCGAGCGATGGTCCGAGAAAGTCGTGCGGCGCAACCTTCCGAAGGCGCAGGCACGTCTGCAGCAGCTGCAGCGGCGCGGCAGCGGCGCCTAGCCCCCGAAGCCTTTGGCGAAAGAGGCTCTTGGCGGCTCGAACGAAGGGCGAACCGCATTGCCCTGGCCGAAACGGATGCCGGCCTGCCGGGCCAGTTCGAGCTGCCGCTGCGTCTCCAGGCCTGCCACGATCAGCGACTGCGGCACGATGCCGGCGACCCGCGCCTCGGAGACGAAGTCCTTCCAGAATTCCTCCCGGTCCGAGGTGGGCGCGAGCACCTTGGCAAACTCGGGCTGGACCAGGTCGATCGCGCGGATCTCCATCGTGACGCGGGGCGCCGACACCCGGTAGCCGACCGTGATCTGGCTCGAGCGCAAGTAGTCGATCAGCGCGCGGATCCGGTACTGCGAGCGCACGCGGTCCAGCGTGCCGCGCAGGATCACCACCGCCCGGTGGGCCACCAGCGGATACAGCTGCAGGCGCTTGACGATCGCGTCCAGATGGCGCTCGGCCGTTCCGAACGACAGCGTGACCGCCACCGAGCGGGCCGACTCCGAATCCAGCATGCGCAGCGCATTGTCGAGCGCGGCCACCTGGATGCACGCGCGCTGCGTGGTCGAAGGCTGGAATCCCTCCGTCCAGACGTACAGCTCGTCGAACCAGCGCTGGCGCTCGGCCAGGGTGCGGGTTGGCCACATGGTGGCGCACACGTTGCCTTCGACCGGATGGTAGTGGTCCCGCGCAAGGGGACTCGCCGACCAGCGCTTCACCGCCGGCGTCAGAGCCCTGAACACCGGCTGCACAGTTGCTACGGCTGCTGATCCGTACATGGCGCCCTGGTGGCCGAGACCCGACTGACTCCGTTGAGAATTCTCCCGCATACGCGTGATGCTGGCAATAAGTTCTCACGGCGCCGCGCCAGCCTCGGGAAACAGGCCCTCGAGCTCGTCCGGGCCAACGATGCCGCGCTCGGTGATCAATCCGGTCACCAGGCGCGCCGGGGTCACATCGAAGGCGGGATTGGCCACGGCGGACGTGGACGGGGCCACCTCGACACTGGCGCGCCGGCCTTCGCGATCCAGGCCGTGCACGACGCGCAGCTCGGAGGCGGCGCGCTCCTCGATCGGGGCCTCGCGCACCGCCTCTGCGAGCTGCCAGTCGATCGTCGGCGAAGGCACGGCAGCGTAAAACGGCACGGCGCTGTCGTGCGCGGCCAGCGCCTTAAGATACGTGCCGATCTTGTTGCACACGTCGCCGCGCCGCCCGACCCGATCAGCGCCGACCAGCACGATGTCGACCTGGCCGCGTTGCATCAGGTGGCCGCCCGCGTTGTCCGCGATCAGCGTGTGCGGTACGCCGTGAGCGGCCAGCTCCCAGGCGGTCAGCAGGCCCTGGTTGCGGGGCCGGGTCTCGTCGACCCAGACATGCAGCGGCACACCCGCGTCGAACGCCAGGTAGACCGGCGCCAAGGCGGTGCCGAAATCGACGGTGGCGAGCCAGCCGGCGTTGCAATGGGTCAGCACGTTGACGGGCCGCCCGCAGCGCGCGTGCAGCCGCGCCAGCAGCGCCGACCCGTACGAACCGATCGATCGGTTCAGCCCGATGTCTTCCTGGGCGATCGCGTCGGCTTCCTGCCAGGCGGCCTGCGCCCGCTCGGAGGGGCGCAGACCGCTCAGCCGCGCACGCATCCGCTGCACCGCCCAGCGCAGGTTGACCGCGGTGGGCCGGCTTTCGAGCAGCTCGCGGCACGCGAGCTCCAGGGCGGCATCGGTCGCATCCCGATTGATCGCCAGGGCGACCCCGTACGCGGCCGCCACCCCGATCAGCGGGGCCCCGCGCAGCTGCATCGACGCGATGGCCGTGACCATCGAGCGCCATTCGGTCAGCTCCAGCGTGCGGAACTCGTAGGGCAGCCGGGTCTGGTCGATGATTCCGACTGCTTGCTGCCCGATCGGCCAGATCGACCGGTAGGCGACGCCATCGACGTTCATGGGAGGATTCTATCCAGTCAGCGAACGGGCAAAAATCGATCAACCGACCGCCTCGGAATCGGCGTAGTGTTGCGCTGCGCAAATCGCCCTGGCACGAGCGGGTGCGAGCAATGCCGACTCGGCAAATGGTGCATCGCAAAATACTGATCCTGAACACGTCTCGATGCACGACACTCACCACCTGCACTCCGCGCTGGCTCCCGCTTCGGTCGCGGTGATCGGCGCGACCGAACGGCGAGGGGCCGTGGGCTACGACGTCTTCGCCAACCTGCTGGCGGGCGGCTACCGGGGGCGAATCGATGCGGTCAACCCGAAGTACACCTCGGTGCAAGGGCGTCCGTGCGTTGCTTCGCTTCGAGCGCTGCCGCACGCGCCCGACCTGGCGGTCGTCGTGACTCCGGCGCGAACGGTGGCAGCGCTGGTGGCGGACGCCGGGGCGCGCGGCGTACCCAACCTGCTCGTGCTGTCGGCCGGTTTCGCCGAAATCGGGCCGGAAGGCAGGAAACTGCAGGACGAAATGGTGGCCGCGGCGCGTCGCCACGGCGTGCGGCTGATCGGTCCGAACTGTCTGGGCATTCTGCGCCCGTCGATCGGCTTGAATGCCACGTTCGCGCGCACCTCGGCGCGGCCGGGCAGCGTGGCGCTGGTGTCGCAGTCCGGCGCGGTCGCGGCCGCGCTGCTCGATTACGCATGGGCGGCCGGGTTCGGCTTCTCCTCCGTGGTGACAACCGGGGACGGCTGCGACGTCGAGTTCGGCGAGCTGCTCGACTTTCTGGCGATGGACTCGGAAACCCGGAGCATCGCGCTGTACATCGAGGGCGTACACAATCCTCGCCGGTTTCTGTCGGCCGTTCGGGCTGCCGCCGGCATCAAGCCGGTGATCGTGCTGAAAGCCGGGCGCCACACGATCGGGCGCAACGCTGCCCTGAGCCACACGGGCGCTCTGGCCGGCAACGATCGGGTCTGGGACACAGCGCTGCGCCGCAGCGGCGCAATCCGCATCCGCGAATACGACCAGCTGTTCATCGCATCCGAGACGCTGGCCGGCGGTCGGATGCCGAAGGGATCGCGGCTGGCGATCCTGACCAATGGCGGCGGACCGGGCGTTCTGGCCGCCGACGCGGTGGCCGACAAGGGTGTGCTGCTCGCCACCCTGTCGGACGGGGCGCGCACGGCGCTGGACGCTGCGCTGCCGCCGACCTGGTCGCACGGCAACCCGGTCGATGTGGTCGGCGATGCGGACCCGCAGCGGCTGGCGCGCGCGTTCGAAATCCTGGTGGCCGATCCCGGCAACGACGGCGTGCTGGTGCTGTTCTGTCCGACCGTGCGGGCCGGCGCGCAGCAGGCCGCGCAGGCGCTGATCGAACCCGTGAAGGCGACTCGCAAGCCGGTCGTGCTGGCCTGGCTGGGCGAGCAAGACGCGGCCAAGGGGCGCTCGGTATTGAAGGAGGCGGGCCTGGCAGCGCTGGCCAGTCCCGAGCACGGCGTGCAGGCCTTCTCTTTCCTGGCCCAGCATGTGCACAACCGCGAGCTGCGGTTGCAGCTGCCGCCGCCGGCCGATCCGGCCCCGCCCGGTTCAAGGCCGCTCGACATTACCGCCGCCCGCCAGATCGTGGAGGCGGTTCGCAAGTCCGGCCGCGACGTCCTGTCCGAAGACGAGGCCAAGGCGATGCTGGCGGCGTGCGGCATCGAGGTGGCGCAGGGGCGCCTGGCGGCCAGCGCAGCGCAGGCGCGCGAGCTGGCCGAGCAGATCGGATTGCCGGTGGTGCTGAAGGTGCGCGCCGAGGGCGTCACGCACAAGAGCGAAGTGGGCGGCGTGCTGCTGTCGCTGAAGACCGTCGATGAGGTCGCGCTCGGGTTCGATCTGATCCGCGAGCGGGTCGAAAAGCGCGCCCCGCAGGCGCGCTTCACCGGCGTGCTGGTGCAGAAGATGATCTCACGGCCCCACGGCCGCGAGCTGATCGTCGGCATCGCGCGCGACCCCGCCTTCGGGCCGGTGCTGACGTTCGGCATGGGAGGGATCGCGGTCGAGGTGGTGTCCGATTCGGCCCTGGCGCTGCCGCCGCTGAATCGGCTGCTGGCGTGCGATCTGATCGACCGCACGCGGGTGTCCAGGATGCTGGGCGCGTTCCGCGGCATGCCGGCGGTCGACCTGGACCGCCTGATCGATGCGCTGGTCCGGGTATCGGAGCTCGCCTGCGAGCTGCCCTGCCTGCGCGAACTGGACATCAACCCGCTGCTGGCCGACGAGCAGGGTGTGATGGCGCTTGATGCGCGCGTGGTGGTGGATGATCGGGCGATCGCGCCGGACGCCGCCTATTCGCACCTGGCGATCCACCCTTATCCGAAGGCACTCGAGCGCGAGCTGCCGCTGGAGGATGGAACGCGCCTGTGGCTGCGCCCGATCCGGCCCGAGGACGCCGAGGCCGAGCAGCGCTTCGTCGCGCGCCTGTCGCGCCAGACGCTGTACCTGCGGCTGCACGCGCCGGTTCGCGAACTGTCGGTGGAGCAGCTGATCCGCTTCACGCAGATCGACTACGATCGCGAGATGGCGTTCGTCGCGGTCGATCCCGCAAGCGGGCCGGGTGAAATCCGGGCCATCGCGCGTTACACGCGCCTGGCCGACGGCGAGCGCGCCGAGTTCGGGGTGACGGTGGAAGACTCCTGGCAGGGGCGGGGCCTGGGCAACGCGATGATGGAGGCGCTCGAGCAGCACGGGCGGGACCGCAACCTGGCCGAGATCTTCGGGTACGTGTTGAAGGAAAACGACTCGATGCGCCAGATGATGGTGGCTCGCGGCTACGTGGCCCACCACGACGAAGACGACTCGCACGTGATCTGCTTCGCGCTGCCGCTTCGCAACCGTGCCGCGCAGACGGCCCGTGTCGCCTGACGGCCCGGCGCGCGTGCGCGGCCGCCTGGCCGCCGGTCTGTGGCTGCTGCTCGCCCTGTGGAGCGCGGCGGCGCGCGCAGCGCCGACCGCAGCGGACAGCGCCGCCAGCGCGCCGCCGGCCGCCGGCGGCGCCCACGGGTTCCTGTGGGAGGCCCGCAAGGCCGATCGACATGCGCTGCTGATGGGGACGCTCCATGTGGGCCTGGCCTCCGACTATCCGCCCGATGCAGCCACGCGCCGGCGCCTGTCCGCGGTCGACGTGATCGCGCTGGAAGCCGACATCTCTCAGCTGGGCGGCAACGCGGCGGAGCTGCTGGCGCGCGCCCAGTTCGCACCCGGCGAGGCCGGTCTGGACACGCGCATCGACGCCCGGCTGAAGGCCGATACCCAGCGCGTGCTGGAGCAGTTCGGCTTTCCGGCCGAAGGCGCCTGGCAGATGAAGCCGTGGATGCTCGGCGACACGCTGGTGGTCCTGCAGGCGTCCAAACTGGGGTTCTCGCCGGCCTACGCGACCGAGGCTTATCTCGCGTCGTTGGCGGCAGAGAGCGGCAAGCCGATCGCCGAGCTCGAAGGCCTTCAGGCCCAGTTCGAACTGCTGGATGCGCAGCCCCTTTCCGAGCAGCTCGATGCCCTGCGCCAGATCGTCCAGTCGATCCTGGACGGCGAGGCCGAGCGCGAACTGCGCTCGCTGGTGGCCGCGTGGCGCGGGTCCGATTCGGCCGCGATGCTGGATTATCTGCAGCGCGTTCGCAATTCACCGGACCCGGCCGAGCGGCGGCAATTCGCACGGCTGATCAGCGACCGCAATGCGACGATGGCGAACCGGATCGATCAGTTGCTCCAGGACGGTCGCTTCTATCTGGTCGCGGTCGGAAGCCTGCACTTTTTCGGCTCCGGCGGCCTCGTTCAGGAGCTGCAGGCGCGCGGCTACACGGTCACGCCGCTTCAGCCTCAACCGGCCCCGTGAGGAGCTGGCTGGCCGGGCGGAACACGAACACGTCCATCGCGACGGCCCCGCCGTCCACGCCCAGGTCGATCCGCTGCACGGCCGGCCGCTCGCCGGCGGCCGCGTACGCGACCAGCAGCGGCAGCAGGTGCTCCTCGGTCGGATGGGCGCGCTGCGCCTGGGGCAGGCGCTCGCGATAGTCGGCCAGCCAGTCGACATCGCCCCGGCGCAGCGCCGCTTCGATCGCCTCGCGGAATGCCTGAACGTACGGCAGGGTCGCCTGCGGCGCGGTCTGGAGCCCGTGGTCGTGCACCGACCGGCTCCAGTCGGCCAGGTTGTGCGTGATCGAGCCCGACCCGACGATCAATACGCCTTCGTTCGTCAGCGGTGCCAGCGCCGCTCCCAACCGCAGGTGATGGGGCGCGCCCAGCGAGGTCTGGATCGAAACCTCGAACACGGGCACGTCGGCCTGCGGATACATGTGCAGCAGCGGGACCCAGGCGCCGTGGTCGAGCCCGCGGCAGCCATTGCCCGAGGCCGGCAAGCCGGCCGCGGCCAGCAGCGCAAGGACCCGCCCGGCCAGCTCGGGCGCACCCGGCGCCGGGTAGCGAATCCGCTCCAGCGCCGGCGGAAAGCCGCCGAAGTCGTGCGCCGTGGCAGGGCGCTCGGCGGTGCCGACCATCGGCAGCTCGGTTTCCCAGTGCGCCGAGGCCACCAGCACCGCCCGTGGCCGCGGAAGATCGCGCACCAACTTCGCCCACGGCTCGGCCACCGGGCTGGCGCGCAGCGCGCACATCGGCGAACCGTGAGATATGAACAGGGTCGGCAGCCGCATCACTGCTTCAGCAGACCCTCGGCCTTGAGCGCTTCGCGCACCGTCGCACGCTGCCCGATGCGATCCACGTAGGCCGACAGCACCGGCCACTTGGGCAGATCGATGCCGAGGTGCCGGGTCCAGCTCAGTATCGTGTACAGGTAGGCGTCCGCCACGGTGAAGGCGCTGCCCATCAGGTACTCGCGGCTGCCCAGCTGCTTGGAGATCCAGTCGAAGCGGCCGCCGATCTTCTCGTGCTGGCGCGCTCTGAAGGTGTCCTCGCACTTGGCGTCGAACAGCGGCGAGAGCTGCTTGTGCACCTCGGTCGAGATGAAATTGAGCCATTCCTGCAGCCGCACGCGCTCGAACGTTCCGTTGGCGGGCGCCAGCCCGCGCGCCGGCACCTGATCGGCCAGGTACTGCACGATGGCCGCCCCCTCAGTCAGCCGCTGGCCGTCGGGCAGCTCGAGCGTCGGCACGTAGCCCTTGCTGTTGATGGCCCTGAAGTCGGTCCCGTCCTCTGTCTTTTTTGTCTGCGAGTCGACCTTGACCAGGTGCACCGGGATGCCGGCTTCGCGCATCACGATGTGGGGCGACAGTGAACAGGCGCCGGGCGAGTAATAGAGCTTCATCGGGATGTCCTCCACAGTTCGGGAACGAGACTTTATTCCTCGAATTCAACGCAATTAAGTCAACGTCCTGAAACGAATTGTCCCGCGGTTCGGCATAATGAAACGGTGGATCGGATCGCGGCCATCCAGGCATTTGTACGCGTGGTCGAAGCCGGCAGCTTCGCGCGGGCGGCCCAGCGGCTGCGTTCGTCGACCTCTTCGATTTCCCGCCAGATCGCCGGCCTGGAGCAGCACCTGGGCGCCCGCCTGCTGAACCGCACCACGCGCAAGCTGTCCCTGACCGAGGGCGGGCAGGCCTTTTACGAGCGCAGCGTCCAGTTGCTGGCTGAACTGGAGGAAGCCGAACAGCTGGCCGGGGCCACGGCCGCCACGCCGCGCGGCACGATCCGGCTCACCTGCCCGCGCAACCTGGCCGCGCAGCAGGTGGCGCCGGTGATTGCCCGCTTCGTCGCGCGCCATCCGGGCGTGCGGTTCGATGTGACCGTGTCGGACAGCCTGGTCGACCTGGTCGAGGAAGGCTTCGACCTGGCCATTCGGATCGGGCGGGTCGGCGCCGAAGGGCTGGTGGCGCGGCGCCTGGGCCAGGTGCGACAGCTGGTGGCGGCGGCCCCCGACTATCTGCGGGCCCACCGCGCTCCGCGTGCGCCGGCGGACCTGACGGGCCACCGCGCGCTGACCTACGCGTACGCGGCCGCCCCCCACCTGTGGCGGCTGACTGGCCCGGACGGCGACGCCCACGACGTGCGGGTGAGCGGGCCGCTGATCGCCAACAGCGGCGAGCTGCTGATCGCTTCGGCGGCGGCCGGGCTGGGTCTGGTCATGGCACCCGAGTTCATGATGGAGCCGGAGCTCGCCGCTGGAACGCTGCTTCGGGTGCTGCCCGATTACGAGGGGCCGCTGCTGGACACCTGGGCGGTTTATCCGAGCCGGCGCCAGCTGTCGGCCAAGGTGCGCCTGTTCGTCGACCACCTGATCGAGACGGTTTCAGGCAACACGGCGGCGACCGCCGCAATACGGTCTTGACAACCGCTGAAAAAAGTACGAACGTTCGGTTCTTTCGAATTCTGAGCGCGCGCCGCCGAGCCGATGAACTCCGAATCCGCCTCCCTGCCAACCCGCGCCGGATCCGACGCGCCGGCGCCGCGCAGCGCGCGCAAGGGCGAGGTCACCCGGGCCGCCATCATCGAGCAGGCCCTGGCGATTGCGCGCCGCGAAGGCCTGGAGGGACTGACCATCGGGGCCCTGGCCGAGCGGCTCGACATGAGCAAGAGCGGGGTGTTCTCGCACTTCGGCTCGCGCGAGGAGCTGCAGCTGGCGGTGCTGAAGCACTACGCGGCCCGCTTCGTCGAGGCCGTGCTGCAGCCGGCGGTGGCCCGTCCGCGCGGGCTGCCGCGCCTGCTGGCGCTGCTGGAGAACTGGCTGGTGCTGCTGGCCGAGGAGATCGAGGCCGGCTGCATCCTGATCGGCGCCGCATCGGAGTACGACGACCGCCCGGGGCCGTTGCACGACGCCCTGGTGGCGATCGTCGAAGGCTGGAAGGGCGAGCTGCTGCGCGCGATCCGGCTGGCACAGAGCGAAGGCCACCTGGACCGGGGCGCCGATCCGCACCAGATGGTGTTCGAGATCTACGGTTTGATGCTGATGCTGCACCAGGACGCCCGTCTGCTGCGCTCGAGCCAGAGCGTGCAGCGTGCCCGCGTCGCACTGGCGCGCTTGATCGATGCGGCCCGGCCGCGCACCGCTACCGAGCGCGTCGACCGGCGCCGGCGCCGCGCGCACTAGCCTTCTGAGGAGCTCCCACATGCCCGTCTACCAGGCACCGTTGCGCGACCAGCAGTTTGTCCTGCACGAGGTTCTGCATGCGGTCGAGTCCCTGCAGCGGATGCCGCCGTTCACGGACCTGGACGCCGAAACCGTCAACCAGGTGCTCGAGCAGGGCGGGCGCTTCTGCACCGATGTCCTGCTGCCGCTGAACCTCAAGGGCGACGCGCAGGGCTGCCGCTTCGACCCGGTCAGCCACGAGGTGCGCACCCCGGAAGGCTTTCGTGCAGCCTTCGACCAGATGCGCCAGGGCGGCTG
Organism: Burkholderiaceae bacterium; assembly: GCA_035939615.1. GTDB lineage: Bacteria > Pseudomonadota > Gammaproteobacteria > Burkholderiales > Burkholderiaceae_F > VBCK01. The sequence goes on along the minus strand of DASZFP010000201.1, from coordinate 17,480 downwards.
GCAGGGTTTGACGGCCGGGACCGAATACGGAGGCCAGGCGCTGCCCCATGTGCTGCAGAGCGCGTTCGGCGAGATGTGCACCGCGGCCAACCAGTCCTGGAGCATGTACTCGGGACTGACCCTCGGCGCATACGAATGCCTGCACGCCAACGGCACGGCGCAGCAGAAGACGACGTTCCTGCCCAAGCTGGCCTCGGCCGAATGGACCGGCACCATGTGCCTGACCGAGGCGCACTGCGGCACCGACCTGGGCCTGCTGCGCACGCGCGCCGAGCCGCAGCCCGACGGCAGCTACCGGATCACCGGGCAGAAGATCTTCATCTCGGCCGGCGAGCACGACCTGGCCGACAACATCGTTCACCTGGTGCTGGCCCGGCTGCCCGACGCGCCCGCCGGAACCAAGGGGATCTCGCTGTTCGTGGTGCCCAAGCTGCTGCCGGCGGGGCAGGGCGCCTCGGCCGGGATCGGCGCGCGCAACGCGCTGTACTGCGGGGGCATCGAGCACAAAATGGGGATCCATGCCAACTCGACCTGCCAGGTCGTGTTCGAGGGCGCCACCGGCTGGCTGGTGGGGGAACCCAATCGCGGCTTGAACGCGATGTTCGTGATGATGAACAGCGCGCGGCTGGCGGTCGGCATGCAGGGGCTGGGGCTGACCGAGGTGGCCTACCAGAACGCCGCTGCCTACGCCAAGGAGCGCGTGCAGGGGCGCAGCCTCGCGCCCGGCGCCGCACACAACGGGCCGGCCGATCCGATCATCGTGCATCCGGACGTGCGGCGCTCGCTGCTGACCGCGCGCGCCTGGGCCGATGGCGGCCGCGCCTTCGCCTACTGGCTGGCGCTGATGGTCGACCAGGAGCACCACCATCCGGACGAATCCGAGCGACGCTTTGCGGCCGACATGCTCGCCTTGATGACGCCGGTGGCCAAGGCCTTCCTGACCGACAATGCGTTCGACGGCGTCTCGCAGTGCCTGCAGGTGTTCGGGGGACACGGCTACATCCACGAGTCGGGGATGGAGCAGATGTTGCGCGACGCCCGCATCAACATGATTTATGAAGGCACCAACGCGATCCAGGCGCTCGATCTGCTGGGGCGCAAGGTCCTGATGGACGCGGGGGCCAAGCTGCGCGCGTTCGGCAAGCTGGTGCAGGATTTCATCTCCGAGCACGGCAACTCGGCCGACATGAACGAGTTCGTCACGCCGCTCGCCGATCTGGGCGACAAGGTTCAGAAGTTGACGATGGAAATCGGCATGAAGGCGATGAGCAATCCGGAGGAGGCCGGCGCGGCAGCGGTCAGCTACCTGCGCGTGATCGGGCATCTGGTGTTCGCGTACTTCTGGGCGAAAATGGCGCGCGTCGCGCTGGACCGGACCGGCGCACCCAATGCGGATCCGTTCTACCGCGTCAAGCTGGCCACGGCCCGCTTTTATTTCCAGCGCCTGTTGCCGGAGACCGCTTACCATATCCGGGCTGCCCGCTCGGGGGCGAAGAACCTGATGGAGCTCGAGGCGGAGCTGTTCTGACAGGTTCGCGCGGGTGGCGGACCGTCCGGAGAGAAAACAACAATGAAACAACTTGCGATCAGGAAGGTCGCGGTTCTGGGCGCCGGCGTGATGGGCGCGCAGATCGCGGCGCACTGTGTGAATGCCCGGGTGCCTGCGTTGCTGTATGACCTGGCGGGCGACAAATCGCCCGACCGCAACGGCATCGTGCTGCGCGCCATCGAGAACCTGGGCAAGCTCAGCCCGGCGCCGCTCGCGCTGAAGGACGACGCCCAGTACCTGGAAGCGGCCAACTACGAGCAGCACCTGCAGCGCCTCGCCGAGTGCGATCTGGTGATCGAGGCGATCGCCGAGCGGCTGGACTGGAAGCTCGACCTGTACAAGAAGATCGCCCCGCACATCGCGCCCCACGCGATCCTGGCGTCCAACACGTCGGGTCTGTCGGTCGCCAGCCTGTCCGGGCAACTCGAGGCCGCGCTCAAACGCCGCTTCTGCGGCGTGCACTTCTTCAATCCGCCGCGCTACATGCACCTGGTCGAGCTGGTGCCGACCGCGGCCACCGCAGCCGACGTGCTCGATTCTCTGGAAACCTTCCTCACCAGCACGCTCGGCAAGGGCGTGCTGCGTGCCAAGGACACGCCCAACTTCATCGCCAACCGGGTCGGCGTGTTCGGCATGCTGGCGACCATTCACGAGGCGTCCAAGTACGGCCTGGCCTACGACGTGGTCGACGATCTCACCGGCACCCGGCTGGGGCGAGCCAAGAGCGCGACCTTCCGAACCTCCGACGTGGTCGGACTGGACACGATGGTGCACGTGATCCACACGATGCAGCAGGCGCTGCCCCCGGCCCGCGACCCGTTCGCGCCGGTGTACGCCGTGCCGCCGGTGGTGCAGGCGCTGGTCGACAAGGGAGCGCTGGGACAGAAGACGGGCGCCGGGTTCTACCGGAAGGAAGGGCGCGTGATCAAGGTGCTCGATCCGAGCCGCGCCGAGTACGTGGAAAGCGCCGGCAAGGCCGACGAGCTGGTGGTCCGCATCCTGAAAACGGGCGACGCCGGCGAGCGCCTGAAGCTGCTGCGCCAGACCGACCATCCGCAGGCGCGCTTCCTGTGGTCGATCTTTCGCGACATGTTCCATTACATTGCGGTGCACCTGGCCGAGATCGCGCAAAGCGCTCGCGACATCGATTTCGCGCTGCGCTGGGGTTTCGGCTGGGACACGGGTCCCTTCGAGACCTGGCAGGCTGCCGGCTGGCAGCGCGTGGCCGAATGGGTGGCCCAGGACATCGAGCGTGGCGAGGCCTTGAGCCGGGCGCCCCTGCCGCCCTGGGTGGTCAAGGGCCCGGTGGCCGAAGCCGGCGGCGTGCACACGCCGCAAGGGTCCTGGAATCCGGCGCAGGCACGCTTCGAGCCGCGCACCCGCCTTCCGGTGTACGCCCGGCAGCTATTCCGTGCGCCGCTGGTCGGTGAAGGAGTCGGCACGGGCGATGATGCCGGGGTCACGCTGTTTTCGGACGAATCGTGCCGGCTGTGGCACTTCGAGCAGCCGAACCTGGGCGACGTGCTGATCTTCTCGATCCGTACCCGGATGCGGGTGCTGGGCCCGGGCGTGATCGCCGGGCTGCAGCGCGCGCTCGATGTGGCCGAGGAGCAGGGACGGGCGCTGGTGATCTGGTCGAGCGGCGAGCCCTTTTCGGCGGGCGCCGATCTGAAGGCGATGCTGCCGGTCTTCATGAGCGGAGGGCCCAAGGCGATCGGAGCCGAAGAGGCCAAGATGCAGCAGGCCTTCATGCGCGTCAAATATGCGCAGGTCCCGGTGGTGGGCGCGGTCCAGGGGCTCGCGCTGGGCGGCGGCTGCGAGCTGCTGCTGCACTGCGCCCGCCGCATCGCCTGCCTGGAAAGCTATATCGGCCTGGTCGAGGTCGGAGTCGGCCTGATTCCGGGTGCCGGAGGCCTGAAGGAGGGCGCGCTGCGGGCGGCCGCGGCCGCGCGCGCGGCGGGCAGCAACGATCTGGTGCCGTTCCTGCGCACGTCGTTCCAGAACGCCGCGATGGCCAACGTTTCCAAGTCGGGTCCTGAGGCGCGAGCGATGGGCTATCTGACCGATTGCGACACGATCGTGTTCAATCCCTACGAGCTGCTGTGGACCGCGGTCGGCCAGGCCTTCGCGATGCAGGCGGTCGGCTACCGGCCGCCGCTGCGGGTCAAATCGTTCCCGGTGGCCGGTCGCGCGGGCGCCGCCACTATCAAGGCGCAACTGGTGAACATGAAGGAAGGAGCGATGATCAGCGAGCACGATTTCCTGATCGCCGGCTCGATCGCCGAGGTGATGACCGGGGGCGACGTCGAGGCCGGATCGCTGGTGGATGAACAGTGGCTGCTCGACCTGGAGCGCCAGCACTTCATCAAGCTCGTCGCGCACCCGAAGTCCCAGGAGCGGATGATGGGCATGATGCAGTCCGGCAAGCCGGTACGAAACTGAACGGGAGAGACCCAACATGTCGAACCAGGACGCATTTATCGTTGCCGCCACGCGCACGCCGGTGGGCAAGGCGCCGCGGGGAGCTCTGCGCACGGTTCGTCCGGATGATCTGCTGGTGGCGGCCATCCGCGGGGCGGTGGCCAAGGTGCCGTCGCTGGAGCCCGATGCGATCGAGGACGCTGTGATCGGCTGCGCCTTTCCCGAGGCCGAGCAGGGCATGAACGTGGCGCGCAACGCCGTGCTGCTGGCCGGACTGCCCGACACCGTGGGCGGCATGACGGTGAACCGCTACTGCGCCTCGGGCCTGAGCGCGGTGGCGATCGCGGCCAATCGGATCGCTGTGGGCGAGGCCGATGTGATGCTGGCGGGTGGGGTCGAATCGATGAGCATGGTGCCGATGGCGGGCAATAAGCCCTCGTTCAATCCGCACATCTTCGAGTCCGACCAGAACGTGGGCATCGCCTTCGGCATGGGCATCACGGCGGAGAAGGTGGCGCAGCGCTGGAAGGTGTCGCGCGAGGACCAGGACGAGTTCGCGCTGATCTCGCACCGGCGCGCCATCGCGGCGCAGAAGGCCGGAGAGTTCGACGAGGAGATCACGCCGTTCGAGGTGGTCGAGAAGTTCGCGAACCTGGCGTCGCACGAGCTCGAGACCCGCAAGCGCACGCTCACGCTGGACGAAGGCCCGCGCCTCGACACCAACGTGGAAGCGCTGGCCAAGCTCAAGCCGGCGTTCGCGGCACGCGGCAGCGTCACCGCCGGCAACAGCTCGCAGACCTCGGACGGCGCCGCCGCGCTGATCCTGTGCAGCAAGGCCGCGCTGAAGCGGTTCAACCTGACGCCGCTGGCGCGCTTCGTATCCTTCTCGGTGCGCGGCGTTGCCCCTGAAGTGATGGGCATCGGCCCGAAGGAGGCGATTCCGGCCGTGCTGAAGATCGCGGGCCTGAAGCTGGACCAGATCGACTGGATCGAGCTGAACGAGGCCTTTGCCGCTCAAGCGCTGGCGGTGATCAACGAGCTCGGGTTGAGCCGCTCGACCGTCAATCCGATGGGCGGGGCGATCGCGCTGGGCCATCCGCTGGGCGCAACCGGCGCGGTCCGAGCGGCCACGCTTGTGCACGGCCTGCGCCGGCGCGGGTTGAGGTACGGCATGGTCACGATGTGCGTCGGCACCGGAATGGGCGCTGCCGGCCTGTTCGAGCGCGTTTGAAGGGCGGCCCATGGCGATCCTGACCGAAACGGCCGAAGCGGTTGCCCGCATCCAGATCGCCCGGCCGCAGCGCAAGAACGCGATCACGGTGGCGATGTATGCGGCGTTGAGCGATGCGGTCTCGGCTGCCGAGGCCGACCCTTCGGTTCGCGTGATCCTGCTGTCCGGGCAGCCCGACGTCTTCAGCGCCGGCAACGACCTGGAGGACTTCCTGCGCGCACCGCCCCAGCAGCCCGACGCGCCGGTCTTTCGCTTCATGGCGGCCCTGTCGGGGGCGGCCAAGCCGGTGGTGGCGGCTGTCAACGGTGCCGCGGTCGGCATCGGCACGACGCTGCTGCTGCATTGCGACCTGGCCTATTGCGCGGACGATTCGCGCTTTTCGTTGCCGTTCGTCAACCTGGGGCTGTGCCCGGAGTTCGGCTCCAGCCTGCTGCTGCCGCTCGCCGCGGGCTATCACCGCGCCGCCGAGAAACTGCTGCTGGGTGAGCCGGCCACCGCCGAAGAGGCGCTCGAGATGGGACTGGTCAACCGGATCTTGCCGCCGGCCGAGGTCCTCGGCTACGCGCAGCGCCAGTGCGCCCGGCTGGCCCAGCTGCCGCCGTCGGCGCTGCGCGAGACCAAGCGTCTGCTCAAGGCCGGCTGGCGCGAGGCGACCCTGCGCGCGATCGGCGAAGAAAACGCCGCTTTCGGCCGCCTGCTGCAAAGCGCCGAGGCGCGCGAGGCGTTCAGCGCGTTCCTGGATCGGCGCGCGCCCGATTTCTCGCGGGCCCCCTGAGGGCGGGTTATGCCCCAGCGACCCGAGGTGATCGTCGAGGCCCTGCTGCACAAGGCGCAGGCCGGCTTGCCGGGCCTGCTCGGACTGCAGGTCGTCGACCCGGCCGCGAGTGCCCTGCAGATGCGGCTGCCGATAGAGCCGAAGCTGATGGCACCGAACGGGTACCTGCACGCGGCCAGCGTGATCGCGCTGGCCGACAGCGTGTGCGGATTCGCCTGCATGGCGAATCTGCCGCCGGGCGCGCACAGTTTCACCACGATCGAGCTGAAGGCCAACTTCCTGGGTACGGCCACCGAGGGATCATTGGTGGCGACGGCGCGCCCGATCCACCGGGGCCGTACGACCCAGGTGTGGGACGCGAGCGTGTCGCATGTCGAGTCGGGTCGCTCGATCGCCGAGTTCCGGTGCACCCAGCTCGTTTTGTGGCCCAAAGCGGACCGGCAGGAGGCAAGCGAATGAGCCTGAAGGGCAGGACGCTGTTCATCAGCGGCGGCTCGCGCGGCATCGGTCTTTCGATCGCGCTGCGGGCGGCCGCCGACGGTGCCAATATCGTGATCGCGGCCAAGACGGCCGAACCCCATCCGAAGCTGGCCGGCACGATCCACTCGGCCGCGCGCGAGATCGAGCAGGCGGGCGGGGCGTGCCTGCCGGTGCAGGCGGATATCCGCGACGAGACACAGCTTGTGGATGCGGTGCAGCGCGGGGTCGAGCGCTTCGGCGGCATCGACATCCTGGTGAACAATGCCAGCGCCATCAGCCTGACCCCGACCGAATCCACGCCCGTCAAGCGCCTGGACCTGATGCTCGGCGTGAACCTGCGCGGCACCTACCTGTGCACCCAGGCCTGTCTGCCCCACCTGAAGCGCTCGGCCGAGCAGCGGCGCAACCCCCACGTGCTGACCCTGTCGCCCCCGCTGAACCTGAAGCCGCAATGGTTCGGACCGCATGTGGCGTACTCGATCGCCAAGTACGGCATGAGCCTGTGCGTGCTGGGCCACGCCGAGGAGCTGCGCCCGTACGGAATCGGCGTCAATGCACTGTGGCCCAGGACCGTGATCCTGACCGCGGCGCTGCAGATGATTCCAGGGGTGCGGCCCGAGCAATGTCGCCGTCCGGAAATCGTCGCCGATGCGGCATACGCCATCCTGACCGCGGATGCCGCCACGACGACCGGAAACTTCTTCCTGGACGAGGACGTACTGCGCGCCGCCGGCGTGCGCGACTTCGACTCCTACGCGGTCGTGCCCGGTGCGCGCGATCTGCTGCCCGACCTTTTCCTGTGACTGGATCCTTAGTCGGCACCCGCATCGAGTCACGATGCCGCTGCTCGCATCGTTGATCAGACTGTTCAGCGGCGCGCCGAAGGCGCAGGACGCAGTCGATCGCGCGCGGCCGAACTCGGCCGACGCGGTCGCGGCGCCGTCCGCCATCGACACGCATCCCCGGTCCGAAGACGCACCCGCGCCGGTGCGCGATGGGCCCCATCCGTTGGAGGGCGAGCCCGATCGCCTCTTTACCGCGCTGGTGCTGGGCATTGGCAAGCTCCGGCGGGCCGAGGCGGGCGCCAGCGAGCGGCGCATCATCGCCCAGATCGAGCAGCTGGCTCGGGGCGAACGCGATCCGACCCTGGTGCCGCGGCTGCCGGTGGTGCTGCCGCGATTGATCGGACTGGTCCGGCGTGACGATGTGTCGCCGCGCGAGCTGACCGAGCGCCTGGCGCGCGATCCGGCGCTGGTGGGCGAGGTGGTGCGCATGGCCAATTCGCCGCGCTACCGGTCCGGCCGCGATATCGTCGACCTGCAGGACGCCGTGCTCGCGCTCGGCCAGCGGGGTCTGATCCAGCTCGTGACCAACGCGGTGATGCGGCCGATCTTCGACAGCCGGCAGGGACGCTTCAGCCGCAGCGCCGGCACGCGGGTGTGGGACCTGACCGAACGCTGCTCCTTGGCGTGCCATGCCCTGTGCACCGACAGCTCCGACCGGTTTCGGGCCTACCTGGCCGGGATGGTGTCGAACATCGGGTTCATCGCCGCCCTTCGCGTGCTCGACCGCGGCTATCAGGAGCGGGATCCGCCGGACACCGAGGGCTTCCACGACGCCCTGTGCGATGTGGTGGCCAGGCTGTCCGCCCAGATCGCGCTGCAGTGGGACTTCCATCCGGACGTGTGTCGAGCGGTCGCCAGGCGGGCCAAGCGCGACGACGCCGCGGCGCAGGATGATCTGACGCGGGCCCTGCGGTCCGCGGACCGCATCAGCAAGTGGCACCTGCTGGCGCCGGGCCTGACGGGCTCGGCATTGGCGGGACTGAACGAGCCGGAACGGCGCTGCTACACCGAGCTCGAGCGCGCCTTCGGCCGCTGAGCGTACTGCCCTCGCATTACGCCGCCTGCGGTGCGCCGGAACGCGGCTGTTCCCGGATCGGCCGGATGGGGCGCACCTCGACGCTGCCGACTTTGGCCGGCGGTATCTTCGCTGCGATCTGAATCGCCTCGTTCAGATCGCGCGCCTCGACCAGGTAAAAGCCCGCCAGCGTCTCCTTGGTCTCGGCAAAAGGACCGTCGGACACCGAGACACGGCCATTGCGAATTCGCACAGTCGTGGCGGTTTCGACGGGCTCGAGGGCTTCGGAGGCGATGCACTGACCGCTGGCGCGCAGGCTCGCGTCACAGGCCAGGCACTCGTGATCGTCCATCGCGGCGATCTTGTCTTCCTCGCCGTAAACAAGGCACAAATATTTCATGTCAGGCTCCCCGCGGCATTGCGCATCTTACGGACCGGCGCGACTCGGCTGGCGACACTGACTGGTCGCACTGGCTAGTCGATTGGCAGGCGGCAAAATCGACACTGGCCCCGCCTCCCGGCCATACCCTCAATGCCCCTCAGGGTTTGCCCGCTTCCGGCGGCTTGACCGCGTCCGGTGCCGGCGTCGCCGCGGGCGCCTCGATCTGCTTGAACGGGTACGGGGTCGGCGTCACGACCGGCCCGTTGGGCGACAGCAGCTTGGACCAGCGGGCGAACTCCTCATCCAGCTCCTTCTGCGCCTCGGCCTCCGGAAGGCTGAGCAGCGGTCCGCTCTTCATCAGGCTGCGCGCAGCCCGCACCAGGTGCAAGGTCGAATCGACCCGGTAGACCGAGTTGCCCACCGATGCGCCGCTGCGAAACATGAAAAAGCCGGATCCGTCGTTCAGCGGGCCAAAGCCGTGCCGGTTGCCGTCTTCGTCCAGGTACGCGGCCTGCTTGATGTCGGGCGCAATCTGGTTCGGATACAGCTGCAGGACCGTGGCCACGTCGTGCGGGATCGCGGCGCGGCTGCCCTGCTGGTCGATCACTTTCTGCAGGCGCTGCAGCTGCTCGTACGTCAGGGTCGGTCCGAGCGGCCAGGCCGGAGCGCACAGCAGCGCGCAGGCCGACAGCAGCAGACCGAGGGTCTTCCGACTCATCCTTGCTTCCTTTCGTTCACCAGCGGTTGGCGACACTGTAAGCCAGGCAGAAATCGGGCTGCCCTGATGCCGCCCGGCATTTTGCCCCCATCTTCTATCGTAGCCGCCCATGTGGGGTCGCTGGCGACCTCGCTCGCCGGCTCGCGCCGGCCCAGATCAACCCGGCCGCGCTGAGCGTGGCCAACGCGAGGGCCCAGCCGAAAGGCTTGCCGCCGGCCGCATCCAGCGTTGTGCCGAACAACACGGGTGCCACGAAGCCGGCACCGAATCCGAGCAGCGAATACACGGCCAGCGCGGCACCGCGTTGCGACGCCGGTGCCGCGGCCACCAGGCCGGCGGTCAGCGCGGCCGAATCGGCCATCACGCAGACGAAGTAGGCTGCCAGCAGCGGCAGGACGATCCACCAGGGCGCCGCCAGCGACAGGCCGGCGAGCCAGCTCAGCGCGGCCGCACAGACCATCACCGAGAATATCCAGCGCAGCCTACCGACGCGCACGGCCATCTCGTTGCCCAGCACGCTCGCCGGCAGGCCCAGCAGGTTGATCAGTGCTGAAATGTCGGTGGCGTTCAGCCAGGGACAGGCCGACCCCGACACCGCCGCGGCGGTCGCGACGAAAGCGACCATCCAGGAACGCAGTCCGAACAGCTCCCAGCAGTGGGCCGCGTAGCCCAGCACGTAGCGCCGCACCTCGCTTTGCGCCAGCACGCCGCGCAGGCGCGGCCAGCGGCTCGCATGGGGCGCGTCCGGCGCAGGCAGCCGCGGCAGGCGCAGCAGGACCAGCGGCAGCGCCAGCAAGGGACCGAGCGCCAGGGCGGCGAAAGCCAGGCGCCACGGCAGCGCAGCGGCGAGCCAGCCTGCCAGCGCCAGCGACACGCTGGTGCCGATGCCGAAACTGGCCGTGTAAAACGCGACCGTGCGCCCCTGCTGCGTTCCGGCCGCGCGGTCCGTCAGCGCCTTCAGCCCGGGCATGTAGGTGCCGGCCAGGCCCGCGCCGGTCAAGGCCTGGAACAGCGCGCCGGTGGCCGTGCCGCGCGCGAGCAGTGCGAAGCCCGCAGTTCCGAGCGCCGCAACACCGCACGATGCGGCGAACACCGAGCGCGCGTCGACCCGGTCCGTGATGCCGGACAGGAACGGCACGGCCATCATGTATCCGAAAAAGAACGCGCCCCCGACGAAGCCGGCTTGCGCTCCGCTCATGTGCCAGGCCGCGCGCAGCCCCGGCAGGTAGGCGGGGTAGGCGGAAAACCCCGTCATGCTGAGCACCTCGGCCGTGCACATCAGCGCGACCAGGCGCGCCGGCCGCTCCATCTCAGCGCGCGATCAGCGTCGACAGCGCGTACAGTCCGAACGCCACGATGGCGGCGCCCGAGGCGCGGTTGATCGATCGCAACCGCGTGCCGCTCAGGCGGCCGCGCATCGACGCCACGCTGGCGCTCAGGAACAGCCACCACAGACCCGAGCCGACGAACACTCCCGCCACCAGCGTCGCGGCCGCCGGGTAGCTCGGCGTGGCGACCAGGCCAAAGCCGGCGAACAGGGCCACGAAGGACAGGATCGTCATCGGGTTCGCCAGGGTCAGCGCCAGCGTCGAAAAATACGCGGACAAGAGTCCGCCCGGTTTGAGGTGCGCCTCGCGCTGCGGCGGCGGGGCGAGGAAGGTGTGCGCACCCAGGTAACACAGCGCCACACCACCCGCGAGGCGCAGCCACGACACGTGCTCGAGCAGGAAGCCCGAGATGGCGGTCAGTCCGAATCCCGCGATGCAGCCGTAGGCGGCGTCGGCGGTGGCCGCGCCCAGGCCCGTCGCCAGGCCGGCGACCCGCCCCTGCTCCAGGCTGCGGCGGATGCACAGCAAGCCGATCGGGCCCACCGGAGCGGCGATCGACACGCCGATCAGCAGGCCCTTGGTCAGAAAGTTCAGCAGCATTCGGCCATACCGGAGGCATCCCGGCCCAAGGTTGTATATGATGACCCGCAGGGAGTCGGATTCCGAGAATTCGAACAGGCAGGCAGGCCACACGCGCGAGGCGCCCGCGCGTGGCAGGCGCCGAGGCTCAAGAGGCGGCGATGGCCGGGAGCAACCCATACGACGTCGGTCTGGACCGCAACGCGGCCAATTACGTACCGCTGTCGCCGCTGAGCTTCATCGAACGCACCGCTGGCGTCTATCCCGACCGCACCGCGCTGATCTACGGCGCACACCGCCAGAGCTGGGCTCAGACCTACCAGCGCTGTCGGCGCCTGGCCAGCGCGCTGGTGTTGCGCGGCATCGGCCGCGGCGACACGGTGGCCGCGATGCTGCCGAACGTGCCGGCCCTGTTCGAGGCGCACTTCGGCGTCGCCATGACCGGCGCGGTGCTCAATACGCTGAACACCCGCCTCGACCCCGAAGCGATCTCTTTGATGCTGCAGCACGGCGCAGCGCGCGTGCTGCTCACCGACCGCGAGTACTCCCCGGTGGTGGAAACGGCGTTGAGGTTGCACGCTGGCGAGCCCCCGCTCGTGATTGAGGTGCGCGACGCGCAGGCGCCGTCCGGCCGGGAGCTCGGTCAGGTCGACTACGAGGCCTTTCTGGCGCAAGGTGATCCGGCCTTCGCCTGGCGACTGCCGCCCGACGAATGGGACGCCATCACGCTGAACTACACCTCGGGCACGACCGGCAACCCGAAAGGGGTCGTTTATCACCACCGCGGCGCCTACTTGAATGCGGCGAGCAACGTGATCTCGTGGGGCATGCCCCAGCATGCCGTCTACCTGTGGACGCTGCCGATGTTCCATTGCAACGGCTGGTGCTTCCCGTGGACGCTGGCGCTGATAGCGGGCACCAGCGTGTGCCTGCGCCGGGTCGATCCAGCGCAGGTGTTCGAGCTGATCCGTGAGCACGGCGTCACCCACATGTGCGGCGCGCCGATCGTCTACAGCATGCTGATCAGCGCCCCCGACCACCTGCGCCACGGCATCGGGCGCACGGTCCAGGGCCTGGTCGCGGGCGCCGCTCCTCCAGCCGCCGTGATCGAGGGCTGCGAGCGGGTCGGAATCGATATCACGCACGTTTATGGCCTCACCGAATCGTACGGCCCGGCATCCGTTTGCGCCAAGCAGCCGTCGTGGTCCGAATTGCCGCTGGAAGAGCGTGCGCGGCTGAACGGGCGTCAGGGCGTCGCCTACCATCTGCAGCAGGCCATCGCCGTGCTCGATCCGATCACGATGGAGCCCGTGCCGCCCGATGGCGAGACGATGGGCGAGATATTCTTCCGCGGCAACATCCTGATGAAAGGCTACCTGAAGAACCCCGCAGCGACCGCCGAGGCCTTTGCGGGCGGCTGGTTCCACACCGGCGACCTCGCGGTGCTGCACCCGGACGGCTACGTCAAGATCAAGGACCGCAGCAAGGACATCATCATTTCGGGCGGCGAGAACATCTCGTCGCTGGAGGTCGAAGACGCGCTGCACCGGCACCCGGCGGTGCTGGCCGCTGCCGTAGTGGCGCAGCCGGATCCGAAGTGGGGCGAGGTGCCGTGCGCGTTCGTCGAGCTCAAGCCCGACGCCAGCCTTCAGGCGCAGGAGCTGATCGATCACTGCCGCAGCCTGCTGGCGCATTTCAAGATTCCCAAGCGCGTCGTGTTCGGAGCGCTGCCGAAGACATCGACCGGCAAGATCCAGAAGTTCATACTGCGGCAGCGGGTCAAGTCGACCAGCGCGATCGAATAGGCGCGGCCGTGGCAGCCAGCGACGTGATTCTGGAGACGCAGGGGTTGTCGAAGGAATTCATGGGGTTCGCAGCGGTCCAGGATGTCAGCCTGCAGATCCGGCGCGGCAGCGTGCATGCCTTGATCGGGCCCAACGGCGCCGGCAAGACCACGGTGTTCAACCTGCTGACGGGCTTCCTGCAGCCCACGGCCGGGCGGATCCGCTTCAACGGCACCGACATCACCGGCGCCTCGCCGGTGCAGGTCGCGCGGCGCGGCATGGTGCGGTCGTTCCAGATTTCCGCGACCTTTCCGCACCTGACGGTGCTGGAGAACGTGCGCGTGGCGCTGCAGAGGAAAATCGCCAATTCGTTTCACTTCTGGGAGCACGAGTCGCGCCTGAACGGTCTGAACGGGCGGGCCATGGAGCTGCTCGACGCGGTCGACCTGCGCGAATTCGCCCACCGGGTCACGGTCGAGCTGCCCTACGGACGCAAGCGCGCCCTCGAGATCGCCACCACGCTGGCGCTGGACCCGCAGCTGATGCTGCTGGACGAGCCGACTCAGGGCATGGGCCACGAGGACGTCAGCCGCGTGGTCGAGCTGATCCGCAAGGTGGCGCGGGACCGCACGATCCTGATGGTCGAGCACAATCTGTCGGTGGTGGAGACGCTGAGCGATGTCATCACGGTCCTGCAGCGGGGCAGTGTACTGGCGCAGGGGCCGTATCCGGTCGTGTCCCGGGACCCGCGCGTGCTGGAGGCCTACGTCGGGGTGGAAGCGTGAGCAGTGCGTTCGCTCCCACCGGGGAGATGCTGCGGCTGGCCGACCTGCACGCGTACTACGGCGAATCGCACGTGCTGCACGGCATCGACCTTCAGGTGAATCGGGGCGAGCTGGTGACGCTGCTCGGTCGCAACGGAGCCGGCCGCACCACCACGCTGAAGGCCATTTTGGGCCTGGTCGGGCGGCGCACCGGCACGATCACCTTCAACGGCGAGCACATCGCCTCGCTGGCGCCGCACCGCATCGCCCGCCTGGGCATCGGCTACTGCCCGGAAGAGCGGGGCATCTTTGCCGGACTGTCGACCGAGGAAAACCTGATGCTGCCGCCCCGGCTGAACAGCGGGGGCCTGACGACGGACGAGATCTACGCGATGTTTCCCAACCTGCTCGAACGGCGCCACAGTCCCGGCACGCGGCTGTCGGGCGGCGAGCAGCAGATGCTGTCGATGGCGCGCATCCTGCGCACCGGGGCCCGCCTGCTGCTGCTGGACGAGATCACCGAGGGCCTGGCGCCGGTGATCGTCAAGAAGCTGGCCGAGGTTCTGAATATGCTCAAGACGCGCGGCTTCACGATCGTGCTGGTCGAGCAGAACTTCCGCTTCGCTGCGCCGCTGGCCGACCGGCACTACGTCCTGGAGCACGGGCGCATCGTGCAGACGGTCACGCGCGAGGAGCTGCCTTCGTTTACGCAGCGGCTGCATGCCCTGCTCGGCGTTTAACCTGAAGCGAGGAGATTCGATGAAAGCGAGACTGCTGATCCAGGCCGCCGGCCTGGCAATGACGCTGGCGGGCGCGGTCCAGGCCCAGGTATCGGACGGGGTCGTCAAGATCGGCGTGCTGACCGATTTGTCCGGGACCTACTCGGACCTGTCCGGCCAGGGCGCCGTGGTGGCCACACAGATGGCGATCGACGATTTCCTGGCCCAGGAGAAGCCCGCCTTCAAGGTCGAGCTGGTCTACGCCGATCACCAGAACAAGGGCGACATCGCGGCCAACAAGGCGCGCGAATGGTTCGAGCGGGACAACGTCGACGTGGTCACAGACCTGGTCACCACCTCCACCGCGCTGGCGGTGATGAAGATCGCCAAAGAGAAGAACCGCATCGTCCTGGTGTCCGGAGCCGGCTCGACCCGCATCACCAACGAGGACTGCACAGACCTCGCGGTGCACTGGGCCTATGACACCTACGCGCTGGCGCACGGCACGGCCAAGGCGGTGGTGCAGCAGGGCGGCAAGAGCTGGTTCTTCCTGACCGCCGATTACGCGTTCGGCCAGTCGCTCGAGAAGGACGCAAGCGACGTGGTCCAGGCCAATGGCGGCACTGTGGTGGGGACGGTGCGCCATCCGTTTCCCGGCACCGATTTCTCCTCGTTCCTGCTGAAGGCCCAGACCTCGGGCGCGCAGGTGATCGGGCTGGCCAACGCGGGCACCGACACCACCAACTCGATCAAGCAGGCCGTCGAGTTCGGCATCACCCCGAAGCAGACCCTGGCGGGGCTTCTGATGTTCATCACCGACGTGCACTCGCTGGGACTGAAGACGGCCCAGGGCATGTACCTGACCGAAGGCTTCTACTGGGACGTGAACGAGGACACGCGCGCCTGGTCCAAGCGGTTTTTCGCGAAGCACAAGCGGATGCCGACCATGGCGCAGGCCGGCGACTATTCGTCGGCGCTGCACTACCTGAAGGCGGTGAAGGCGATCAACAGCGACGACGCGCCCAAGGTGATGGCGCAGATGAAGAAGACTCCGGTCAACGACTTTTTCGCCAAGAACGGTCGGATCCGCGAGGACGGCCGCATGGTGCACGACATGTACCTGTTCCAGGTGAAAAAGCCGTCGGAATCGACCGCCCCATGGGACTACTACAAGGTGATCGCCACGATCCCCGGCGAAGAAGCCTTCCAACCGCTGTCGGCTTCACGCTGTCCGCTGATCAAGAAGTGACATGCACGCCAAGCGAGATGGAGGATGACGATGATCGGAGCTGCGCTGCGGGTCCTGTTCGGGCCGCGCCATTGGTTCGGTCTGCTGCTGAGGTCCGGCCTGGCAATGATGCTGGCGGGCGCGGCCAGCGCCCAGACTCCGGACGGGGTCGTGAGGATCGGCGTGCTGACCGACCTGTCCGGCGCCTATTCGGAACTGTCCGGCCAGGGTGCCGTGGTCGCCACTCAGATGGCGATCGACGATTTCGTGGACAAGGACAAGCCCGGCTTCAAGGTCGAGATGGTCCACGCCGACCACCGGAACAACGAAGCCGTCGCCGCCGACAAGGCCCACGAGTGGTTCGAGCAGGACCGTGTCGATATGGTGTCGGACCTTGTCACGACCACGGCCGCGCTGGCCGTCATGAAGATCGGCAAGGCGGCGAACCGGGTGGTCCTGGTGTCCGGCGCAGGCTCGACCCGGATCACGAACGAGGACTGCAACGACGTCACCGTGCACTGGACCTATGACACCTACGCCCTGGCGCACGGAACCGCCAGGACGGTGGTGCAGCAGGGCGGCAAGCGCTGGTTCTTCCTGACCGCGGACTACGCATTCGGCCAGTCGCTGGAAAAGGACGCCTCCGACGTCGTAGTGGCCAATGGCGGGACCGTTGTGGGCTCGGTTCGTCACCCGTTCCCGGGTAACGACTTTTCCTCGTTCCTGCTGAAGGCGCAGAGCTCGGGCGCTCAGGTGATCGGTCTGGCCAACGCCGGCACCGACACGACCAAGTCGATCAAGCAGGCCGTCGAGTTCGGTGTTACGCCCAAGCAGACGCTGGCCGGCCTGCTGATGTCCATCACCGATGTGCATTTGCTGGGGCTGAAGATGGCGCAGGGCATGTACCTGACCGAGGGCTTCTACTGGGACCTGAACGAGGAGACCCGCGCCTGGTCCAGGCGCTTTTTCGACCAGCACCGGCGGATGCCAACGATGTCGCAGGCCGGCGACTATTCGTCGGTGATGCACTACCTGAAGGCAGTCAAGGCGGTCAATAGCGTGGACGCACAGAAAGTGATGGCGCAGATGAAAAAGACGCCGGTCAACGACTTTTTCGCCAAGAACGGCCGCATCCGCGACGATGGCCGCATGGTGCACGACATGTACCTTTTTCAGGTGAAGAAGCCCTCGGAGTCGTTCGGACCGTGGGACTACTACAAGCTGATCGCCACGATCCCCGCCGACGAGGCTTTTCAGCCTCTGTCCGCGTCGCGCTGCCCGCTGATCAAGAAGTGATGCTGGCAGCGGACCCAGGAGCGGATGAGGGCGGCACATGACGATCTTCGGCCATTCCCTGCACGAGCTCCTCCCGCAGCTGCTGCTGGGCCTGATCAACGGTTCGTTCTACGCCGTGCTCAGCCTCGGGCTGGCGCTGATCTTCGGCATGCTGAACGTCATCAACTTCGCGCACGGCGCCCAGTTCATGATCGGCGCCTTCGTGGCCTGGATCGGCCTGACCGAGTTCGGCGTGAACTACTGGGCGGCGCTGGTGCTGGCTCCGCTCGTGGTCGGGCTGTTGGGCGTGCTGATCGAGCGGCTGATGCTGCGGCGCCTGTACCAGCTCGACCACCTGTACGGTCTGTTGCTGACGTTCGGGCTGGC
>DASZFP010000200.1:0-9603 GCA_035939615.1 Burkholderiaceae bacterium | reverse complement strand
CGCGGCATGTTCATCAATGCCGGCGCGCGCGACCTTCTGCTGCAGGGCGACCGCGAGAAGTTTCTGGCGGCAGAGTGGCCCCGGGTCCACGCGACGATCCAACGGCTCGGCCTGACGCCGGAACAACTGCTGGCGGCAGCCGCGGCCGACGCCTCGCACAACGGCGCAGGGGAGGAGCAAAAGCCATGACCGTGATAGAAGCCCGCGGCCTGCGCAAAACCTTCGGCACGACGATCGCGCTGGACGGCATCGACCTGCGTGTCGAAGAAGGTCGCATCCTCGGGCTGATCGGCCCCAACGGCGCCGGCAAGAGCACGGCCCTTAACGCGATGCTCGGCCTGACCCCCTATCAGGGCGAGCTGAAGGTGCTCGGACGCGATCCCTGGAGTGAGCGCGATCAGCTGATGCGCGATGTGTGCTTCATTGCCGATGTCGCGGTGCTGCCGCGCTGGCTGCGCGTTTCGCAGGCGCTCGACTACCTGGCCGGCGTGCATCCGCGCTTCGATCGTGCCAAGGCGGAAAGCCTGCTGACGAAGACCGCCATCCGGCGCGCCAGCAAGATCAGGGAATTGTCCAAGGGCATGGTGGCCCAGCTGCACCTCGCCCTGGTGATGGCCATCGACGCCAGGTTGCTGGTGCTGGACGAGCCGACGCTTGGCCTGGACATCCTGTACCGCAAGCAGTTCTACGACTCGCTGCTGAACGACTACTTCGACCGCGGCCGCACCATCGTCGTGACGACGCATCAGGTCGAGGAGATCCAGCACGTCCTCACCGACGTGATGTTCATCGACCGCGGGCGCATCGTGCTCAACCGCAGCATGGAAGAGTTCGAGTCGCGCTACCTGGAAGTGATGGTGCATCCCGACCGGATCGCGGCAGCACGGGCGCTCAAGCCGATCCAGGAGCGCCAGGTTTTCGGTCGCAGCATCCTGCTGTTCGACCAGGTCGACCGCCGCCTGCTCGACAACCTGGGCGACGTGCGAACGGCCAGCATCGCCGACCTGTTCGTTGCGGTGATGAGCAACCCGGCAGGCCAGCAAGGAGCGGGCCCGTGAACACTCAAGCCGACGCTGTGCCCGGCTCGGGCGCCGAGCCGCAGGCCGTCGCGCCCGCGGCCATGGCGGCGACCCGGCCGCTGTACTGGTCGGTGCGGCGCGAATTGTGGGAGAACCGCTCGATCCATATCGCGCCGCTGGCAGTGGCCGCCGTATTCATGCTGGGCTTCCTGATCAGCACGATCCACCTGGCGGAGAAGGTGCGGGCCGCGCTGGCGCTCGACGCGGCGCAGCAGCAGGCCCATCTGGCCCGTCCGTACAGCGTCCTCGCGATTCTGCTGATCCTGAACGCGTTCGCCGTCGCGGTGTTCTACTGCCTGGACGCGCTGCACGGCGAACGGCGCGACCGCAGCATCCTGTTCTGGAAATCGCTTCCGGTTTCGGATCTCGTGACCGTGCTGTCGAAGGCGGCCATTCCACTCGTGGTGTTGCCGCTGCTCACGTTCGCGATCATCGTTGCGACCCAGCTGGTCATGCGGGTGCTGAGCGTTGCCGTTCTGTACGCGAACGGCCTGAGCTCCGAGCCGCTACGCACCCAGGTGCCGCTCCTCCAGATGTCGCTGGTGCTGCTGTACGGCCTGACCGTGCAGGCGCTCTGGTATGCGCCGGTGTACGGCTGGCTGCTGCTGGTGTCGGCCTGGGCCCGGCGCAGCACGTTCCTCTGGGCCGTACTGCCGCTGCTCGGGATCTGCGTCGTCGAGAGGATCGCATTCAGCACCTCCCACTTCGCCTCCATGCTGGGGCACCGCCTGACCGGCGGCTTTGCGGGGGCTTTCGATGGCGTCAAGGCAACCAATGGCGTCCCGATCGTTTCGCTGACGCAGCTCGCTCCGGGGAAATTCCTGAGCGGGCCCGGTCTGTGGATCGGACTGGTTGCGGCCGTGGCATTGCTGTTGGCCGCGGCGCGGTTGCGCCGTTACCGCGAACCGAACTGATCGGCCTGGCCACACGAAGCCATCAAACCGGCAGGGAAGGGGACGCAGCATGAATTCCGCCGTATTGAGCGACCGCTGGCAGTTGAAATCCGTCGCGGACGTAACGCTGAAAGCTGCCGCGCGCTTCTGGTTCGTGGTTGCCGTGATCGGCCAGTGGGCTTTCCTCTATTACATTTTTGCTTTCTATGGTCCCTCGACCGTAAGCGGGAATTTTCAGGCCTGGACCAGGAACACCTTTCTCATCAAGGGGTATGTCGCCGGCGATACCGCAGGGAACCTGACGTTCGCCGCCCACGCTTTGCTGGCCGGGGTTACGTCGTTCGGCGGGGCCCTGCAACTGATTCCGCAGATTCGGGCCCGCGCCATCGCGTTTCACCGCTGGAATGGGCGCTTCTTCCTGTTGACCGCGTTGGCCGTCAGCTTCTCGGGCCTTTACATGGAGTGGGTGCGCGGCGCCCAGATGAACCTCGCGGGCGCGATTGGCGTGAGCCTGAACGCCGTGCTGATCATCCTGTTCGCCGCTCTGGCCTGGCGCTTCGCACGCCGGCGTGAGATTCCGACCCATCGCCGCTGGGCGCTGCGCACCTATCTGGTGGCGAACGCGCAATGGTTCACGCGCGTCGGCTTCATCGCGTGGGTTCTCGTCAGTCGCAAGCTGTTCGGGATCGGCGATCGCCTGGACGGTCAGTTCTTCCTGATCTGGGGCTTCGGCAGCTACTTGCTGCCACTGGCCGTTCTCGAGCTCTACCTGCGCGCCAACGAAAGCGCCGGTCCGCGCGGACGCCTCGCCGTGGCAGGTGGTCTGGTCGCGCTGACGATGCTGATGGCGGTCGGAATCTTCGGCGTCGCAACGTTCATGTGGTTGCCGCTGCTGCGCGGCTGAGTGACCAAAGACCGCAACCCCGCTGATGAAATGCAGAGCGAGGTTGTGGGCGCAGCGGCACACCCATGGAAAAAATTACCGCGTGCATCGACTGCAAAGATGAGTTCCAACCGTTGCCCGAGACTCCTTGAGTAGCGCGGTTTCGATTAGCGCAGTCGTCCGAGGCTCGAAGGGTTAGCCGAAAGCGGGGAAACTCCTACTTGAACGGACACCTTCGCACAGGCATATTTCGATCGTAGTCAAGTCTTCTTCGTCTCAAGCTGCCACGGTTGGTCAACCATCGAAGGTGCGAGCATGGACAAGGCTGCGATACGGAAAAGCCCCGAGCAAGAACGATACCGCCCGCGCAAGATCGTGCTCGACAGCGAAGTGTATTGCCGGCATTCAGTGCGGCAAAGCGACGGCGACATCCATTGCGATCACGATTTCGAAGCCGAACCGAACGTGGTCGAGGCGAGGTTCGCCATCTGGAATTGCACGATCTGCGGCCGCGCGTTCAGGTTCGATGCCTGGAGTTCGTGACAGCACTACGCTGTCACGGCAAGATCACTCGTTCCAATGTGAAGACGCGCCGGACGGATCGGGTCATCAAGCGACGTCCGAGCGTGCCTGCCGAACGTGCTTCGCCAGCCGCGACTCCAGACTGAGTTTCACCGCTGGCCAGTCGAGGTCGGTGATGGAGTAAAGAACACTGTCGCGCACGTGCCCGGTCCAGGTGATGCGGTCCCGTCGCATTACCCCTTCCCTGACCGCGCCCAGTTTTGCGATGGCGGCCTGGCTTCGCACGTTGCGCAGATCGGTGACCAGTTCCACCCGGCGCGCCCCGTTTTCGAACGCAAACCGCAGCATCAGCAGTTTGGACTCCGGGTTGGCATGGCCCGCGCGCGCGGACGGATGCAGGAACGTTGCGCCGATTTCAACGCTTTGACGTTCGGGCCTGATGTTCAGGAAGCTGCTGGTGCCGACCACGTTGCCGGCCCCCAGATCGCGAATGGCGTAAGAGAGCCATCGGCCGGCGCGCATCTCCCGCTCGCTGTTCGCCCACCACGCTTCGAAGTGCCGTCCCTGCCCGCTCGACGCGAACACGTCCCAGGCCTCCGCGTCGCAATCCAGGGCCTGGCGGACCTCTTCCTTGATCGCGTCCTCGTACGGCTCCAGGCGCACGAAATTGCCGACCAGGGGTACTCGTCCCAGATTCAAAGACGTTACCCCTTCACCTTCAACGTCGCTTCGTTTGCCGCGATAAACGCCCGGATGGCCTCCGACATATCGAGGAGCTTCAGCCACTGTTCCTTGTACAGGGTTATCGGGAAACGCCCCATTCCATAGACCGACAGCCCGCCCTTCTCGCTGACCTTCATGGTGATGCCGGTAGCAGCCCCCTTTTTGAGCGCAGCGTTCTCGTTTCGCAGGCGCTCCAGCTCCTTCTTCACATCATCGTCAGACATTGTGACCCCCTGTTGCGTCAGGCTCTTGTATACGAGCGCATTCTCCGCCAGACCGTGCTCGTGAGCAGGGTGGCCCGCAGATTGCATCGTGTCGCAAAACTTAGAATTTGGCGACACGTTTCCTTGACCTGTCGCCGCCCGCGACCTAAGCTCAGGACATGGCGCAAAAAGCGACTTTCGGCGACACAACCCCTGCGGCCGCCTGGCGTCCAGAGCGGCCTTACAACGATCTGCCGGGTCTGCCGCCAGCGCTCGACCTGGAGCCGAGAGCCGTTTTGAAGCAATGCGTCGGCGCACGGGCGGCGCTGGCTGAATTGAAGCAGGCTGCCGAGCTGATCCCCAACCCCGCGATGCTGATCAACACCCTGCCGGTTCTTGAAGCGCGAGCCAGTTCCGAAATCGAAAACATTGTCACCACCGCCGACAAGCTGTTCCGGTATCTGCGGGACGACTCCGGCGCAGACCCGGCGACCCGCGAAGCCCTTCGGTATCGGCGCGCCCTGGTCGAGGGTGTCAAGGCACTGAAGAGCCGTCCGCTGACGACGCGGACCGCGGAATTGATCTGCACACAGATCAAGGGCTTCCAGATGACCGTGCGCAAGGTGCCCGGTACCGCCCTCGAGAACGATGCCACCGGCGAAATCGTGTACACGCCGCCCGAGGGCGAGGCGCGACTACGCGATCTTCTCGCGAACTGGGAGCACTTCCTGCACGACCAGAGTGCGATCGATCCGCTGGTGCGGATGGCAGCGGCTCACTACCAGTTCGAGGCGATTCATCCTTTCACCGACGGCAATGGCCGAACCGGACGCGTGCTGAACAGCCTATTCCTGGTTGAGCAGGGTTTGCTGCCGCTGCCGATCCTGTACCTGAGTCGTTACATCATTGCGAACAAGGCGGATTATTACCGTCTGCTGCTCGCGGTCACCCGCGACGGTGCGTGGGAGCCCTGGGTGCTCTACATGCTCCGTGCAGTAGAAGACACGGCCACATGGACAACCAGGAAAATCGGAGCGATCCGCAAACTCGCGTCCGATACCGCCGAGCAGGTACGGAACAAACTCCCCAAGATCTACAGCCGCGAACTGGTGGACGTCCTTTTCGAGCAGCCTTACTGCCGCATAGCGAATCTCGTCGATGCGCGGATCGCCGGCCGCCAGGCCGCCTCCCGCTATCTGAAGGCGCTGGTGTCGATCGACGTGCTGCGCGAACAGACCTTCGGCAGGGAGAAGCTCTTCGTCCACCCGAAGTTGATGAATCTGCTCGCGCGCGACAGCAAGTGACTCGGTCCCGACACGTCGCGATCATTTCGGACCAGGCGCCGGCCGTGACGCGCACGTGACGCTGAAGTGGCCCCGCGGGCACTCCATAAACGCGGGGCCGTCACAGATCGGCAATTCGCGCCGCCTACGCTGCGCGTCGGCAACGGGGCGATCGCGGCCGACCGCGACGTGCTGACTGCCCGAATTCCTGCGCGTACTCGGAAATCCAACCCGGGGGGAAAGCCATGATCAGAAGCCTGCGCCTTTGCTTTTCCGCGCTGGCGGCCGCCGCTGCGGCCTCGCTTGCGCACACGCCGGCCTTCGCCGGCGACCTGCTGGCCACCGGCCAGACCGTCACGCCGACCGCCGCGCCCGGATCGCAGCTGATCGAGCTCGCTCCGGGCCTGCAACCGGTTGCGGGCGTAACGATGTTGCAAGGCAATGGCGTAGTGACCAGCTACGTCGCTGGCCAGCCCGAGGCCACTGTGACCAGCCCGGATGGCAGCACGCTGCTAGTGATGACCTCGGGCTACAACGGGCTGGCCGACGCCAACGGCAACGTGGTCTATCCGTACTCGAACGAATACGTGTTCGTCTACGACATCTCGCATCGCAGCCCGGCACTGCAGCAGGTATTGCTCGTGCCCTACACCTTCGACGGCATCGCTTTCGCGCCCGACGGCAACACGTTTTACGTGAGCGGCGGCGTGCAGGACGTCGTGCACGTCTTCAAGCACGCCAGCGGCACCTGGGCAGAGGCGTCGGCGCCGATCCCGTTGAAGGACACGCCGACCTATGCCAATGGGGCCGGCTCGCAGGTCGCCGGCCTCGCGGTCAACAGCGACGGCTCGCGCGTGGTTGCGGCCAACTTTGAAAGCGATTCCATCAGCATCATCGACACGAGCGCCGGCGCCGTGGTCGCGGTACTCGACCTTCGCCCGGGCAAGATCGACCCGAAGCAGGCCGGCGTGCCCGGTGGCGAGTTCCCGTACTGGGTCGCGGTCAAGGGCCGTTCGACCGCCTACGTCTCGAGCCTGCGCGACCGCGAGATCGTCGTCGTCGACTTCTCGCAAGCGCCCCGCGTCACGGCACGCATCCCCGTCCAGGGCAGCCCGAACCGGATCATCCTGAACAAGAGCGGATCGCGCCTGTATGTCGCCTCCGACAACAGCGACACGGTCACCATCATCAATACCCACGGCAACCAGGTCATCGGGAGCGTCAATACGGCGGCGCCGGAGTCGCTTCTGTCCGCAGCGCCTCCGCGCGGCAACAGCCCCGACGCGCTGGCACTTTCGCCGGACGAGCGCACGCTGTATGTGACGAACGGCGGGGCGAACTCGGTCGCCATGATCGACGTGGGCGACGACGATGAGCCGCGCGTACGCGGCCTGATTCCGACCGGCTGGTACCCGAATTCGGTCAGCGTCAGCGCCGACGGACACACGCTGTACATCGCCAACGGCAAGAGCCTGGAAGGTCCGAACACGACCAACTGCACGCAGACCTTCAATGCGGCCATTGCGGCCCACTACGTCGCGCCGGGTTGCAGCGTACCGACCGACTGGGACGGTGCCGGCAATTCCTACCTCCTGCAGCTGACCAAGGGCGGCCTGCTGACGGTGCCGGTTCCCGATGAGGGCAGCCTCGCCGTCCTGACGCAGCAGGTCGCTCAGAACAACGGCTTCCAGCTGACCCTCACCGCCGCCGAGCAGCAGACGCTGGCCGCGGTGGCCAGCAAGATCAGGCACGTGGTCTACATCGTCAAGGAAAACCGCACCTATGACCAGATACTGGGCGACCTGAAGCCCGGCAACGGTGATCCGGATATCAACCAGTTCCCGCAGCCGATCACGCCGAACTTCCACAAGATCTCCAGCCAGTTCGTCAACCTGGACAACTTCTACGCCAGCGGCGACGTCAGCATGGACGGCTGGCAGTGGAGCACGGCGGCGCGCACCAGCGACGGCAACGAGAAGGCCTACATCGTCAACTATGCCGGCCGCGGCCTGAGCTACGACAGCGAAGGCGACGCGCGCAACAGCATCAGCGTCGCGCAGCCGACGATCGCCCTGCGCCAGAGCGTCGACCCCAGGATCCCGAACGATCCGGACCTGCTGCCCGGGCCGCGCAACGAGGTCGAGCTTGACGGGCCGGCCGGCCAGGTCGGCGCCGGCTACCTGTGGGACGCGGTCCTGCGCGCCGGCAGGACGGTGCGCGACTACGGGATGTTCGCCGACGTTCCCGCCGGCGTGCCCAACCAGGCCGACCCGCGTTCGACCTCGACGAAGGTCGCCGTGCCGTCAAACGTCACGCTGCAGTCCAAGACCGATCTGTACTACTACCCCTGGAATACCTGTATCCCGGACTTCTGGCGCGAGCACGAGTGGGAGACCGAGTACGACCAGTTCGTAGCCGCCTCGAGGAGCGCCGGGCAGGACGAGATGCCGTCGCTGGAACTGGTGCGCATGCCGCAGGACCACATGGGCTGCATCGGCAGCGGCGTCGACCATGCGGACACGCCGGAGCGCGAGCAGGCCGACAACGACTACGCGGTGGGGCGGCTGCTGGAGAAGATTTCCAGTGGACCGTTTGCCGCCAGCACGATCGTCTTCGTGGTCGAAGACGACGCGCAGGACGGTCCGGATCACGTCGATGCCCGCCGCAGTACCGGCTACGTGGCCGGCGCCTACGTCAAGCACGGCGCTGTGGTCTCGACCCACTACGCGACGACCAACGTGCTGCGCACGATCGAGGATCTGCTCGGGCTGGAGCACCTGAACCTGCACGACGGCGGCGTCAAGCCGATGATCGACGTGCTGGATCCGAACCGCTCCGAATGGCACTATCACGCAGTGCCGTCGTTCATTCTGCGTGCGGAAACCACGTTGCCGCTGCCACCGCCGAGCGACGAGGAACTGGCGCTGGCGCCCGTGCACTCGCGGCACAATGCGCGCTGGTGGGCCGATGCCCTGGCCGGCTTCGACTTCAGCCGCGAGGACCGCAACAACGCGGACCGCTTCAACCGCGTGCTATGGCAGGGTTTGATGGGCGACAAGCCCTACCCCACGGTTCGCGGCGGTTCCAACACCGCCCCGATTTCGCGCAACTGAGGCGGGCGCCGGCCGGAGAACCGCCGCCGCAGGGCGGCGCTTCTCTAGCTGGTCAACGATCTGATCTTCTCCAGCCAACTGAGTGCCAGCGCTAATGCGGTAGTCGCTATTCAGCAAATGTTGTATCGGCGCGGCAGATCCTCCTCGATTGAAGCCGCTGCAGTTTCGGCGTAAAAGAAGCGGGCCTCGGAACGAATGCATTCAAACGGTCACACTCCGATTCCACGCTTGCAATGCAGAAGGAGCGCAAGATGAATCAAGATCAAACGTCGCGGCGACGGTTTCTGAAAATCGGCGGCGCTACGCTCGCCGTGATACCCCTCGTTGTTGCTTCAAGCAGTGCGGGTGCGGCGACGAATGCCGCTATGCGCACCGCGTTGAAATACCAGGACAAGCCCGAAGGGGACAAGAATTGCTCCAATTGCGTGCACTTCGTGCCCGGTCCGTCCGCACAAGGCCCAGGCGGCTGCAAGATTATGCCGGGTGATACTGAAATATCGCCTCAAGGCTACTGCGCGGCCTGGGTCAAGAAACCTTAACCCCCGCCGAATTCGCCGCGGGGCGTGGGTCACGCTCGGCGAGCGGCGAACCCCATGGTTCGATGCTGCCCAGCTGGCAAGAAACGGATGCCGGCGCTTTTGGATAGCGCGGATCCTTTGCCTCTGCGAGGCAGATAACTCCCGACGCCGTCGAAGGGTGTCCGTGCGAATGCCGGTGGAGTCTCCTCAGAGAGAAAAAGACCGCTCGCGCGGTCTTCGGTACGGTTGACGGTGGAGGCGGCGTCGTCAACTAGCCGCGCCAGCGCTTGATTTGAAATCGGATGTTTCGCTATCCCCCGGCTATTCCGCCAGAACTTATCGCCATAGCACGGCGCGGCGATTCACGAGGGCGGCCGCGCGCGGCG
>DASZFP010000199.1:0-7674 GCA_035939615.1 Burkholderiaceae bacterium | reverse complement strand
ACGTGCTGCTCGATGCTGTTGATCCACTGTTGCCCGTGCTTGAAGGCTCGCACGGGCTCGACGTGCCTCCTGTGATAGTCCCGCGTATAGCGGCGCAGTGTCACGAGGGAGCCTCTGCTCGCCGAGTTCTCACCCTTGAGTTCCGTCGTGGCGTCGCTGCGCTCCCGGTCGCGCTCCCCGATCGGGTCACGTTTCTGCTGCAGCAACCGACGCGCGTCCTCGGCCGCGTTGCGAGCTGCGGCCAGCGACTCGCCCACTGCCGCAAGGCTGTCGCGCCGAATGCTGCCCAAGCCCATCTCGCGGCGGCCGCCGGTCACGGGCGAGGTGAAGCGCAGTACGGCGGCGGCGTTCGGGCCGGTCACGCGTACGATCAGTCCATCGCCGTCGGCCAGATCGCATTCGGCCGCAGCGACGATTTGCTTTGCTGTGAGCAGATGTCGGGGCATCAGATTCCTTCCTCGCTAGCAGTTCGGATCCGCATTTCGGATTCGAACTTCTTCCCCCGCCCTTCCCCCGAAAATCGGTGGAGTTGATGGGCACTGAGGGGTGATTCAGCAGCACTGACTCGACACTAATTGCGTCGAGTTCCATTTGCAAATCAGTGGCTTATTGCACTGACCGGCAATTCGTGTGCACTTGAGGAAAGATGCTACCTGGCGGAAGAGGTGAGATTCGAACTCACGAACGGTTGCCCGTTGCCGGTTTTCAAGACCGGTGCCTTAAACCACTCGGCCACTCTTCCGCGTCGATCGCTTTTTCTTTCTATGGCAAAAAGACTATATCAACCCAGCCCCGGATCGTCCGGCGCCACCCCGCGCAGCCGCGGCATCCACGCCGCGCGCGGCTTCACCACCTTCACCTCGCGCAGGTAGTCGGCCACGACGTCCCAGATCGCCGGGCCGTGCGGGGCGTCGTTCACCGGGGCCCAGCCCGCCACCTTGTAGGTTCGATCGGCCGACAGCGGTGCGTCATTGAAGCGCAGATCGTCGATGCGCCGGCCGATCGGCGCGTCCGGATCGATCGAGTAGGTCAGCCCCGCCACGCGCACCATGTCGCCGCCCTGCTGCAGGTACGGGTCCGGATTGAACAAGTTGTCGGCGACGTCTTCCAGCACCGCCTTGATCTGCTCTCCGGTCAGCTCGGTCACCGTTGCCCACGGGTAGGTGATCGCGGTCTGCGCCATCAGGTCCTCCACCGTGATCGTGTCGCCAGCCAGCAGGGTCGTGCCCCAGCGGAAGCCCGGTGAAAACGCGATCTGTGCGCCCGCGAATCGAAGCAGCGCTTCCAGGATGACCTGGTCGAAGGTTCCGTTGAAATTGCCGCGTCGGTATAGCGTCGCTTCAGTGAGCGCCAGGGGTTGGCGCAACAGCAAGGCGTAGGGAGCGCGCAGCTGCTCGACCAGGCGCTGCATGTCCGGATCGGCCGGCAGCAATTCGGAAATGACGGGAAGCAGCCGGTAGCGGTAGTCGCGCACCTTGCCGCCGCTCACATCGAGGTCCAGCACCGCCAGGAACTTGCCGTGGCTTCCGGCGTTGGTGACCAGCGTGGCGCCGCCCGCATTCCTCACGACCACCGGCTGTGGCACTGCATCGTGCGTATGTCCGCCCAGGATCGCGTCGATGCCGCGGACCCGGGCCGCCAGTTTCAGGTCGACGTCCATGCCGTTGTGCGACAGCAGGATGACGGCCCGTGCGCCGGCAGCGCGCGCCGCGTCGACCGCGCCTTGCAGCTCCTGCTCGCGGATTCCGAACGTCCATCCCGTTACCAGCGAGCGGGGATGGGCGATCGGTGTATACGGAAATGCCTGTCCGATCACCGCGACCGCGATCCCGTTGACGACCCGGTGCGAGGTTGAGGCGAAGACCGGGTCGTCGAATTCGGACGTCCGGACGTTCTGCGCCAGCAGCTCGATGTGGCCCTTCAGCTCCTTATTCGCCATGCGCAGCACATGCTCGACGCCGTAGGTCATCTCCCAGTGCATCGTCATCATGTCGACGCCCAGCAGCCGGGCCGCCTCGACCATGTCCTGGCCGCCCATCCACAATGACGTGGCCGACCCCTGCCAGGTGTCGCCCCCGTCCAGCAGCAGCGCCCCGGGCCGCTGCGCGCGGACCTGCTTGACGAGACAAGCCAGGTGCGCAAAGCCGCCCACCGCTCCGAACCGGCGCGCGGCGGCCTCGAACCCGGCGCTGGTCAGCGCATACGCTTCAGCGCTGCCCGGCGCGATCCGGTATTGCTCGAGCAGCGCCCGTCCAACCTGGTGCGGAGGCCGCCCGCGCGCCGGGCCGGCGCCCAGATTGACGCTCGGCTCCCGGTAGAACACCGGCTTGAGCTGTGCATGGCAGTCGGTGAAGTGCATCAGGTGCACGTTGCCGAAGCGCGGCACCTCGTACAGCCGGCGGGCCAGATCAGACGAGGAACGCTCGGGATGCTCGGTCAACGGCGCGCCGGCGGCGGCGGCCGCTGCCAGGACCTCCAGGAACTCGCGCCGATCCACGGTCGCAGGCGCCCGGCCGCTCAGCGATTCACGGGCGAGGCCGGATCGAACAGCAAGGCCATCACGTCGCGGATCTGCTCCGCCGTCAGGATGCCGGCGTCGCCGAAGCGCGGCATCACCGAGCAGGCGTTGAACGCGTGGACGTTCCAGAGCCGGATCCAGGTCCGGCGCATCGCATCGGAGTCGCTGGCATATCGCTGCCGGTAGCGAACCAGCGACGGCCCGATCGTGCCGAATGCGATCTCGGTGCCCGACAGCCGGTGGCACCCGTAGCAGTTGCCGCCTCGCGGCGCGTCGGGCGGATCGCTGTACTGCAGCCCGGTGCCGCTCTGTGCGATCTTCTCGCCGGCTTGCCAGTTGCCCAGCCAGCGGCCGTCCTGCGGAAATTGCACGCCCTGGAGCGCTTCGCGCTCGATGCGCTGCTGCGCTTCGGTCGGCAGACGGTCGGGGTGCGCAACACTGCAAGCGACCTGCATCGGTGTCTGCTGCAGGCGGTCCAGGCCAGCCTGTCCGCTCGCGCGGAACGAGGAGGCGATCGCTTGCTCCAGGCCCCATCGCGGGACTTCCTGAGCTTGTGCCGCCGTACCGCCAGCCACGGTCAGCACCGTCAGCACCAAGGTCTGGAAAGCGCGCACGCTCGTCCCTTAGCGGCGCACCGATGGCGCATCCATCGTTCCGCCCGCGGCCAGCACGCCCAGGTACGTACTCAGGTCGATCGACGCCTGCGACCCGAAAATCAACTGTGGCCATCGCTGCTGCCGCACGCAGTCCGACAGGCGCCACTGCATCGTTCGCACCGCTCCCTGGGACACGCGGTAGGCGGGCCAGTGCGCAAAGGCGCTGCGGGCGCCCTCGGGTCGCGTCAGATTCGGCAGTTCCTGCAACCGGATCCGCAAATGGTCGGCTCCATGGCAGTTCGCGCACGAAAAATCGTACGGGCCGGCGCGTCGATAGAACAGGTCCCGGCCGCGCGCGTAGGAGTCGTGCTCCTCGGACGTGCTTTGCGGGACCCGGATCTTTGCGCCGCGCGATTGGGCTGCCACGTAGGCGACCAGCGCCTCCAGGTCGGTCTGCGGCGCGCCCGCCTCCGAGAACGGCGCCGCGGCGAGCTGCTGCCGATCGAAACCCTGGATCGTCACCATGCAATGAACCAGGCGCGATTCCGCGTCCATCACCGAAGCGGTGTCGGCGAAGTAGCGCGGCAAAGCGGCGAAAGCACCTTTGACCACACCCGGTCCCTGGCCCAGGTCGCAGGCGGTGAGCGCGGCCTGGCGCGGGCCTCGCGGCTGTTCCCACAGCTGCTGGCCATGCGCCACCGCCAGCTCGGCGGGGTTGTCCTCGGCCAGCATCTGGCGGTAGACGGAGGTCGGATCGGCGGCGTGTGCGGACACGGGCAGCAGCGCGAGAGCCAGGAGTGCGAGACCGCGCCGATTCCTCACTCCAACGGCCATCGCCCTCACCCCCGGCCCCTCTCCCGCGAGCGGGAGAGGGGAGCAACTGCCCCCTTCGCTTGCAATCAGCCCTTCACATCGGCTGGGGGTGAGGGCCAATCTGGAGGTCCCAGGCTTCATTACGCGATCGTGATGCGGTCGGTGCGGGTGTCGCCCAGATTGTCGATCCAGGTGACGGTCAGCTCGTCACCGCGGGCGGCGCCGCGGAATGCGAACTGCAGGAACGGGTTCTTCGATATCGCTCGGCCCCATTGGACGCGCAGCACCTCGCGGCCGGCGTGCGACACCGAAACGTTCGAGATGAAATGCGCCGGGACGAGTTCGCCGTCGGCGCCCTTGCGCAGCCCGGTCTCCTCCTGGTGCGACATCAGGATCTTGACTTCGACGCGGCCGGATTGCATCACCGCCCGGATCTTCATCGGGTCAGCCACCGCAGCCTCCGATCGTGACCTTGATCTGCTTGCGGGCCAGGTAGGTCTGCTTGTCCGTGACCGCCAGCACGATCACATTGGAGGTCTCGTTCATCCGGATCCGCGTCGATACGAAGGCGTCCGTTCCGTCCGGAAGAAAAAAGCTGGCGGCCAGCGAGAACGGATTCTTGTCGACCAGGATGTGCAGCTCGCGCGTGCCGGCGGCGCGGCAGCGAACGATCACCGGCACGACGGCGCCGTCCTCGGCGATTTCGGGTACCGTCAGATTCACCTCGCCGCCGCCCTGCGCGACCGGAATGCCCAGCGACTTCAAGGCGTCGGCGACCGTCTTGGCCTCGAACGCGGCCTGGTTCCATGGGTTTGAGGGCGACTGCGCCAGATCGGCAGCCTTCGAGCCGACGGCGATCAGCGCGGCAAGCAGGCTGCCGGCACTTACGAAGTCGCGACGAGAGTTGTCCATGGGCAATCACCCTCACCCCCGCCCCTTTCCCGCTTCGCGGCGAGGAGCGATCGGGCGATCCATAGCGATCGGAGCGGCCGCTACCTTAGCATCCTGGATGCAGCGCGCCGTAACGCTATCGTGCCGCCAGGGCCTTCCTGCGGCGGTCCATGATCCGCCAGATGAACGGCGTGAAGACCAGCTGCATGGCCAGCTCCATCTTGCCGCCGGGGGCGACGATCGTGTTGGGCCGTGACATGAACGAGTCGTGCAGCATCGCCAGTAGATACTGAAAATCGATCCCTTTCGGATTGGCGAAGCGGATCACCAGGAAGCTTTCGTCCGCGGTCGGGATGTCCCGAGCCACGAACGGATCGGACGTGTCCACCGCGGGGACGCGCTGGAAGTTCACGTGCGTGCGCGTGAACTGCGGGCAGATGTAGTGCACGTAATCGGGCATGCGCCGCAGGATCACGTCGGTCACTGCCTCGGTCGAATAGCCGCGCGTGGCCTTGTCGCGATGAATCTTCTGGATCCACTCCAGGTTGATCACCGGCACCACGCCGATCAGCAGGTCCGGGAAGCGGGCCACGTTGACCGTGTCGGTGACCACTGCACCGTGCAGCCCCTCGTAGAACAGCAGGTCGGTTTCCCGCTCCAGCGTCTCCCACGGGGTGAAGGTCCCGGGCTCCTGTCCGTAGGGAGCGGCCTCCTCGTCGTTGTGCAGATACTTGCGCAGGCGCCCATGGCCGCTTTCGCTGTACTGGTGGAACAGCGCCTCCAGCTCGCCGAACAGGTTCGCCTCCGGTCCAAAGTGGCTGAAATCGCGGCTGCCGGCCTTTTCTTTTTCCAGCATCACGCCGCGCATTTCCTTGCGGTCGTAGCGATGAAAGCTGTCGCCTTCGACCACCGCCGCGCGCACGCTCTCGCGACGGAAGATCTTCTCGAAGGTGCGCGTCACCGACGTGGTGCCGGCCCCCGACGAGCCGGTGATCGCGATGATCGGATGCTTCTCCGACATGGTATCGCTCCCCCTAGACCAGGCTTCGAAACAGGCCCCGCATGTTGAACAGCGGCGTATCGGGCTCGCGCTCGTCCGGCTTTTCCCGGTGATAGCGCTCGATCCGCTCGACCTCGCCCTTGGAGCCGAACACGAACCCGATGCGTTGATGCGGCGCCAGCGGCGCGACCTGCAGGATCGGACCCTCCCCGGTGCTGGCGCGGCCGCCGGCCTGCTCAATCAGCATCCCGACCGGATTGCACTCGTACAGCAGCCGCAAGCGGCCCGGCCGCGACGGGTCCCGGGTGTCGCGCGGATACATGAACACGCCCCCCCGCGTCAGGATCCGGTGCGCGTCGGCCACCATCGAGGCGATCCAGCGCATGTTGAAGTCCTTCTGGCGCGGGCCGTTCTTGCCGGCCAGGCACTCCTCCACGTAGCGGCGGATCGGCGGCTCCCAGAAGCGGCTGTTGGAAGCGTTGATCGCGAACTCGTGGGTCTCCTCGGGCACGCTCAGGTCGGGATGGGTCAGCAGGAATTCGCCCAGCTCGGGGTTGAGCGTGAAGCCGTGCGTGCCGTGTCCGACCGTCAGTACGAACATGGTCGAGGGGCCGTACAGCGCGTAGCCGGCGGCGACCTGCCGATGGCCGGGCTGCAGAAAATCGTCGGCGCAGGCGGGCCGTGCACCATCGGGGGCTCGCAGCACCGAAAAGATGCTCCCCACCGACAGGTTCACGTCGATATTGGACGAGCCATCCAGCGGATCCAGCGCCAGCAAATAGTCGCCCGTGTCCTCGGATGCGCTCGACAGCCAGGGATCGTCCATCTCCTCCGACAGCATCCCCCGCACGTAGCCGCCCCATCGCAGGCAGTGCACGAACGTCTCGTTGGCCAGCACATCGAGCTGGTGCTGGGTTTCCCCCTGCACGTTGACGGCGCCGGCGGGCCCATGCAGTCCGGCCAGTGCGCCGTAGGCGACCTTGCGCGACAGCGCCTTGCAGGCGAGCGCCACGGCCAGTATCACGCTGTTGAACGACCCGGTGGCCTGCGGAAAGCGGCGCCGCTGCTCGATCAGGTACTGCGTCAGCGTGATGTTCGGGCTCATCATGTGTGGTGCGCTCCGTCTTCGGCCGCCTGCAGTACGCGGCTGGCCAGGATGTCCTGCGCCGAGATCGTGGACAGGGCGTCGCGGTCGGCGCCGGCGATCGCGCCGAACAGGCGGCTCGCATGCCGCAACCTGGCCCGATCCAGCGCATTGCGCACGCTGCGCGCGTTGGCAAAATGCGCCTGCTTCATGCGCGCCTTCAGGTACTGGCCGAAGGCGGCGCGGGCTGCATCGTCGAAGCGGTAGCCCATCTGCTGCAGCATCAGGTCGGCGATCCGCATCAGCTCCTCGCCGCTGTAGTCGGGAAAATCGATGTGGTGTGCGATGCGGGACGAAAGCCCCGGATTGGACTCGAAGAACCGGGCCATCCGGTCCTTGTAACCGGCCAGGATCACGACCAGGTCTTCGCGCTGATTCTCCATCACCTGCAGCAGGATCTCGATCGCTTCCTGGCCGTAGTCGCGCTCGTTTTCGGGGCGGTACAGGTAATAGGCTTCGTCGATGAACAGCACGCCTCCCATGGCGCGCTTGAGCACCTCGCGCGTCTTCGGGGCGGTGTGCCCGATGTACTGCCCCACCAGGTCGTCCCGGGTCACGGCCACCAGATGGCCTTTGCGCGAGTAGCCGAGCCGGTGCAGGATCGAGGCCATCTTCAAAGCAACGGTCGTCTTGCCGGTACCCGGATTGCCGGTGAAGGACATGTGCAGCCCGGGTGCCGCCACCGGCAGGCCCTGCGACCTGCGGGCCGAGT
>DASZFP010000198.1:0-11455 GCA_035939615.1 Burkholderiaceae bacterium | reverse complement strand
GAAGTAGCCGCGCTTGCCGTCGTCGCTGATCGACAGACCGTGCACGTTCGCGATACCGGGAACCCAGGCCGCGATCAGGCTGGGGCGCGTCGGATCGGCCGTGTCGACCGCGTAGTACTGGGCATTGCGCAGGTCGCCGCCGTAGTACGTGAGGCCGTCCGGCGCCCACGAGCCTTCGTGGCCAATCACCGGGTGCGCAAGGCCCGTGCTGCCATCGGCCTTGCCCACTGCCACCGTCGCCAGCAGCTGCGGCGCGCGGCAATCGCCCGAGATGTCGTAGATGTCGACCTCGGGGCCACCGCCGCCATTGTGGCCGTTGTCCGCAGCGAGCAACTGGCGCCGCTCGTTCACCTTCAGCGATTCCCACGGATCCAGCATCGAGGTGGTCGTCAGATACCCGGCGGGAGTGGGGTCGTGCGGATCGGTGACGTCGAGCACCGGCACCCCCAGATGCGTGCGGTTGGTCGTGCTGAACGAGGTGCCGTGGTACGCGCAGATGTGATGCTGCTCGTCGCGGAATTCGGTCGACTGCCAGTTGGCGCCATCGCCCCGGCTCTGGCCGACCAGCTGCAGGTTGCAGTTGAACCCCTGAAAGCCGGCTGCGCGCAGCGCCGCCGGCACCTGGCCCTGCAGCGCGGTCTCGGGGTGATCATCGGCGCCGCACGTGGCCTTGGGCACGACGAGCCGAGCCGGCGATTCGTCCTCCTGCTCGTCGCCGGCGGATCCGCCGCTGAAAGCCGATAGGGCAACGCACGAAAATGCGACGAGCGCGAACTGCAGCGGAGTGCGGTACCCGCCGCGCAACGGTCCTGGTTCCATAAGATTTCTCCTTGAGGGGCGCTGTCCGCCCCTTCGCCCAAATTTCTTATGTTCTTTGCGCACGAGCGCCGCCCAAGCACTCGGCGCCGTGCTGCGCGCAGGCTATGCGGTACCTCCGGTTATGTAAAGTAGACGAAGGTCGAATGCGCACGAGCGAGTGGTCCGACCACCGCCGGGTATCGCGGCAATAGGGCAGCAACTGCCACCGCTGTCAAGGACCGGGCCAAGGTCGAGTTCGAATACGCACGCGCGCATCAGCCTTACGGCCGCATAGCCTTTCGGGTCCCGGACTTGCGTCAGGTACGATCACGCGCGGAGGGGTGATGAATTCCGCGCAATTTTTTGTGGCTGCCGTGCTTGCGTTCGCAGCAACGGGCTCGTCCGGCTTCGAAAGCGACGTGCACTTCGGATTGACGCAGTGGCTGGCACTGCAGGCGGGCTTCGACGAAGAGTCGGCCCGGACCATCGCCACCGGTGATCAGCGCGTCGATTCGGGTGACATGCAGTACGTCGGGCCGGTTCTTGCGTACGCATGCGTCGCCACCGACGACCTCAGGTCCAGGCTGGCGGGGGAACGTCACTATCCGTCCGCCGGCCCGTTGCCCGGTGCGCCGGAAGCGCGGGCGGTCGTCGCAGGCAGTGACGCCGCGAAGGCGGCCGCGCTCAGTGTGGTCAAGGTCCCGGCCGGCCAGGCCAACTACATGCTGTTCAAACTCGGCGAGGCGCTGCATATCCTGCAGGACTCCTGGTCGCACCAGGGAATTGCCGCCATACCGCAACCGGCGGACGGCGTGTTTGCCTGCGATCGTGCCCGGGCGTGGGCACATCCAGCCGCGCGCGGAGGCTGGAATTCGCACAAGGCCGATCTGACGATGGCCTGGCCCGGCGATACCGCCGCGATGGCCAGGGCCGTCTACGACGTGCTGACCCAGTACCCGCCGTTGTCGACGACACCGCGGACCGCGCACAAGTGGGAGCAGATCGTCCCGTCACTGGACGGATTCATCAAGGCCTCGACCAAGACCGAAAAGAAACGCTGGTTCGCCTCCCACGGCATCAGCGACGCGTCGTTCCTGGAAGGCATCAGCTTGAGAGACGGCGCCCAGCCGTTCGACCTGACATGGCCCGGGCGCAAGCTGCCGCCGCTCGCCACGCCGCAATCGAGGCAGCACGCGGTGGACGCGGCCCTGCTCGATTTTTTCAATCGATTCTTCGCCCAGTGGGTCGCCACCAACGACTTCGACGCGCTGGCATCGGCGTTCGGACCCGACTTCGGCTCCGGCACCGCAAAGCGGCCGGCCGGATCGCTGCCGCCGGTCACAAAGGCGGAGCTCGTCGCCCGCCTGAAAGTATGGCGCCTGCGGGACCACGGCCGGGTCGCCGAGATCGCCCACGCGCCGCAGGCGCTCACGGTTGCGCAGCGTTCGGTGCTCGATGCGATCGGCAAGGATCGCAAGGCCTATGCGGTCTACGATCCGCCGTCGGCCGCGTTCTTTCCGTTGCTGCCGCGGGCGGTCGAGGACGTATCGCCGCTGGTGCCGTTTTTCGTGAGCACTGCGGTGGCACCGGACGGCAGCGCGGCCAGGGCCGTCGCCGTGGTCAAATTCCGCCACGTTCCCTACGATACGTTGGGGGTGATCGCCGAACAGATCGGCGGCCGCTGGCGCGTGATGTCGATCGTGTCGGTGGTCGACCACTGAAGAACACAAGACGAACCCGCACGAACGCGATGGGCTTCTACGCAGCCGCCTGCCAGACCGATTTTTCGAATCCGAAGACGCGGACGGAAATCGCGTCGCACACCCAGCGCATGTGCGCGATGATCGAGCAGACGATCGTCGGCTACGAGCCATTTTTCGACGTGCGCCTGCTCGCCTTTCCCGAGTTCGCGCATGCCGCTCCGATCTACGAGACGGTGCCCCTTCTGCGCAAGCACCTGGCCGTGCCGGTGCCCAATGAACACACCACGGCCTACCAGCGCCTGGCGCGCAAGTACGGCTGCTACATCCAGACCGGAAGCTTCCTCGAGTCCGATCCGGACTGGCCCGAGTCCGTGTTCAACACTACCGTATTGATCGGACCCAAAGGGATCCTGCTCAAGTATCGCAAGGTCAATCCCTGGATACCCTGGGAATTGCACGCGAGCCCGCACGATCTGCCCGGATACAACCAGGATCCGTTTCCGGTCGCCGACACCGAGCTCGGCCGGATCGGCGCGGCCATCTGCTACGACTGGCTGTTTCCCGAAACGATTCGCCAGCTCGCGTTCAACGGGGCCGAGATCCTGGTGCGCGTGTCGGCCTACATGGATCCATGGGGGGCCACGCCACCCCTGGACTGGTGGACGCTGTTCAACCGGGCTCGCGCAGCCGAAAACACCGCCTACGTGGTCGCGGCGAACCAGGGGGCGCAGTTCAGCAACTACCCGCCCTTCAGCTGGCCCGGCGGCAGCATGGTGGTCGACTACGACGGCCGGATCCTCGCGCAGGCCGATCCCGGGCCGGGCGAGAAGGTCGTCGTCGCGCCGATCGATGTCGCCGCCCTGCGGGCCGAACGTGCGCGTCGCGTCGGCCACGACATGCGGGCGCACTTGCGCAGCGAGGTGCACGGCTACCTGCGCCGCACGTGGCTGCCTGCCGCCGGACACAAGCCGATCGAGAAGTCCCGGATCGAAAAGCGGATCCGCGATGCCAAGCGCAAGCTGCCGAAATAGGGGCGCGCTGATCCTCGCCGCGCTGGCGCTGGTGCTGAGCGGATGCCGCCGCAGCGAGGTGTCCAGCCCGCCCAGTCCCGCCGAGCTGAGCCAGATGGATCGCGGCGTGGGCCTGATGGGTCAGTTCGATTTCGCGGCCGCACACGATGTGTTCGCGGCCCTCGCTTCACATCACCCCGATTGGTACGAGGCGCGCCTGGACCTGGCGGTGGCAACCCTGAACCGGCAAAAGCCGGGCGACGAAGCGGCCGCGAGCGAGCAGGCGCGCGCGCTGCTGAAGGACCGACCCGACGATCTGCGGGCACTTTATCTGCTCGGGTTGATGACGCTTCGCGCTCAACCGCCCAGCCAGGCCGAGCCATTGCTGCGCCGGGTCGTGGACGGCGACCCGAAGGACGCCTACGCGAAGTATTTCCTGGCCCAATCGGTGTTGGCCCAGGGGCGTGCCGAGGAAGCGCTCGCGCTGTTCGACGCCGCCCTCGCCCTGGATTCGCGACTGCGAAGCGCCCAGTACGGCGCCTCGCAGGCGCTGGCCCGCCTGGGCCGCAGCGCCGAGGCCGCCGCGCGCGTGGAGCGGTTCCAGCGGCTTCGGAACAACCCCCTGGCGCGCCTGGCGGAGTTCAAGTACACGCGGATGGGCCCCAAGTCCGAGGTCATCAACGCGGTGCGAGCCGAAAGCCGCTCGCCGGCCCCGAGCGGGGCCCTGTTCGCCGAGCCGGAGCCTCTGCGCACCGGGCCGGCGCCCGCGACGCGGCCGGTCGCCTCGGCGGCGGACATCGATGGGGACGGACAGATCGACCTGTTCCTTCCAGGGGGGCGCGGCGGCCGCAGCCAGGTGCTGCTGCGAAGGGGCGATCGATTCGAACCCCATCCGGAGCATCCGCTGGCCGCGTTCGGCGACGTCGAATTCGCCGCCTGGGGCGATATCGACAACGACGGCCTCACCGACGTGCTGCTGTGCCGCGCGGGTGCTTCGCCGCTGCTGGTGCGGCAGGCGCCCGCCGGCCACTGGACCGCCGTGGAGGTTCCGGCGCTGAAGCGCCTGGGCGAGGCCCGGGACTGCCAGATCTTCGATGCGGACAACGACGGCAGCGTCGATCTTTTCGTGGTGACGCGCGCGGGCGAGCGCGTGGTGCTGTCGAACAACGGCGACGGCACATTCCGTGCGTTGACGGATCGCTTGCCGCGACCCGCCCGGACCGATGATGCGATCCAGTCGCTGGCGACCGATCTGGACAATGGCCGCCGATTGGCGCTGATCGTGCTTCACGGCAACGGGCCCCACGAAGTGCTGGAGCAGGACGGCCTGTGGGACTGGAAAAGCGCGCGCGGCTTCGATGCCTTCGTCGCCGAGCCGGCGCTGGCGGTCGTGGCGGCCGATCTGGAAGCCCGCGGAGAGCCGGATCTGCTGACGTTGACACCGCGGTTCGCGGTGCGCCGCTGGTCCAAGGCAGGCGATGGCTCCTGGGCTGCGACCACGATCATCCCGGAATCGGAACCGCCGCCCACGGGCGCCCGCGCGCAACTCGCCGCCGCCGATGTGGATGGCGACGGACGGCCCGAGATCCTGGTCACTTCGGGCCATGGCGTGTCGGTCTGGCGCCTTGCGGGTACGACGGCCGAACATCGGTTGACCCTGGCCGACGAAACGATGACCGCGTGGACAATCGCCACGCTCGACCAGAAAGGCCCGGCCCTGCTCGTTCACCACGGCGACGGCTCGGTTACGCTGCTCCGGCCCGGTGCGGGCCGGTTCGGTTACGCCCTGCTCACGTTGAGCGGCCGCGAAGAAAAGGCGACCTCCACACGCTCGAACGCCTCGGGCATCGGCGCACGCGTCGCGGCCCGCATCGAAGGCCGCTGGGT
The DNA here is from genome assembly GCA_035939615.1 of Burkholderiaceae bacterium. GTDB lineage: Bacteria > Pseudomonadota > Gammaproteobacteria > Burkholderiales > Burkholderiaceae_F > VBCK01. The sequence continues at coordinate 6,057 of DASZFP010000198.1, read as the reverse complement.
GGTACGCGACAGTCTGCGCGACTCATCCGGTCCCGGCCAGAGTCTCACGCCGATCGCCCTTGGCCTGGGCGGCGCCCCCGGCGTCGATTATGTGAGCATCGACTGGTCCGACGGGGTGTTCCAGACCGAGCTGGCTCTTGATGGCGCCACATCGCACAAGATTGCCGAGACCCAGCGCCAGTTGTCCAGTTGCCCGCTGGTGTTCGCCTGGAACGGCGATCGATACGAGTTCATCAGCGACATCCTGGGTGTCGGCGGCATCGGATACCTGCTGGCCCCGGGGCAATACGCGCCGCCGCGGCCGCGCGAGAATTTCCTGCTGCCAGCAGCGGCGCTTCAACCCAGCAACGGACGCTACTTGATCAAGATCGGCGAGTCGATGGAGGAAGCGGCCTACATCGACTCCGTGCGCCTGGTCGCGCACGACCTGCCGCCGGGCTGGAACCTCGTTCTGGACGAGCGCATGGCGGTCGCGGGTCCCGCGGTGACCGGCCATCCGCTGTATTTCCGGCGCGAGGCGCTTCCGATCAAGGCGGTCAACGACCGCGGCGAGAACGTCACCGCCGTGCTGCACGATGCGGATCTGAAGGCCGCCGACCCCGGGGCGCACGACGGGCGCTTCATCGGACGATTGGCCCGCGACCACGTGCTCACGCTCGAATTCGCGACCGACCTGGACGCCGCCCCGGGACTGCCCCTGCTGGTGGCCGACGGCTGGATCGAGTATCCGTATTCGCAAACGATGTTCGCTGCCTGGCAGGCGGGCGTGGACTATCGCGCCCCGACGCTGGAGGCCAAAGGGGCCGATGGCCGCTGGCGCACGCTGCTCAAGGAGTTCGGCTATCCCGCCGGCACGCCGCGCCGGATGGCGGTGCCCCTGCCGCGGTTGCCCGCGGGAACGCGCTCGCTTCGATTGAGCACCAACCAGGAAATCTACTGGGACCGCATTTCGGTCGCGTGGGCCGAGGCGACAGCCGCCGTACAGCACCCGCTGCCGCTGGCAACGGCGGAGGTGCGCCCGATGGGATTTCCGCGGCCATCCATCGGTGGGCAGCGACAGCCGTCGTACGACTTTAGTCGAATCGCGCCGCTGTGGGACACGCGAATACAATCGGGGTTTTATACGGCTTTCGGAAGAGTCGACGAGCTCATCGCCGACGATGATGACGCGTTGGCGATCATCGGGCCGGGAGAGCAACTCCATCTCGAATTCGACGCTGCGCTGCCTGCGCTGGCGCAGGGATGGTCCAGGCGCTTCGTGCTCGAGGCGCACGGCTGGGCCAAGGACATGGACCTTTATACCCGGGACGGCGATACGATCGGTCCGCTTCCAGTAAGCGGCAAGGATGTTGCGCGCCGCGACCGGCTCAACAACCAGTACAACACGCGGTTTGCCTCGGGCCGGTAAGGCGGTCCTTCGGCGTCCGGGCATCGGGAAAGGCAAAGCAGGATGGGACCGCAAGACCCCGTCGCGCCAGGAGCAGGCGACCGTCCCAGGATCCGCTACGTTCCGGCCGTCGGTCCCCGCCTCAGGAAGCTGCTGCTCGCAGTCTTTGCCCTGTTCGCGCTGCTCGCGGTCGACTCGGTCTACCTCGGCACGATCACCGCATTCGAATGGTCGTCCGGCAAAACGCTGCAGGACTACTTCTACCAGATCGTGTTTCTGCTGCACCTGGTGCTCGGGTTCCTGATCATCGTTCCGGTCCTCGTGTTCGGTGCGCTGCACTTCCGCAATGCGATCAAGCGCCCCAACCGGCGCGCGGTCAGCGCTGGAATCGCGCTCTTCTGCACGGCGCTGGTGCTGCTGGTTTCGGGCATCGCGCTCACTCGCCTGGGATTCTTCGACCTGAAGGAACCCGCGCTGCGCAAGGGCTCCTACTGGGTGCACGTGGTCTCGCCGCTGGCGCTGGCGTGGCTGTACGTGCTGCACCGGCTGGCCGGCAAGCGGATCAACTGGAAGCTGGCGTGGCGCTGGGCCGCGTTCGCCGCGACGTTCGCCGGCCTGATGCTGCTGATCCAGGCGCAAGACCCGAGGCAATGGAACCAGAAGGGGCCGGCCTCCGCAGCCCGGTATTACGCGCCCTCGCTGGCCCGCACCGCCACCGGCAATTTCATTCCCGCGGCAACGCTGATGATGGATTCCTATTGCAAGGAATGTCACAGCGACACCTACGAGAAATGGGACCACAGCGCCCATCGCTTCAGCTCGTTCAGCAACCCGGCGTACCTGTTCTCGGTGCGCGAGACCCGGCGCGTCGGCATGCAACGCGACGGCAACGTGCAGGCCTCGCGCTGGTGCGCGGGCTGTCACGACCCGGTGCCGTTCTTCTCCGGCGCCTTCGAGAGCACCCGGTTCGACGACCCCAACTACGACATCGGCCAGGACGTCCTGGCAGGCGCCGGCATCACCTGCACGACCTGCCACGCGATCACGAACATCAACTCGACCCGCGGCAACGCCGACTTCACGATCGAGGAGCCGTTGCACTACCCCTTCGCCTTCAGCCACAACCCGATCCTGAAGTGGGTGAACCGCCAGCTGGTCAAGAGCAAGCCCGCGTTCCACAAGAAGACCTTCCTGAAGGACCTTCATCGCAGTCCCGAGTTCTGCTCCACCTGCCACAAGGTCCACATACCGGAGCAGCTGAACCGCTACAAATGGGTGCGCGGGCAGAACCACTACGACAGCTACTTCCTGAGCGGCGTATCGGGCTACTTCGCGCAGTCGTTCTACTACCCGCCGGCGGCCACGCACCGATGCAGCGTCTGCCACATGCCGCTGGCGGCCTCGGCCGACTTCGGGGCGGGCCGCTTCGATGACTCCAGGCTGCTGAAGATCCACGATCACCAGTTTCCCGCCGCCAACACGGCACTGCCCCAGCTGCTGAACTACCCGGGCTGGGTGAATCAGGCGCACCTGAGATTCCTCGACGGGGCGGTGCGGGTGGATCTGTTCGGCCTGAAAACCGGCGGCACCATCGACGGAGAGCTGGTGGCGCCGCTGGGGCCTGACGTCCCGGTGCTCGAGCCCGGCCGGCGCTACCTGCTCGAAACGGTGATCCGCACGCTCAAGCTGGGGCACCCGCTGACCCAGGGCACGGCGGACTCCAACGAGCTGTGGCTGGACGTCGTTCTCAAAAGCGGCGACCGGGTCGTCGGACGCAGCGGCGCGATGGACGCCGACGGAGCGGTCGACCCGTGGTCGCACTTCGTCAACGTCTACATGCTCGATCGCAACGGCAACCGCATCGACCGGCGCAATCCGCAGGATATCTTCACGCCCCTGTACAACAACCAGATCCCGCCCGGCGCCGCCGACACCGTGCATTTCGCGTTCACGGTGCCGCCGGGGCTGAAAGCTCCGATCGACGTCGAAGTGCGGCTGCAGTACCGGAAGTTCGATGCGACCTATGTCAGGTACTTCCAGGGCGATCCCGGCGCCAAAGACACCCTGCCGGTGGTGACGCTCGCGAGCGACCGCATCACCTTTCCGGTCAAGGGCGTCGCAATCGCGGCGGTCGCTGCACCCTCGCGCATCGATCCCTGGCAACGCTGGAACGACTACGGCATCGGCTTGCTCCGCAAGGGCGGCCGGGGGGAGCTGCGCCAGGCCGAAGCCGCGTTTGCTCAAGTCGAGAAGCTGGGACGCGGCGATGGCGCGCTCAACCTGGCGCGGGTGCAGCTGCGCGAAGGGCGGCTGGACGATGCGGCAGCGTCGCTGCAGCGCGCCGCCAACGCGCCCGTGCCCGCCTATCCGTGGTCGGTGACCTGGTTCAGCGGGCTGGTCAACAAGCAGAACGGGCGGCTGGACGATGCGATCCGCAACTTCGAGGACGTGGTCGCGACGAACTTCGCCGAGGCGCGCAAGCGCCAGTTCGACTTCGGCAAGGACTACATCGCGCTCGATGAGCTCGGCCAGACGCTGATGGAGCGCGCCAAGCAGGAGCGCGGGCCGAACCAGCGGGCCGAGCGCGAGCGGCTGCTGCGGCAGGCCGCCTCGACGTTCGAAAAGACGCTTGCGCTGGACTCGGAGGACCTGGCGGCCCACTACAACCTGGCGCTGATCCACGCAGAACTCGGCAACGAGAAGCGCGCGGCCGAGGAACGAGCCTTGTACGCGCGCTACAAGCCGGACGACAACGCCCGCGACACGACGGTTGCGCTGCACCGCTCGCGCAATCCCGCCGCCAATCACGCGGCCGAGGCCGTGGTGATCTACGAGTTGCAGCGCGAGGGGCGCTACCTGGCCGACGTCGGCCCGATCCTGAAGCCGGCGGTGTCGGTCGCCGCCAACGCTGCCCGTGACCGATCGCCTGCCACCCTCCGCTGAGACGCAGTCCGACGCGCAGTCCGATGACTACGTTGACGCGGACGACCGCCGCATCGGCGTCGCGTTCCGCCGCTCGCTCTGGATCATCGCGGCTGCCGCGCTGGCGGCCCTGCTGCTGTACTTCGTAACGCACCGGCCGCATCCTGCTGCCACCTTCACCGAAACCAGGGTCCAGGCGCCGGCCGCGCCCGAGCCGGCCGCGGTGGCCGCGCCGGCCGCGCACTTTACCGACGTCACCGCGGCCTCTGGGATCGATTTCGTTCATCACAACGGCGCCTACGGGGAAAAGCTGCTGCCCGAAACGATGGGCGGGGGCGTGGCCGTGATCGACGTGGCCAACGACGGTCGCGCCGATCTGCTGTTCGTCGATTCGGGCAACTGGCCCTGGAAGGCGGCGCAGCCCCGCTATCCGACCCTGAAGTTGTACCGCAACGACGGCCATGGCCACTTTCACGACGCGACCGCGGGCTCCGGACTGGAGTCGGTCCGCCTGTATGGCATGGGGGTGGCCATCGGCGATTTCGACAACGACGGTTACGACGACATCGTCGTCACCGGCGTGGGCGGAATCCGTCTGCTGCGCAACCTGGGCGGAACCGGGCGTTTCGAGGACGTCACCCGCCGGGCCGGAATCGCGTCGGGCCCGCAGGATTGGAACACTTGCGCGGCCTTCTTCGATTTCGACAACGACGGGCTGCTGGACCTGCTCGTCTGCCGATACGTGCGCTGGTCGCCGCAGATCGACCGCCAGATGGACTTCCGGATGACGGGCATCGGGCGCGCTTATGGGCCGCCGAATTCGTTCGAGGGTTCGTATCCACGCCTGTTCCGGAACAACGGCAACGGCACGTTCACCGAGGTCAGCGAGAAGGCCGGCTTGCGGGTCGTCAATCCGGCCACCGGCCAGCCAATGGGCAAGTCGCTCGGCGTGCTGCCGATCGATCTGAAAGGCGACGGCTGGATGGACCTGGTGGTCGCCAACGACACGGTTCGCAATTTCCTGTTCCTGAATCAGCACGACGGCACCTTCAAGGAAGTGGGCACGGAAAGCGGCGTCGCCTACGACGTCAACGGCAACGCCCGCGGAGCGATGGGAATCGACGCCGCCTACTACCGCAACGACCGGGACCTGGCCGTCAACATCGGCAACTTCGCCAACGAGATGTCCGCTCTGTATGTCAGCGCCGGCGCGCAGCCGCGCTTCGAGGACCTGGCCATCGTGGAGGGCATCGGCGCCGCCACGCGCCAGAACCTGACCTTCGGCGTGCTGTTCTTCGACTACGACCTGGACGGGCGGCTGGACCTGGTTCACGTCAACGGGCACATCGAGGACCAGATCAACAAGGTCCAGGCCAGCCAGCAGTACGCGCAGCCGATGAAACTTTTCTGGAATTGCGGCGCGGCCTGCCAGCATTGCTTTGTCGAGGTGCCACCCGCGCAGACCGGCGCAATGGCCAGGCCGATTGTCGGCCGCGGCGCCGTGTACGCGGACCTGGATGGCAACGGCGACCTGGACCTGGTCGTTACACAGGTCGGCGGCCCCGCGCTCGTGCTGCGCAACGACCAGGCTTCGGGCAACCACTGGCTGCGGGTGCGCCTCGAGGGCAACGGCAAGGTCAATCGCAGCGCGATCGGCTCATCGGTGGAGGTGACCTCCGGCGGAGTGACGCAGCGCCGGCAGGTGATGCCCTCGCGCGGCTACCTGTCGCAGGTCGAGCGCACGCTCA
>DASZFP010000197.1:0-2653 GCA_035939615.1 Burkholderiaceae bacterium | reverse complement strand
GAGCGGTACCCGTATCTCGGCGGTCTTGCCTCGGGCGGCATGGTGCTGGTGCTGGACGACATGTGCGCCGGCGCGGAGATCACGGTGCGCGGCATCTGCCAGGAGATGATCGACCGCATGCAGCGACACGGGCTCGCGGTCTATCCGCCGGAGCGGGAGCGTGGGCACGATCCCGCCGCGTACCGCAAGTGGTCACGCTGGGGCTTGTTCGATTTCAACACCCGCACCCGGCCACACCCGATCTGCTATTCCGTTGCTTTCGATCCGGACGGCTGGAAACGCGTCTCTGACGAGATGGTGCGGGAGGCCGGCGTGGAGCTGCGGCTGCACAGCTGGTTCTCGCACGCGCTGGTCCGGGATGGCCGCATCGAGGGTGTGGTGACGGAGACCAAGGCCGGGCGCCAAGCGATCATGGGATCGGCGGTGATCGACGCCACGGGTGATTTGGATGTGGCAGCCAGCGCCGGTGCCCCGTTCATCCGCGGTGCCTACATGGTGACCACCGTGTTCCGCCTGGGCGGCGTCGATACCGACGAAGCCGAACGCTTCCAGTTCGACGAGCCGGACCGCTTCCACGCCATCGACCGCGAGGCCAAACGCATCATTGGCGGATGCTGGGACTACTGGTGGCTGAAGACACCGCTGCCGGGCATCGTTTGGTGCAACTGCCCGCACATGACCGGCCTGGACGGGTTGAGAGTGGAAGACCTGACCGAAGCCGAGCTCGAGGGGCGGCGCCGGATTCACGCTTTGGTCGACTACGTGCGCGCCACCCTGCCGGGCTTTGCGCGCTGTCACGTGGTGGACGTCGCGCCGCAGACGGGCATCCGCCAAACCCGTCTCCTGGAAGGCGAGTACGTTGTCACCAAAGACGACGTCACCCGCCGCGTGCACTTCCCCGACAGCATCGCCCGCGGCCGTGACTATTACACGCCTTATCGCGCGATGTTGCCGAAGGGCGTCGATGGGCTGCTGGTCGCCGGCCGCCATTACTCGGCGACGTCGCAGGCACAGAAGATCTCGCGCGAGATCCCGCCCTGCATGGCAATGGGTGAAGCTGCCGGCACGGCGGCGGCGATGGCGCTGACCTCCGGTGTCCGGGCCCGGGACATCGATGTGGCAGCGCTGCAACGAAAATTGCGGGCGCAGGGTGCCGATCCTGGCGATCAGCCTTCGGCCGAGGCCCGTGTGCTGGAGATGCACTGAATGAACCACAAGCACGATGCCCAGCCACTCGCCGGCATCAAGGTGATCGACTTCACCCAGGTGATGCTTGGCCCGTGCTGCACGCAGATGCTCGGCGACTACGGCGCCGACGTCATCAAGATCGAGCGCATCGGGGCCGGCGATCTATCGCGCAGCTCGATCGAGGATCCGGCCGGGCCGCTCAACCCGGTGTTCTGCAGCCTCAATCGCAACAAGCGCAGCATCGCGCTGGACCTGAAATCACCGGCCGGGCTTAGGGTTGTGCACCGGCTGGTGGCGAGCGCCGACGTGGTGGTGAACAATTTTCGGGCCGGCGTGATGGAGCGAATGGGCCTGGGTTACGCGGCGCTGTCAAAGATCAACCCTCGCATCATCTTTGCCTTCGGCACCGGTTTCGGCACCGATGGTCCGTATTCGCATAAGGGCGGACAGGACGTGTTGGCCCAGGCCATGAGCGGCGTGATGGCGCGCAAATGCGACCCGTCCGAGCCATTGACGATTTATCCCACGGCGCTCGCGGACTATTCGGCCGGGATGCACCTCGTACAGGCGATCCTGCTGGCGCTGCTGCAACGGGAGCGGACCGGCCGGGGCCAGCAGGTGGAAGTCTCGCTCTATGACAGCATGCTGGCGATGCAGATGCAGGAGGCCGCTATGTGGTTGATGCGCCGACGGGATTTCTCCTGGGGAGCGATGCCGCATACCGGCGCGTTTGAAACCACCGATGGCGCGCTGGTGATCGTCGGCGCCTTCAAAGCCAATCCCTTGCGGGAAATCTCGCTGGCGCTCGGGCTTGACGACCTGTCGCAGGACGAACGCTTCGACACGTTTGAGAAATGCGTGCACAACCGCATCGAACTGCACGACGTGCTGCGCGCCCGCATCCGCACGAGCTGCACTGCGCACTGGATCGCGCGGCTGGAGGAGCGGGACCTGCTCTGCGCCCCGGTGAGGGGGCTCGGCGAGGCATTGGCCGACAAACAGACCGAAGTCAACGGCATGGTACTGCGACAGGACGGGGCTGAACCGCTGGGTCTGGTGGGCTCGCCGGTGCATCTTTCGTCCGGCGGCTTCACGCTGCGCCACACTCCGCCAGCGCTGGGCGCGGACGGCGAGGCAATCCTGGTGGAATTTGGATTTAGTCGCCAGGAAATCGCCGAACTGCGGGCAGACCGGGTGGTAGCATGAGCGTGCGGCTCGAGATCGCGGACCACGTCGCGCGCATCACGATCGATCGGCCGGAGGTGCTGAACGCGCTCGATAGAGACGCCGAAGCGGTGCTAGCAGAATTCTGGCGACGCCTGGAGGCCGACCGCGAGATCCGTGCCGTGGTGCTGACCGGGGCCGGCGAGCGAGCCTTCTGCGTGGGCGCTGACATGAAGAATGTCGGCAAATCCGGGCTGGAATACTGGGCCGCCGCCCGGCCGGACGGGTTCGGCGGGATCGC
>DASZFP010000196.1:0-10642 GCA_035939615.1 Burkholderiaceae bacterium | reverse complement strand
GAACGGCAGGCCGTGGGCGGCCAGCCACTCGCTCATTTCCTTGCGGCCGCCCAGCTCGCGCACGAAATCCTGATCCAGCCACGGCTTGTAGATGCGCAGCGCCGGGTTGGCGAGCAGCCCGTAGCGGTAGAAGCGTTCGATGTCGTTGCCCTTGTAGGTGGAGCCGTCGCCCCAGATCGCCACGCCGTCCTGCTGCATCGCCTTCACCAGCAGCGTGCCGGTCACGGCGCGACCCAGCGGCGTCGTATTGAAGTACGTCTTTCCCGCCGTGCTGATGTGGAAGGCCCCGCACTGCAGCGCCACCAGGCCCTCATGCACCAGCGCCTCGCGGCAGTCGACCAGGCGCGCCATCTCGGCGCCGTACTGGCGGGCCCGACGCGCGATGTCCTGATAGTCGGACTCGTCGGGCTGGGCCAGGTCAGCCGTATAGGCGTACGGGACGGCGCCCTTGTGCCGCATCCACGCCAGCGCCGCCGAGGTATCGAGTCCGCCTGAAAACGCGATGCCGACGCGCTCGCCTTTGGGAAGGGTCAGCAGGATGCGGCTCATCGTGTCCTGCATCTTACCGGCCGGCGGCCGCCCTCAGACGATCACCGCCTCGGGTTCCAGCAGGACTCCGAACTTCTCGGCCACGCGCTGCTGCACCTCGCGCGCAAGCTCGAGGATTTCGCGGCCGCTCGCCCCGCCCCGGTTCACCAACACCAGGGCCTGCTTGTCGTACACCGCAGCGCGGCCGCGCTGGGCGCCCTTCATCCCGCAGGCCTCGATCAGCCAGCCGGCAGCCAGCTTGAAGCGCGCGCCCGCCAGCGCATAGCTCACCATCGACGGAAAGCGGTTGAGCAGGTCGGCGCCCTGCTCGCGCGACACGATCGGGTTCTTGAAGAAACTGCCCGCATTGCCCAGCTGCGAGGGATCGGGCAGCTTGCGGCGGCGGATCGCGCACACCGCCTCGAAAATATCCGCCGGCGAGGGCGACCCGCTCGAGCGCGCCTTCAGCTCGCGCTCCAGCTCGGCGTAGCCGAGCACCGGCTGCCAGCGCTTCGGCAGCGCCAGCGTTACCGAAACGATGATGCGGCTGCCCTTGAAACGCTGCTTGAAGGCGCTGTCGCGGTAGCCGAATCCGCACTCCTCGACGCTCATCTGCACCAGCGACCGCTGCGGGCAATCCCACGCCTGCACGCTGTGCAGCCGCTCGGCCAGCTCCAGTCCGTAGGCCCCGATGTTCTGGACCGGCGCGGCGCCGACCGTGCCCGGGATCAGCGCCAGGTTCTCCAGGCCGGCAAACCCGGTTCCCAGCAGATGCTGCACTGTGTGGTGCCAGTCCATTCCAGCGCCCACCTCGAACAGCCAGCTCTGGTCGGTTTCGCCGGCCGCCCGCAGTCCGGCCAACTGCACGTGCAGGATCAGTCCGGGAAAATCCGACACGAACAGCACGTTGGTGCCGGCGCCGAGCACCAGCTGCGCCAGCCCGGTCACCCGCGGGTCGCTCAGGACCGCTTCCAGGTCGGATTGCTGCCGAACCGGGGCCAGATAAGCGGCGCTGGCTTCGACCCCGAAGGCGTTCAAGGCCTTAAGGGAGGCGTTCGGGTACAGGCGGTCATCCATTCAGATGATTCCCGGATCGGGTCCACTTCACAGAATCGAAACAAATTTTTTTCTTTATACTGCTTATTTGGTATGTATAATGCCCGTATTGAATCGTTTCTGACACCCATCTGGAATATTAGAGAGCAATCAAACGTTTACGGCTTCAAAGCCTCATTCGTTTGGATTACCCTTCACGCTGAAGATGAAACCGCGCCACGAACCTTACTACCGGCCGATGACCGCCTCGCGCCCCTCGCAGGGCGCATCGGCGACGCACGGGGCCGTGCGCGCCGTCAGCGGCGGCGCGGACAAGGCGGCGCATCAGCAGTCGGTACTGGAGGCGCAGCATCCGGAGATCGTGCAGGCGGTCACGCTGCTGTGGGGCTATCCGGAGATGAACCAGTATTTCGAAAAGCTCTGGCTCGACGACGGCACGGGATGTCCGATCGCGCCGGAGGCGATGTCGGAGCTGATGTTGCTGGCCGGGGTGCACCGATGGCTCACGCCGCAGCGCCCGGCACGCACCATGGCGTCGATTTACGACGCATCCAGCCGCCTTTCGAGTCCGAATCGGCACCGGGACGTCTGGGCCGACGTGCCGCGTCGGCGCTGATACACCAGCGCGCGCGCAGGTGTATCAGCAGCCCTCCTACGCGCGCGGTGCGCGCTTCGGAGGGCAAGCCCACCCACCGAAAACGGATCAAGCGATCGATTTCACGCGCCGCGCTTCGAACAGCAGCGCTCCGAAACGGTCGCGCACGGCCTGCTCCAGCCCGGCCGCATCCAGGCCCGCGGCCGCGTTGAGCCCCGCCGGGTCCCCGTGGTCGATGAAGCGGTCCGGCAAGCCCAGGTGCAGGAACGGCCGCTCGATCGCCAGGTTCGACAGGGTTTCAGCGCAGCCGCTGCCGGCGCCGCCCATCACGGTGTTCTCCTCTACCGTGACCAGGGCGTCGTGCGACCGGGCGATCTGCGCCAGCAGGTCGGAATCCAGGGGCTTGACGAACCGCATGTTGGCCACCGTCGCATCGAGCGCCTCGGCGGCGCGCAGCGCCGCGTACAGCACCGGTCCGAACGCGAGAATGGCAATGCGGGCACCGCGAGGAGCGCGCGAGTGGCGCCGGATTTCGCCGCGGCCGATCGGCAAACCCTCCAGGCCCCGCTCGACCGCCACTCCGGCGCCGGCTCCGCGCGGATAGCGCACGGCCGCCGGTCCGTCGTGTAAAAAGGCGGTCGACAGCATCTTGCGGCACTCGTTCTCGTCGCTGGGCGCCATCACCACCATGTTCGGGATGCAGCGCAGGTAGGCCAGGTCGAAGGCGCCGTGGTGAGTGGCGCCGTCGGCACCGACGAGCCCGCCCCGGTCCAGTGCGAACACCACCGGCAGATTCTGGATCGCCACGTCGTGGATCAGCTGGTCGTAGGCGCGCTGCAGGAAGGTGGAGTAAATGGCGACCACCGGTTTGCGCCCCTCGCAGGCAAGACCGGCCGCGAAGGTGACTGCGTGCTGCTCGGCGATGCCCACGTCGTAGTAGCGATCCGGGAACTGCCGCTCGAAGCGGACCATGCCGGAGCCCTCGCGCATCGCCGGGGTGATGCCGACCAGGCGCGAGTCGGCCGCCGCCATGTCGCACAGCCAGTCGCCGAAGACCTGCGTGAAGGTGGGCTTGCCCGGCGCGCCTTTCTGCAACCCCATTTTCGGGTCGAATGGCGAGGGGCCGTGATACAGCACCGGATCGGCCTCGGCCAGCTTGTAGCCCTGCCCCTTGCGCGTGACCACGTGCAGGAACTGGGCTCCGGCCAGGCCGCGGATGTTCTGCAGCGTCGGCACCAGCGAGTCCAGGTCGTGTCCGTCGATCGGTCCGATGTAGTTGAACCCGAATTCCTCGAACATGGTGCCGGGAACCAGCATGCCTTTGGCGTGTTCCTCCAGCTTGCGCGCCAGCTCCAGCATCGGCGGCACGTGCTTGAGCACCTGGCGGCCGGCCTGCTTGGCGGCCGCGTAGAACTTGCCGCTCATCAGCCGCGCCAGGTAACGGTTCAGCGCGCCCACCGCCGGCGAGATCGACATGTCGTTGTCGTTCAGCACCACCAGCAGCCGCACGTTCTCGGCGATGCCGGCGTTGTTCATCGCCTCGAAGGCCATGCCGGCCGACATCGCCCCGTCGCCGATCACCGCGATCGAGTGGCGGCTCTCGCCGCGGTCGCGCGCCGCCACCGCCATCCCCAGCGCCGCCGATATCGAGGTGGACGAGTGGGCCGTGCCGAAGGCGTCGTAGACGGACTCGCTGCGGCGCGGAAAGCCGGAAATGCCGTTGGCCTGCCGCAGGGTTCGCATCGCCTCGCGCCGGCCGGTCAGGATCTTGTGGGCGTAGGTCTGGTGGCCCACGTCCCACACGATGCGGTCTTCCGGCGTGTTGAACACGTAGTGCAGCGCGATCGTCAGCTCGACCGTGCCCAGGTTGGAGCTCAGGTGCCCCCCGGTCCTGGAGACCGATTCGAGCAGGAACGCGCGAAGCTCCTCGGCCAGTTGTTTCAGGTGGCTGCGATCGAGCTGGCGAAGCTCGCTCGGGTCGTTGATGGTCGTCAGCAGGCTGTACACGATCAGCTCCGGCGTTGCACGATGAGGTCCGCCAGCTGCTTCAGCCGTGCGGTTGCGGCCTGGAGCTGCGGGCCCAGTCCGGACAGCGCCTCGTGCGCCTCCGTCCGCAGCCGCTCGGCCCAACGCCGCGCCGCCTCGGCTCCCAGAACCGAAACGTAAGTCGGCTTGCTCTGCCGCAGGTCCTTGCCAGCGGTCTTGCCCAGTTCAGCGGAGGTGGCCACGGTGTCGAGCAGATCGTCCACGATCTGGAACGCCAGTCCGATCGCTTCCGCATAGCGCTCAAGGGCGGCCCGCTCGCGCGCCGTGGCGCCTCCGGCCGTGATGCCCATCATGACCGAGGCGCGCAGCAGCGCCCCGGTTTTCATGCGGTGCATCGTTTCCAGCTCGGCTGCGCTCATCGCGCGGCCGACCGCCGCCAGGTCGATCGCCTGCCCGCCGCACATCCCCGCGGTGCCGGAGGCCTGCGCCAGTTCGCGGATCAGCGCCACGCAGATTTCCGGCGCAACCGGCGCCCGGGCCAGGATCCCGAACGCTTCGGCCTGCAGCGCGTCGCCCGTCAGCATCGCGGTGGCTTCGTCGAACGCCACGTGCACGGTGGGCTTGCCGCGTCGAAGCACATCGTCGTCCATGCACGGCATGTCGTCGTGCACCAGCGAGTAGGCATGAACCAGTTCGACCGCAGCGGCGATCGCATCGAGGGCCGCATCCGGCGCCGAGCTGAATTCGCCGGCCGCGTACACCAGCAGCGGCCGCACGCGCTTGCCGCCGTTCAGAACCGCGTAGCGCATCGCCGCGTGCAGCCGGCGCGGCTCGCGCTCCTCGGAGGCGAGGCAGGTCTGGACGAACTGCTCGAAGCGGCCCTGGCACGCCGCGATCCAGTCGGACAACGCGGTCACGTGAGGGGTGCCGGCCGCAGGCGCCGAAACGGAAGCGACGCTCACGTTGCAGTGCCCGGCATTTCGTCTGGTGAGAAGTTGTTCAACACGTCTTCGTCAAGCTTCTGGATTTGCTGCTCCGCGTCGGCCAGCCGACGTTGGCAAAACCTTGCCAGCTCCGCGCCGCGCCGATACGCCGCAATCGATTCATCAAGCCCCAGTTCACCCGATTCCATGCGCCGCACCAGCTGATCGAGCTGATCGAGCGCCTGCTCGAACGTCAGGTCCTCGACCCGGCCCGAATTTGTGGGAAGAGGTGAAATCATTTCGTCTTAAGACCGATGCCGCCTGGCGCTGCACCGCCAGGTGCCGTGGCACCTTTTAAGGTATTTTAGTTCATAGCCCCGATCCGCCCGCCCGAGCAACCCATTGCGTTGCGTTTACACACACAAGCCCCAGCCGATGAGCACATCCGAACGATTCGATACGCTGGTGGACGCAGATACGCTACGCGTGAATTTGGGAAGGGCCGACTGGCGTGTGGTCGACTGCCGTCACGATCTTTCACAGCCGCAGGCAGGCCCGCAAGCGTACGCCAGAGGCCACATTGCCGGGGCCGTCTTTGCGCACATGGACCGGGACTTGTCCGGTGCAAAGACCCCGGGGTCCGGCCGGCACCCGCTGCCGGAGCCGGATCGGCTGGTCGAATGTTTCCGCCACTGGGGCATCGAACGGCACACGCAGATCGTCGCCTATGACGCCAACGCGGGCTCCCTGGCGGCGCGGCTTTGGTGGCTGGCCCGCTGGCTCGGGCATCAGAACGTCGCGCTGCTCGACGGCGGATGGCAGGCCGCCCTGGATGCGGGCTTGACCCTCGAGACCGCAGAGCCCCGAATCGCGCCGAGCCGTTTCGAGCGCGGGCCTTCGCTCGCGCCTGCCGTCGATGTCGATGCCGTTCAGGCCGCCCGCGCCGCTGCGGGCTGGCTGATCATCGACGCCCGCGCCCCCGATCGATACGGGGGTCACAACGAAACGATCGACCCGGTCGCCGGCCATATCCCCGGCGCCGTGAACCGCTTCTGGCAGGCCAATGTGGGGCCGGACGGGCGCTTCAAACCGGCCGACCAGTTGCGCTCCGAATTCACCAAGTTGCTCGGCGCGCATGCCGTGGCCAACGTGATCTCGCAGTGCGGCTCGGGCATCACCGCCTGCCACAACCTGGTGGCGATGCAGCGGGCCGGCCTTGCGGGCGCAGCGCTGTACCCGGGCTCGTGGAGCCAGTGGATCGCGGATCCAGCCCGTCCGGTCGCAGTCGGCAGCGAACCGGGCGGCGCCTGACCGTCGATCGCGCAGCCGGCAGCGCGGCACCGTCTACCCGCCCTTGACCAGCGCGCGAATCAAACCGGCCAGCGCCACGCCGGCCAGCACCAGCGCCACTTCGGGCAACGACTGCCTCAGCGGCTTGCGCCGCATCATCTCGGGCAGCAGGTCCGACAGAGCGATGTACACGAAGCTGGCGGCCGCCACCAGCAGCGTGTACGGCAGCAGCGCGTGGAACGACTCGAGCAGAAAGAATCCGGCCACGCCTCCCAGCACCGCCGACAGGCCCGAAATCAGCATGAAGGTGAAGGCGCGGCGGCGGCTCAACCCGGCGTTCAAAAGGATCATGAAGTCGCCGATCTCGTGCGGAACCTCGTGCGCGAACACGGCGCTGGCGGTCACCAGGCCCGCACGCGGATCCACCAGGAACGCCGCTGCAATCACCGCACCGTCACCGAAATTGTGGAATGCGTCCCCGATCAGGATCGGCCAGGCGCCGCGACCGGCTTCGTGCGCGTCGTACCCGTGCGGATGATGATGCACGTCGCCTTCGTGATGGTGCGTGTGGTGCAGCAGCGTGAGCTTCTCGAGAATGAAGAAGCCCACGAT
This sequence comes from Burkholderiaceae bacterium, assembly GCA_035939615.1. Lineage (GTDB taxonomy): Bacteria > Pseudomonadota > Gammaproteobacteria > Burkholderiales > Burkholderiaceae_F > VBCK01. The sequence continues at coordinate 3,652 of DASZFP010000196.1, read as the reverse complement.
GCCGCCGGTCAGCACCCAGCCCAGCGTGCCCGGCGCCAGACCGGATTCCATCGCCTCCGGCAGCAGTTGCACCAGCGCCGTGGCCAGCAGCACGCCGGCGGCGATCGACACCATTTTTTCGACCACGCCGGACAGCAAGCGAAAACTCAGCAGCGCCGCCAGGCCGATCGAGATCAGCGTGGAGACCGTGTTTGCAAGAAAGATGTAGAGCAGCGTCAGCAAAATTCTTTTTCTTAAGGCGAAGGGGCAGTATATAGACCCGTCTGTCGGTATCATTTTCGCCGACGCGGCCTTCCCGCCCGCGTGCGAGCCTGCCCCCGATGACTACGTCGCCGGATCTGGAAGAGATTGCGCGCCGTTTCCGGCGCGTCGCGCCGCCGATCGAGCAGTGCACGATCCGGATCGTCGAAGAGTCCTCGACGACAACGTCGGTCCGACGCGATGTGCCCGAGCCGGTTGCGCGCTCGATCGACCGGGGTGCGATGGTGACGGCGGTCGATGGCGACGGCGTCGGGTATGCCGCCACCAGCGACCTGAGCGAGGCGGGTCTGAGGGCGGCCGCCGAGCGGGCCATCCAATGGGCGCGCTGCAGTCGCGGGCGCAGCGTGTTTGCCGAGGCGCCGCCTCGTCTGTCCCGGCCCGGCGGCCGCTTCCACAACGGTGTGGTCAGCGAGCCGGACTGGACGCCGGCCGAACGCATCGAGCTGCTGCGGGAGGAATCGGCACAATGCCGCCTCGATGATCGGATCGTCGATTGGCAGGCGAGCCTGTGGACGATCCGCTCGCGCCAGTTGCTGGCGGCCGACGGAGGAGACCAGATCTTCCAGCAGCACGAATACGCGGTTCCCTCGCTGCACGTGGTGGCCAGCAACGGCGAGCTCACCCAGGTGCGGTCCTGGGGCGGCCGCTACAACGGTCTGTGCCAGCAGGGCACGGCCCGACAGGTGGCGCAGCGAAGCGGGTTCGGCGGCGCCGGGCGGCGCACCGCGGAGCAGGCGCTGCAGTTGCTGTCGGCCCCGAACTGCCCGAGCGGCACGTTCGACGTGCTGCTGATGCCGGACCAGATGATGCTGCAGATCCACGAATCGATCGGCCATCCGCTCGAGCTGGACCGCATTCTGGGCGATGAGCGCAATTACGCCGGAACGAGCTTCGTGACGCCGGAGATGTTCGGCAGCTACCAGTACGGATCGCAGCTTCTGAACGTCACCTACGATCCGACGCTCGCTGAGGAATTCGCCACCTTCGCCTACGACGACGAAGGCAGCCGGGCTCAGCGGCACCATTTGATCCGCGACGGCATCCTGCTGCAGCCGCTGGGAGGCGCGCTGTCGCGGCGGCGCCTGGCGCAGGCGGGCTGGGACGGATTCGTGGCCACCGCGCGCGCCAGCAGCTGGAATCGGCCGCCGATCGACCGGATGTCGAATCTGAACCTGGAGCCGGGCTCGGCGACGCTGGAGCAGATGGTGTCGTCGATCGACGATGGCATCCTGATGCAGACCAACGCATCCTGGTCGATCGACGACTCGCGCAACAAATTCCAGTTCGGGTGCGAATGGGGCCAGCGGATCCGCTCGGGCCAACTGGCCGAGGTGGTGCGCAATCCGAACTACCGGGGCATCTCGGCGACGTTCTGGCGCTCGCTCGCGATGGTGGGCGATGCCTCGACCGTCGAGGTGCTGGGCTCGCCGTTCTGCGGCAAGGGAGAACCCAATCAGCTGATCCGGGTGGGACACGCCAGTCCCGCCTGCAAGTTCTCGGCGGCGGCCGTATTCGGAGCCGAGCGCTGAGATGAAGGAGCGCTTCTTCGAGCTCGCCGACTACGCGAACGGCCAGCTGCGTGGCACCGAGACATTGCTGGCCACGTTCTGCGGCGAGACCTCCGATTTCGTCCGATTCAACCGGGCGCGCGTGCGTCAGGCCGGCAGCGTGGCGCAGGCCTGGCTGCGCCTGACGCTGATCGATCAGGGGCGGCGCCTGAATTCGAGCTTGACGGTCGCCTTCGACCGGACCGGCGACCACGCGGCGATCGCGGACGCGATCCAGACCCTGCGCTCGGATCTGGCCACCGTGCCGCCTGATCCGCTGCTGCTGTACGCGACCGACGTGGTGAGCTCGAACCTGGAGCGCAGCGGCCGCCTGCCCGAGGCCGAAGAGGCGGTCGACTGCGTGATCGCGGCGGCGGCCGGGGCCGATCTTGTGGGCATCTTCGCCAGCGGGCCCGTTTACCGCGGCTTTGCCAACTCGCTGGGCCAGCGCAACTGGCACCGGGTCGACAGTTTTCAGCTGGACTGGTCGGTCTACCTGGGCGGCGACAAGGCCGTGAAGTCGACCTTCGCGAGCGAGACATGGAGCGCGCAGGAAGTGACCCGGCGCATCCGGTCGGCGCGCGAGGAGCTCGGCTTCCTGGCAGCGAGCCCGCGAGCGATCGAGCCGGGTCAATATCGCGCCTTTCTGGCGCCGGCTGCGGTCGACGAACTGATCGGGATGCTGAACTGGGACGGCGTATCGGCGCGCAGCCAGCGCACCCGCCAGAGCGCACTGCAGAAGCTGGTCGACGCCGAGGCGACGCTGTCGCCCATGGTCACGCTGCGCGAAAACACGGCCGAAGGCCTGGGCCCGTCGTTCGACGACAGCGGCTTTCCCAGGCCGCCGCGGGTTGCGCTGATCGACGGCGGACGCCACGCCGGCGCGCTGGTGTCGGCGCGCACGGCCAAGGAGTACGACATCGCCCCCAACGGCGCCAACGAAGAAGAATCGATGCAGTCAGCCGACCTGGACGGCGGCTCGCTGCCGATGGCCGAAGCGCTGGCGGCGCTGGACAAAGGGATCCTGGTCGGCAACCTGTGGTACCTGAATTACTCGGACCGCGCCTCGGGCCGGATCACCGGGATGACGCGCTTTGCCACGTTCTGGGTCGAAGGCGGCCGCATCGTGGCGCCGCTGAACGTGATGCGCTTCGACGACTCGATCTACCGGATGCTGGGCAGCGAGCTCAAGGCGCTCACGCGCGAGCGCGAATGGATCCAGAGCCGCAGCACCTACGGGCAGCGCTCGGTCGAGTCCACCCGCGTGCCGGGCGCGCTGCTGTCGAGCCTGACGCTGACGCTGTAGTGCTCCCTATCCCGCTGCGCGGGAGAGGGAGAAAACCTTCCGCCGCTCGGCCTCCTAGGCCGCGACCATTGCCCAGCGCTCGTGGTCGCGCCAGCGGCCGCCGATTTTGAGGTACCGGGGCGAATATCCCTCTTTCGAGAAGCCGCAGGAACGCGCCAGGGCGATGGACGCCACGTTGCCCGGCTGAATGTTGGCCTCCAGACGGTGCAGCTTCAGAGTCCCGAACGCGTGCCGGATCGTGGCCCGGAGCGCCTCCCGCATCAGGCCCTGCTCTTGGAATCCGGCAAAGGCGTAGTAACCCAGATACCCGCTGCGGAACGAGCCGAACACGATGTTGGAGACATTGATGACGCCCACCAGCGTTCCGCTGCTGCGCTGACGGACCAGGAAGCCGAAGTTCGACGGGTCCTTCAGCCGCGCAAGGTATGCGCGGAATTGAGCGGCCGTGCCGGGGGCGTAGACCCAGGGGTGGTGCAGCGAGGCGCTGCCACGGACCGCGGCGACGAATTCGCGCTGATCGACCTGGCGCGGTTCGCGG